>PWGV01000183.1 GCA_003554585.1 Halobacteroidaceae bacterium | reverse complement strand
TTAGAAAGAAGATAAGAAAACGGGTCATTTAACTGCTCCTCTCCAGATTAAAATAAAAATCGAGGGAGTTTCTCCTCCCCTTTTTTCTTTGCTTTTTTACCACATTTGGGGCAGTACCGGTTTAATCGGGAAATTCTCTCCCCGCATTGAGGACAGCGAAACAAAAAACCACTCCCCGAAAAAATAATATGCTAATCTATTACGCCCTTTTTGGTTTTTTCCCTTTTCCTTTTTGCCTATTTCAACCTTGATGAAAAAGGGGTAGTCCTTTTATAGAAGTACTGCAAAAAAGAAAGGAGAATCAAAAAGGGAGGCTTAACGCCTCCCCTGATAAACCTGGGGTGAGTGATGGGATTCGAACCCACGGCCTCAGGAACCACAATCCTGCGCTCTAACCACCTGAGCTACACCCACCATATTCTTGAGAAAATGGTGCGCCTGGGAGGATTTGAACCCCCGACTAATGGATTAGAAGTCCACTGCTCTGTCCCCTGAGCTACAGGCGCAATTTTTAAAATTACCTTGCAAAAGTCCGCATTATTATTATAAGAGAAAAGGAACCCGAATGCAAGGGATAAATTCAATTAGCAAATTCCCGGTAATAACCTTCACCGGCAAGGCAACCAAACCAAAAATTTAAACGGATCCCCAAAGGGGATCCGATGGTTTTAAGTGGAGCGGGAGACGGGGTTCGAACCCGCGACCCTCAGCTTGGAAGGCTGATGCTCTAGCCAACTGAGCTACTCCCGCTTAAACTGGTCGGAGCGAAAGGATTTGAACCTTCGACCTCCTGCTCCCAAAGCAGGCGCGCTGCCAGACTGCGCCACGCTCCGGTGTAGCCCGACCTTCAATTAAGAGTATAACCGAAATTGGGCTTTAGGTCAAGATTTTTCCCAAGAAAGTAGGCAACATTTTCCCGCCTGATTTAATAGCCCTGTCTGGAAAGCAATTCTCCCATTGCCTTGAATGCGCGGTACCTGTGGCTAATCTTGTTCTTTTGTTTGCCCAGTCCAGCAGTGGTTTTATCGTATTCTGGCAGGAAAAAAACCGGGTCATAACCAAACCCCTGGTCTCCAGCGGGTCGAGTTGCGATGTAGCCCTCCAGCCGCCCCTCTGTTTTTAATTCCTCCCCCTCGGGAGTTACCAAAATTGCAACACAGATAAAAGCAGCCCTGCGCTGGGAAAAAGGGACTCCCTTTAAAAGGGTTAAAAGCTTTTTATTTCTCTCCTCGTCGGTAGCCTCGGGACCGGCGAACCGGGAGGAATAAATTCCGGGGCCTCCCCCAAGGTATTCCACTTCCAGGCCCGAATCGTCAGCAAGGGCTGGCTTTTGAAAGTGGTGAGCATAGAAATCTGCCTTTATCCGGGCATTTTCTTCGAAAGTCTTCCCCGTTTCGCTGGGGGAATCAACCTGGGGAAGATGGGCAAGAGAAACCAGGTCCAGCCCATAGGGCTTTAATATTTCCTCGATCTCCCTTACCTTACCCGGATTTCCCGTAGCAAGAACAATTTCCATAGTTTCACCCTCTTTCGTTGCCAACCAGCCTGGACAATTCACCAAGACTTTCCTTTTGCTTTTCTATTATCTCCTGGATACCCAGCTGGGCCAGAAACATCATCTGTTCTAAGTCATCGAGGGAAAAGGGATCCCCTTCAGCTGTCCCCTGTATTTCAACTACCTCTTCATTATCCGTCATCACCAGGTTAAGATCTACCTGGGCCCGGGAATCCTCAAAAAAAGAAAGGTCCAGGAGTTTTTCTCCCTCCACAATTCCCACGCTTGTTGCTGCCAGGAAGGATTTCAGGGGAGATTTTTTGATCATATTCTTATCCAGCATGTAATTAACTGCATCCACCAGGGCAACAAAGGCCCCTGAAAGTGCAGCCGTCCTGGTTCCGCCATCGGCCTGGATTACATCACAGTCCACCCAGATAGTGTTTTCTCCCAGCAAGTTTAAATCAACAACTGAACGGAGAGCCCTGCCGATTAAACGCTGAATTTCCTGCGTCCTGCCGGAAGGTTTCCCCTTGGCGATTTCCCTTACAACCCGCTGATTGGTGGAGCGGGGCAGAAGGGAATATTCTGCAGTTACCCCCCCCTGGTTCTCCCCCCGGAGAAAATGGGGGACCTTGTTCTCCACAGAAGCATTACAGATAACAAGGGTTTCCCCTGATTTTACCAGGACCGAACCCTCGGCATATTTTGTGTAATGCCTGGTGAATCCAATTTGGCGCAATTCGTCGTTTTTGCGTCCATCACTTCTTTTTTTTTCTTCCAAGATATTTCCTCCTTACTCAGCCTTGAGTAATTCGAATTGGCTCCGTTGCTCTCCCACCATTCCCGCCAGCAGGTATCGCCTGCTCTGGGGATCGTGGAAAAAATCGGGTAAAAGGCGAAAGCCCCGAATTTCCCCTGTTCGTCGAACGTGAACCCGGGGACCGGTACAGGAAAACTGATTTCCTCCCAGGGCAATATGCCCGTCGTCAATATAGGTCACCGGTAGGTCCTTTTCAATATAGTTCTCCACGCCTTCCTGAATATCCTCAATATTAAAGTCGGGAAGTTCTTCAAAGTGGAGAATAAAACCGCTTCGGATGTCGCTGTGATTGGGAGGCGTTTCAAACCCCAATTGATCGATAACAAGAGAAGTAAGATCTTCGGCTGTATGGGCCATTTTCCTGTAACGCAGGGACTTGTAGACAATGTTTTTTATTTCCTCGGCCACTGGACCAAAAAGCCCGGGCCTGGTAATAATTACTTCCTCCCCTATTCCAAGGAGAACCTGGGGTTTGAGTCCAATCTGGTCTGCGATAAGGTCAAAGTGTTCGATAATAACCCGGCGGTTATAGCGCAGGGCTTTAACTACCGCTTCAGTAAGTTCCCAGGGCTGATGAAAAGCACTTTCAAACCGCATATCTACGTGATAGGTGTGGCTGGTAAACCGGTTCTCAGAAAAGTGCTCGAGAAGGGGAAGCGGGCGGATGTTAATTCCAGTATCATCATTGGTCAGGGTCAGACCTGGAAACATCCCGTTAATTAAAACCGATTTGCCTGCTCCAGCGTCGCCGACAAAGCCGATAAGAAAATCTTCGGGAGAAAGGTAACGCTGGGCCAGATTATTACCCAACTCCAATAACCTTTTTCGGCCCCGCGGGGCAAAGTATACTGAATGGGAAAAGCTCTTGATCATTGTTTCCCCTCCTTTCCCTTCCCTTTATCTTACCCCAGGTCCTTTTGCTTGTCAAAATCAGCGGGAAGATCAAGTTCCACTTCCAGGAGGGGTGCATGCTGCTGCGCTCCATAAACATCAGTTTCCCCGAGGGAACCTGCCCCAAAGGGCCTTTTAATGGTTGCTTTTATGGCCCGTGCCGGATCAAAATAGACCAGGCTTAAAACGTCTTTTTCCGGTATCCGGTACAGCCGGGCGATTAATTCGGGATTAATTCCCCGGGTTTCCTTTACCTTCTCGTAATCTTCAGTGTTCTTAAAAATAAGGTCCAGCGTGAGCTCAAAAGGTCCCGCATTTTTGCTGCGGATAACCCTGCAGAGTTCGATTAGAGATTTCTCAGGCATCAGGGCCCCTCCCTTCAAAGCCAGGGTTGAATTTTACCGGAAATTGTCCTGCGGGGTCTTCCACTGCCACAAGGTGGTGGATATTGAATTCATAAACCGCTCCCCCCGAAAAATCCGAAGGGGAATAGGGAAAGGCAAGATTTCCGGCAGTAGAAATCCGACCAGCATATCCATAATGGAGCATTGTAGAACGAGCAAAGCTGCAGAGTGTATCCGCCCAGGCCTGGGTTGGAGCAACTGCTTCAATAACGAGCCCCAGCTCATGCCCCTCAAATGGAGCAGGTTCCAGGTCACCCATTACGCCATCCTTACCGTAGGTCCGGAAAAGGATATGGAACTGGGAAGGATCAATCTCCCCCTGGAAATTATCCTCCACCTCTGCTCTGACTTCCCGGATAATATTGTCAATTTCTCTGATCATTATGGGATCCCGGACCCCCGCGATGGAAATTGTCCGGTAGCCAACCTTTTTTGCTCCTTCCAGCTTTAAAAAATAGCTGGGGGTGGGTACAAATCTGGTTCCCCTGACTTCAACCCTCCGGTCACTAATTGCCTTAAACGAAGTTTCCTCCAGGTTAAGTTCTCCTCCTGGCCCGGGGAGGTGCAACGGGTCTTTTTTCTCGTAAAGAGTATGCGCCGCAACGGAAGTTGGTGTGCAACGCCTTTTAGTATTCAGGGGTTCCACCTGAAAATAATCCTCTCCCAGAACACCCAACATCGCGTCCCGTCCACTGCCAGGTTCGGAAGCAATTGCCGCACATTCCAGTATTTTTCCCAGGTGTAAAGCCAGGGCGGGATCGTAACCCTTCCAGATGGGATAGGCTGCAAAAACCGATGGATCATAAGCCCGCCCCGCCAGGATCACCTGGGCACCCTTTTCCAGGGCATTTATAAACGGTTCGCTGCCCATCTGGGCAACAATCCGGTCTGCTTTTTCAAGTTCTTCCTCATTAAGGGGCAGGTCTCCATTTTCTTCGAATTTTCCCTGCCTGTACCAATCGCGAGCCTGTTTTTTGGGAACTTCAGCCCCGATTACTGCCAGGTCAAACTGCAAACCGTCCTCCCGGGCGATTGCAGCGATAATTTCCCTGCACCACTGCAGGTGGGTATCGGCTCCTGCCCCGCCGGCCGTCCCAATTAAAACCGGGATATTGAGTTCCACGGCCCCGTTCAGAATGTACCTCAGATCTCTCTTGACTCCACTGCGGTCGGTAAAGGATTTTCCCGAACCGAGGTAAAAGGGACCGGGATCTACCGAACCCGCATCAACAGCAATCAGGTCGGGTTTGGCCTGGAGCCCCTTTTCCCAGGATGTTCTGGGAAAGCCGTAACCCAGAATGGCAGTCGGCGAAAGAATTGTAATTTCTTTATCCATTGTTTTGCCCCCTTTCCAGGAGAGCCAGGGTCCGGTTCATCTCGTTCTGAACAATCATTAAACCTTCATCAACACCCATCCCCGGTTTGGCCAGCATCTGTTGGGGCCGGGCCGCAAGAGCAGTGTGGACACAAACCCGGGCCGAACGGTCGGTCTCATTGCAGGTCCCACCCTGGTAAGCACCTGCTCCATTTTCCAGGCAGTGGAGAACTGCTTCCACAGTATTCTCCACACCACCCAGGTCGGGAGTTTTTATCTGCATCATGTGGCCAGCCCCTGCGGCAACAAAATCCTTAATATCCTGCAGGGTATTACACCACTCATCAGCAACAAGCTCCAACCCACTACCACCTTCGTCCAGCATAGCAGTCAGGCGGGCCAGCTGTTCTATCTGGTCCTTTTTATTACCAGCATCCATGGGACCCTCAACCCGGACCTTAAAGGGAGCAGCAGCCTGTTCAACCTGGAGAAGGTAATCCCGCATGGCCTGCATGTTGTCCGCGAAGGCAATACCTATGGTTCCATAAACATCAAAATGAAAGATGGGCCGGTAGTCTTCTGCGCCTATTTTCTCTATTCTGCTTTTTATCCACTGAATATATTCGATCAGCTTCTCACCCCGGGGACCGAGTTTTTTCTTAACGTTATTTATCAGTCCGTGGGGCAGAACATCTACCTCTTTAATTATCATCTTGTCCACGTTGGTATACCTGTCATCGCCGGTCTGGGCAAAAATCGGAATTCCCTTATCCGGCCGGGGCAGCTCGTATTCCGCCAGGAGAACCTCCACCATTAATTTCTGGCGGGCCCGGGCCACAGCATCTAATAGGGCCTGGGAGAGGCCATACTGTAAAGCAAGGTGAAGGGGCCTCCCTCCTAGCTCATAATTGTTCACCTCCCTGGTCAGCTCCCGAAAGGAGGTCAGCTCTCTCCCTACCAGGATATCTTTTATTTGGCCCTCAACCAGGGGTTTAAAATCCCGGGCCAGAAAGAGCGGATCCCGGCCCCCTGCACCGGAGTACTGGACGGCAGCACAATCTCCCCAGGCTACCTGCCCATTGTCCAAAACGAGCATAATGGAAAGGGATTCCCCTTTCTGGCGAATCGAACTAAAACCTGCTGTTCTGGTCTGTCCCAGGTAGGCAAAGCCATCTTCTTCTGCATCCTGCTTTATTGCCTGCTGATCATCGAAGTAAAACCCGGTTGAACCGGGTGCAGCTATAACGTCAATTATCTCCATATTTCAAGACTCCTTTCAACGGGGCCGCCCAACCAGCATTCCTTTCCCAATGGCATAAATATCGTCGATTACCATCTGGAAGCTGGGATCCCTTCCTTCGCTGCGTCCTCGCTCTTTTAGCATCTCCTGGTGGTGCTCAATTATTTCTTTGGGAAAGGGTAGGTTCCCTGTATCCAAAAATCTAACTGCCCCTTCATTATCCCGGGCTGGCAAGGTCAGTCCCTTGTTATACCGGGAGGGGGCAAAGGGAATATCCAGTACACCGGCCTGGAAGGAAGCCACAACCCCTTGAGCCAGGTCTCCTTCTCCCAACTCCAGGACTTTGTCGATAATGGCTTTAACTTCGTCCTGGATCAGCTCTTTTTCCAGGTCCAGCTTTTTGGACTGTTCTATAACCTGGTCTCGGAGCATATTGACCATTTGTTTGGTAGCCCTGAGTCCCTGGGCGTTGGCTTCCATTGTGGGAATTCCCATGGCCTCGTGGGGGGTCTTGACAATTATTTTTGTTGTAGCAGCCAGGGAAGGGGTAACTCCACCCCAGGAGATCACTCCAAAAGCCTTGGCTTCATCCTGGGGAAAACCACCCATCCACTGGTGAAAAACGGTGGTCAGGAGAACATCTCCGTGCCCTGCTTTCTCCAGGTATTCTTCCCCGAGTTCTTCCAGGGTTTGCAGGGCAGCAAGGTCCTGGAATAGATTTCCGCACTGCCCGTAACCTATAGTAATGGCCCGCACGCCCTGTTCAGCTGCGAGGAGAGCTTCAATTATCGCCACTGCATGAGAAACAGAGGGCGGCACAAGAGTCCCGGTCAGGGGGCCAAAGGGCTCCCGGTTAATAATTACTCCCTGCTCGGCGTAATAACCGACAAGGCGGTCCACGTACTGCCAGTAACTCAGGGTATCTTCCAGGGAAACTTTTTTAGCATAGGGGATATTGTAGGAAATCCCGCCTCCTTCAAAATCGGTAAATCCTGCGGCCAGAGTAATTTCCGCCAAAAGCCGGGCATCCGGGGTTCCGTGCCGGATCTGGACCGGTCGGTCCAGGGCATTGATTACCCGCCGGCTTACTCCAACACCATGGTTTACAGCAGGGAAACCGTTCAGCAGAGAACGCCCCTGGTTTTTACTTTCCAGGATCCCCTTTTCCGCTTCCTGGTACCTATTTTGGCGGGTATAGCTGTCAATGGTTGTTGGGAGCAGGTCTGCTTCCCCATTATCCTGGAGGTACTTCAAAAGCTCTATATGCTCGTCAACCAGGGCTACTCCGGCCCGGGGTTGGATCAGGGTTTTTCTTTCCTCTTTGGCCTGCCCCAGTACATCCGCCATGCGCTTGTTTTCAGGAAGGCGCTTGTGGAATTCAATACCCTCTTCCAGGTCCACTTCTTTCCCTGTGGGCCACTGCAGAAGAATTTCTTTCCTCTCTTCTTCCATTTGCTCCCAGGTTAACTTTTCATTTGCAAGCGATCCTTTTGCCAGCTCCATTTCTAACTTTTGCCCCTTTCAATTTTTATTAGTGAATTTTCCATAAGCCTGAAGGCTGCTTGGGGATAATCTTCCGCCAGAAGGCCTGCAGCAAATAAAACATAATCACGGTCCAGGAAAAAATCCGGGTTCTGCGGGCGCAGAACCTGCCTTTCCCCCGTTCCTTCTGCTACTCCACCGATTATCAAAGGAGGGTCCGTTCCTTTAGCAAGCACTCCCCCGCACCCGATTACCTTTTTCACCCCGGTTAAATCCTTGCCATACTGGAATAAAACCGGGCCCTGAGGGGTATAAACCTGTTCCAGCATCCCGCAGTGCCGGTCACTGCTCATACCAACTGCAGTCCTTCCCAGGGCTGCATCTATTTTTTTCTCCGAATCGGATAGAGGAACACGCCCCGGCTTCCTCTCGATTTTCTGCAGGTATTCCTTCAGATCTTCTTCCTTTACCTGATCCGGGTAAAAATCAGCAAGAAGTTTTTTAAATCTCTCCTCTCCCCAGGCCTGGACAATATTCCGGGCATTGTAGCGCAGGCCCAGATCTCCCTCTACCGTCCGCTTGGCAAAGGGTTCGGGAAGTCCTTTGGGGGTTACGCCTGGAGATTTCGGTTCCCCGTTTGCCAGAGAATGGATATCAGTAGTGGCACCCCCGATATCAACAACCATCAAATCACCCCAGCCCTGCTGTCTGCCCCCCGGGCCCCGGTGAAGAAGACTTGCTCCTTCTAAAACAGCCGCGGGGGTAGGCATCAATATGTTATCGATTGCAGGGAGATTTTCCAGGCCCTTGGCCCGGGTTATTCTTTCCAGAAAAACCTTGCGGATAAGTTTCCGGCAGGGCTCGATATTCAAAACTTCAAGTTCGGGCATTACATTTTCGGTAGGAAAAACCCGGAAATTCCCCTCGGACAAAATTGCTTCCGCCCTGGAGCGAACCTTTATATTCCCAGCGAGGACCAGCGGACAACTCAGTCCGGAATCCGCAAGCAGTTTGCTATTGCCGAGGAGGCGTTCCTTGTTGCCCCCGTCAGTTCCTCCCGCCAGAAGGATAATATCGGGCTGGAGTTCTTCAATTTCAAGAACTTCCTCCCGGGAAAGGTCGTAAGAATAGGTTTTTAAAACCCGGGCACCTGCACCCAGAGCGGCCCGCCGGGCGGCCTCCGCAGTTAACGAAGGCACCAGACCGATAGCAACCAGGCGAAGCCCCCCGGCAGCACTGGAACAGGCCAGGCGAACCCGGGCATTTTCCCACTCGCCCAGGGCATCAAGGGCTTTTCTAACCCCGATACTCACATCTTCAGGCACGGTAGTACAGGCTTCTGCAGAATCAATTAACTGCCCATTATCGAGATCAACTATCCTGGCTTTGGTAAACGTGCTTCCGATATCAAAAAGAATTGCACTGTTCATCGACCTCACCCCTTAATTTCCGCAGTACAGGTCCCGGCGCAAATCGTTGATCGCTTCTTCCGGGGTGGTACCCGGAGGGTAAACTCGATCGAAACCCATGTCCTTGAATTTTTCCCGGACTTCAGGCCAGCTCTGTTTACCGATAACCAGGTTTCCTCCAACATAGAGCAACATATCTTCCAGGCCCATCTCCACGCATTTTTCCCGCAGACCCCGGCAGTCCATCTCTCCGTGGCCGTACAGGGAGGAAACCAGAATAGCCTCGGCACCTGTTTCTATGGCTGCGTCGATAAATTCCTGTTGAGAAGCCATTACACCGATATTAACAACCTTGAAACCCGCTTCTTCCAGGGCATATTCAAGGATCCGGTTTCCCACTGCGTGGACGTCTGCACCGATTACCCCCAGGACAACAGTCTTGGGCCGGCGGAATATATCGGATTCAGAAAAAGACAGGACCCCCAACCCCAGGGTCTGGGGACCGACTTCCAGGAAGTCAGGAGAAAGCGCTTCTAAGTTGCTTACCAGAAATTCTCCCTCCCCTTCATGATCAGAAGGAGCTGCTTCTCCCCTGTCTTCAATTTTTTCCTTTAACTCAAGGGCAATGGCCTCGCCGGGAAATACAACTGCCACATCATCTCCCACTACTTCCTTAATGGCCTCGGTCAGATAGGGGTAATGGGTACAGCCTAAAATCAGGGTATCTACATCTGCATCAAGTAATTCCTGCAGGTATTCCCCCGCAATTTCCCGCACCCGCTCTGAAGAAAACTCTCCACTCTCTACCAGGGTCACAAAACGTGGTGCCATAACCCCAAAAACTTTCATTGTGTCGTCTATATCCAGAATAGCCTCGCGGTAGGCTCCACTCTTAATTGTTCCCTCGGTGGCAACTACTCCAATTCGCCCGTTGCGAGTTTCCTGGACTGCGGCCCGGGCTCCCGCTCCAACCGGACCCAAGACCGGAATATCATATTTTCCCCGGACCATTTCTTTGCCTGCGATAGCCGCGGTATTACAGGCGATTACGATTCCCTTGCATTCCCTCTCCTCGACAAAGTAGCGGGAAATGAAATCTACATAACACCTGACCTGGCTCAACGGCCGGGGCCCGTATGGGTTATGCTGGGTATCTCCAAAATAAATAAAGTTTTCCCGGGGCATGATTTTTTTTATTTCGCTTGCAATAGTCAACCCCCCCACACCAGAATCAAATATCCCGATGGGCTTTTTTGACATTATCCTCAACTCCTCTTTTCTAGGACATTTTTTTCATTAAATAACCAGGAAAAACCACACAATCATAACCACTCCCACAACCAACTTGAAAAAAGTCCCTCCCAAAAATCCAACCAGGGAACCAATACTGACCCGGAGAGCTTTTTCCAGGTTTCTGCGGGAGATAAACTCCACAAGAAAAGCACCGGCCAGTGGGCCGATGATAATCCCCAGGGGTCCAAGTATAATTAAACCAACAGGCAGGCCTGCGGCTGCCCCGAAAAGAGCTGCCCTCGAACCTCCTGCCCTTTTCACGCCGATAAAACTGCTCATCCAGTCCACGGCAAAAACTATTCCTACCAGAATTCCCTGCCCTACCAGATGCGTTAGGTCAACGGAAACAAAACCATCAGCCCAGCCGAAAATAAAAACTCCCAGCCAGATCAATAAAGGACCAGGCAAAAAAGGAAGAAGGGTCCCTAAAAGACCCAGGATAAAAAGAATTATTGTTATAAAAAGGATCATTTTTTCTTCAGGAGTTTTAGGTAGCCACCCTTGGTGCTGCGAGTATCCATTACCGTGATAAAGGCACCCTGATCACGATTATTCAGGATCTCCTGCAATTTCCCCCAGTCTTTGCGGAATAAGTGGACCAGTAAAACGACCTTGGAGCCATCCCTGCCCCAGGCGTCAAAAGCAGTAACCCCGAAACCTTCCTCCCGGAGAAGGTTGGCCAGATCTGCCTGATGACCTGTTGAAGGAATAATCTGAACCGTCATAAAACCCAGAGCCATCTTTTCTTCGATAACGCTACCCAGGATGGTTCCCCCGGCAAAACCCATTGAATAGGCTATGATATTCACCCAGTTGTCCAGGTTTGCAACCACATTACCCAGGGCATAAATAAAAATTGTTATCTCTACAAAACCGATCCCCGCGGCAATCCATCTCCGGCCCTTGAAAACATAAATAATCCGGATGGTTCCCATGGAAACATCAATTATCCGCAGGCAAAAAATTAATAGGGCTCCCAGAATAAGGGAATCAGTAAACATCTATCTTGCACCCCGATTCGGATTGGAAAAATAGCTGTTAAGTGCACTAAAAATAGCTTCGGCTGTTCTCTGCTGCCAGACCGGATCAATCAAAATAGCTTCTTCACGAAGGTTGGATAAAAAAGCAACTTCATGCAGTATACCAGGCATTTTTAGTGGATGCAAAACCGCGTAATTCTTCTGTTTTACCCCCCTGTCCAGGAGACCCAGCGTTTCAACCACCTGCCGCTGCACTTCTTCCGCCAGAAAACGGGTTGTTGTTCCCGCGCCAGTTCGGACATAGGTTTCAGTTCCTTCGGGAATATCCCGGGCTACTGAATTGGCATGAATACTGATAAAAATATCAGCCCTGGCCCGGTTGGCAAATTCTGCTCTTTCCCGCAGGGGAATAAATTCGTCCCGGTAGCGGGTCATGATAGGCAAAGCCCCGGCGTCATGGAGAAGTTTCTCCAGTTTCAAAGAAATTGCCAGGACCACGTCCTTTTCCATAACTCCGGAAGGGCTTATGGCCCCAGGATCCATTCCCCCGTGCCCCGGATCAATAACTATTACCCTTCCTGCAACGGGAGACCGGGGAAACTGGACCGTTATCCGATCTGAGCTGGGAGGAGATTTAACATCATAATCAGACCGGTATTCCAGGTCAAAGACAATCCGGACAATATCCGGGTTGTTGCTCAACTGTCCAACCCGGACCCCTTTTACCGGAGTGGAATTAAAAGCCCGCAGGTTTTCTATTCCTACCCGGGTATCTTCGATGTCAACAATAACCCGGTCGGGACTGGTTAGAGTGCTTACCTCGTACCGCGTGGCCTCACTCAAATCAATGTGGTAAAGGTCAAAATTGCTTCCCGGTTCTTTATCTATCGAGACCAGATGGGGATAATCGTAATCATATTTTTCCCTGGGTTCAACCTCATCTCTTTCTTCTATTTCTCTTTCCCCGGATTCCTGCCCTCCGGGAAAGTGGATTATTTTCTGATACCGGTCTCCTTCAACCGACTGGACCTCGTACTCGGGGAACTCGTTTAAGTCCAGGACGAGTCGGACTTTTTCCGGTTCAAACTGGGAGTAACGGGCTTGCTTTATACCCAGTTCGCCGATGGGAATGGTCGAACCCGGACCCGGAAGCCAGGTTTTTCCCAGGTCAAAAACCAGTCTTTTGGGTTCTTCCAGGATAAAACTTTCCATTTCCATGGGTCGAGAAGAGGTTATTACAAGCTGCCTTTCCCCTCCCCGCATTACCCAGTTTATATCCTCTATGTAACCGTCCCCAACCCAGTCCAGGACCACCCTATTATCGCCCAGGGACCGGAAATCAAAATCAACATTATCCGGAGTAGAAAAATAAAGTTCAACACTGGGATTGGGGCCTTCAATGGTCTTAAATTCAATTCCCGGCGCCAGGAACCTGTCCGATGGAACAGTATTTTCCAGGTGGAGAATATGAGAATCCTTCCCCTGCTCCAGGTGGTACTCCAGGGGCAAACCCTCGTATTCTACCCGGAGTTGCCCCATTTCCCGGCGGTAGTCAACCTCTAAAAGCTGCGCAGGAAACTGGAAGGTTAAAGAAAAGGTCTTGCCTTCTTCCTCTTTTATCCGAAGAGGTTGAACCAGCTGTTCGGACTCTAAATTATCCCGCTCCCAGATCAAATCCGCAGGGAGGGTATACTTTTGCAGTGCCTCGTCAAGCCGGACACCGAATGCTTTCAGTGAAAAGAAACCTTCTTCTCCCATTTCATATGTAAATTTTTCTTCTGCTTCAACTACCAGTTTCTGCTGGCTTCTATCCCAGTCAACCCTTTTTATTATAATAGGCTCGGAAGCTATCCGCAAGGAATTATCCTCGGATTCGTAAACCACACTATATTTCAGGGCTTCGAGTACATCTTTAAGGGGAACCCAGAGCTGATCATCAATAATTCGGGGTTCTACAATGGGAATTACTTTTTCTCCGGCCTGCATATTGGGGTCATCCGCCCTTAAGCGGAAATCTTTCCCGTCAAGGTTAAACTGTAAAAGTTTAAGGCTACCGTACCAGCGCAACCTAACATCGAGAATCTCTTCCAGGACCCTTGCCGGGCCAAAGAAATTCCCGTCCCATTCGGCAGCTTTAAAATTTAAGGGGCCTTCGTCCCCAATTAAATTAATATCGGCCGGAGCGGCAGAAAGATGGACGGAAATGCAAAGAAAGAATAAAAATATCCACATAAATTTCTTTGCAAACATATGTCCTCACCCATCCTTTCAACACAGTAATTCTACCCATATTTTGATTTTCCTGTAAGGAAGACAAAAAACCTTCTATTTTCGGCGATTTTTTAATCTTTTTTCTAAAAAAACGGGTGAAAACAGGGGTTAAAAACCATATTTTCCCTTATTAAGGCTATTGCTGGAAAAACCATTCCCAAAAAGGCCCTTTCGAATAGCAAAAACTCCCCGCTCCCTGCCAAAACAAATGCAGGCGAGGAGTATTCGGAGATAAAAACCGCCTTTAGGCAAAAACATCGACCAAAAGTCCCCGGATCTCTTCAATCTTCCCCACTAAATCAAGTTTTCTGCTTTCCTTATTTAAAAAGGCTTCCGTTAATTCGGCAAGGGCCTGATCTACTTTTTCAATTACAGTATATTGTTTCATGGTACCATCAGGTCCCATACTGGAAATCTGCCTGGTTCGAAGCCCCCCTTTATGGGCAACGCGGAGAAAGCGGCGGACTTCTTTTTTATAAGCCTTGAGGTCAGTCATTCGCCCGCTTTTTTTCAGGGCTTCTCCCTGCCGGTCAATATCCTGGAGTATCCGGTTCATCTCGTCAAGTTGCAGGTTTTCTTCATTTTCCCCGAGCAAACCGGAAAAATTTTTGTCTGCTGTTTTTTCTGTCCGCCGGGTGCTCCGGGGAGAATTTAAGCTCTGCTTATCTTTAGAACCGCGGATGCGCATTTTACTCTTCTATTTCCCGCAGCCGTTCTTTGACAATTTTATCTTTTTTTCTCTTGGATAAACGGATAATAACCGCTCGCAAAATAAAGCCTAAAATCACCAGTGGAACCAATACAACAAAAATATAAACTGCAGAATTAACCAAAGTGTCTATAACCAATGCAGCCAACCCCCTTGTCCAAAAAATTTGAAGTCTTTTCCAGGTTTGCAGGAAAAAATATTAACACCTGGATTTTATAGAAATTCGCCTCTAAAAAGAACACAAATTCATTGGTTTTAATACCTCCGTTAATGTTTCTTTTTTAGTTCTGTAATTCCTTCTTAAAAAAAGGAAAAATTTTATTTCCTCCCCTTTACCTTGTCTCCCCCAAAAATTCAGTAAATTTTTTAGCAGGAAAGGAGTTTTTTTTATAGAATGATAATCTCTATTATTTGTAAAATTTGGGGGCTATACTCGTGCATGCAATCAAATCCTTCCTGCGAAAAATAATTCCACCCGATTCCATTCCAGGTCGAATAATTTCCATGGCCTGGCCGGTAATTGCCGAAATGTCAAGCACCACCCTGACTCAAATTGTCGACATGATGATGGTTGGGCGTCTGGGTGCAGTGGCAGTTGCTTCGGTGGGTATTAGCATGATGCCCCTGCAGTATTCCATCCGGCTTTTTAACGCCCTTAATGTCGGAACCACGGCTCTCGTAGCCCGCTTTACCGGGGCCAAAGAAGAGGGCCAGGCTGGACGTACTCTTCACCAATCCTTATTTATGGCCTTTGGAGTAATGCTCCTTCTGGGAGTTTCTTTTTTTGCCTTCGCTCCGCAGATAATAACCTTCATGGGAGCCGAACCAGAAGTTGTGGCCACTGGTACTGTTTATTTGCGGATTTTGGTTCCAGGCTTTATCCTGATGCTCCTGCGAATGGTTGTAACTGCTGCCCTCCGGGGGGTCGGAGACACCAAAACTCCAATGATGGTTAACATCCTGGTCAATATTTCCAACATAATCGGAAACTACCTCTTTATTTTTGGCAATTTTGGCTTCCCCGAAATGGGAGTTTATGGAGCCGCCCTGGCCACAAGCCTAGCCCGGGGCGGGGGAGCGATGGCCATGCTCTACTTACTTACCAAACGCCACCCCTATTTATGGGTGGGCTGGAAAAATTTCTTCCACCTGGACCTGGAAATGATCAAGCGAATTGCCAAGGTTGGGCTTCCTGCATCCGCGGAACAGTTAATCCAGAGAATTGCCCAGATTTATTATCTGCGGATAGTGGCTTCCCTGGGAACTGTAGCCCTGGCGGCCCATCAAATTGCTTTAAAAACAGAATCCCTTTCCTACATGCCCGGCTTCGGGTTTGCCGTTGCAACAACAGCCCTTGTGGGGCAAAACCTGGGGGCCAAGCACCCCGACCGCGCCCACAAAAGCGGAAATACGGCCTGGTTAATGGCCATCAGTACAATGGGTGTAATGGGAATTTTATTTTTCTTTTTCTCCGAGGGTTTCATGCGGCTTTTCACCGATGACCCCGATATAATCGAAATGGGAAGAGTAGCCCTGAAAATCGTGGCCTTTTCCCAGATACCCATGGCCACCCATTTCATCTTCGCCTGGGGATTGCGGGGGGCCGGCGACACCAAACCCGTTTTTTACGCCACGGTCTTTGCAACCTGGTTTGGTCGCCTGGGCTCAGCATACCTTTTCGTAATTATTCTCGATATGGGCCTTGCCGGAGCCTGGCTGGCCATGGTTGTTGACTGGACAATGCGCGGCGCCTACGTGGCCTGGCGTTTTCAGCAGGGTAAGTGGAAAGAAGTCGAAGTTTAGTTTTAATAAACAAAAAAGGTGGGCCGGGCCCACCTTTTTTTATTTTAAGAATGAATATAAAAGATCATTAAACTGTTCTGGTTTTTCCCACATTACGAGGTGCCCCGTATTTTCCATTTTCTCCAGGTGAGCCCGGGGAATTTCATGGGCCAGTTTTTCGCTGTTTACCGGGGGAACTATTCGATCTTTTTTCCCTGTAATAACAAGGGTATCTGACCGCATCCGGTGCAGGGAGGTCCAGCGGTGATCTCTTTTCCAGTAATTCTGCCCGGCTTCCATCTGGGCTTTCACACCGTGAGCTGCAGCAGGCTGCTGTAAAAACCGCTGTAAAAGCCTTTCAACTTCTCGGGGTTTTTTCTTCCAGAAGACCGGGGCCAGAGTTAATCTAAGGCGACCTCGAGCCCTTTTTTCCGGATCCTTTTTCATCCCGGCCAGGGACAACCGGAACATGGTCAGGGAGGAAGGATGCGTACCACCGCCTCCACCACCGGTTGTGCTTGCCAGGACAACCCGGCCGGCCAACTTGGGGTATTCCAGGGCAAAAACCTGGGCAATAAATCCCCCCAGGGAGGTCCCCACAATGTGGGCCTCCTTAATATCCATGGCCCGCATGAAATCCCTAACATCCCGGGCCATATCAGAAATAGAGTAAGGAGGTTGTGGAGCATCGCTTTCCCCCACCCCCCGGTTATCCAGGGCATAAAGGGTGAAGTACGGTTCCAAACTTTCCAGCTGTTTATCCCAGAGCCAGCGCCCGTAGCCCAGACCTGAAATTAAAATAACCGCTGGTCCGTTTCCTGTTTTTTCGTAACCGATTTCAAGATTTTCCGTTTTAATCTTTGCCATCCTGGTTCAAACCTCCTTCTCGGGCCAGCTCTTTTTCCAGGCGGGCCATTTCTTCAGGGGTAAAAACCTTCTTAATATAATCCCGGGTTGCGGGTAGGGGTTCAACGGCCAGTTCTTCCTGCAGGGCCCTGACACAGTCCAGGTACATTCGCTGGGCCAGATAGCGGTCTCCCATCTGTAAGTAGGCTTCCATGGCCAGCTGATATGCAGTCTCCCAGCAACGGTCCCTCCCCAGCATTTTTTCACTGATTTCCAGCGCCTGCTCGGAACGCCCATTGGCCAGTAAATATCGGGCAAGCCTCTCACAACCCTGGAAATAGAGCCGGCGCAACCGCTCCCTTGGTTCTCTAATCCAGTCAAAATAAAGGGAAAAAGATAAAAAGTCTCCCCGGTAAAGCTCAATGGCTTCGGCAAGTAATTCGGGATTATCAGCGGCGAGACCTTCTTTAAATTTGGCTTCAAACAGTTCAACATCAAGTTCCCAGGAGGCATCGGGTTCAAGACCATAGGCCTGCCCTGTTCTTTTTATGAAATAAGGTGTAATCCTAGCCTTGCGGTCTGGTTCAAGAACAGAGTTCAGGGCATTTAACGCCACCTTAAAATCCCGCCCTGCCGTTTCCAGGTCTTGATGGGGCCATAAAAATTCAAAAATTCTTTCTTTGGGCAGAAGTTCATCCCGAAAAACAATGAACAACTGGAAAAGCTCTTTGGCCTTCTCTCTTTTCCAGTGCCCATCGGTTATTTCTTCTCTACCCCGCCAGAGACGCATTGGCCCAAGAGCCTTTATCCTGAGGGTAAAACCAGGATGATAATCCCACCTTTTTATTCCGGATTGGTCCTGGATCCAGTCCTTTATTTCTGGATCAAGCTTTTCTTTTACCTCGACCAAAAGGGGCATTAAACGCCGGGTGTCCCGAATTCCAAGCAGGCTGGATTTTTTAAACAAAAATCCATAATTTTCTTCCCAGGCCAGATTCAAACCCTCCAGGAAACGATCCGAACAGGCTGGAAGGCCCGCCTCGAATTCCACGAGGGCAACCCAGAGGGCCGCCAGGGTTTTCCCGAAATAATCATTAAGGGAACCGAAATTTTCCAGGGCAATTAAAAGCTTTTCCCTTCCTTCATTAATCCGTCCGCCCTGGACCAGAGAAATTCCCAGGGCAAGTCGTCCCTGATTGGCCATCCATTCATCTCCGGCCTGTAGGGCCAAAGTTATGCATTCTTCTCCATACCGCTGGGCTTCGTGAAGTTTTCCCAGCTGGCCATAGGCGGTGGTAAGACCCCATAAACCTTCTACTCTTCCCCTCTGGACCCCAACCTGATCCATTAATTTTAAGGCCTTCTGGTAATTTTCAACCGCGTTTGTCGGGCTTTCCGGGTTTTTTAGCTGGTAAGCGTGACCCAACCGCATATAACCCACAGCTTCAGTGAAGGGAGATTCAAGGACCCTGGCCAATTCCAGACCCTCCTGGGCCCAGTAAATTGCGTTACGGTAATCCCCTGCAAAAATAGAAAGCAGGGATAGAACCATGGGACTTTCCCGATGGGTCCGGGGGATCCGACCCGGACCCATGGTTCCTTCTTCTACCACTTTCTCCAGCATCTGGCGGGCCTGGTGTAAGCGCCCGGTTCGCAGCAGGAGCCTTGATTCCAGGTGTAGTTCCAGCTGTGGGGAGGCAGCTTCTTCGCCCAATTTTTGCGAGGCCTGCAAAAGACGGCGCGCCCCCCTGGCGTCACCCCGATTGGCTCTGTTTTCGGCGAGGAGTTCCAGCAGGTGAGTTTCCCCGCTCCTTTCAGCTTCCTCCTGCAGGGCGAGGCCCCGGCGCAAAAAATCCTCGGCCTGGGCGGGCTCAACTGTATCTAGGTAAACCATGGCCAGTTTTTGATAGGCCTGCAGGAGTCCTTCCTGATCTCCTCTCCTCTGGAAAATATCCCGGGCCTTATGGTAGTGCTGCAGAGCATGCCCATAGTCTGAGGAATAGCGGGCAAGATCTCCCCGGTAAAAAAGCAGGCGGGGAAATGCATCAAAAACTGGATCGGAAATTTGAGCCATCCACAACCGCAATTCCTGCTGGGGAATATTTTTTTCCAGAGCTTGGATGTTCTGGGCCATTAGCTGGGCAGCGTCAGTCTGATCTCCAGCCTGCAGAAAGTGGTAAATAGCGGCTTCAAGAGAACCCCGGTCCTGGAAAAACCTGGCCATCTGCAGGTGTAAGTCTGCCCAACCCATGTTTTTCTCCTGCAGTTTCCCCTGTAAAAATTTCTGCCAGAGGGGGTGGTAGGCATAACTGCGGCCTTCTATCTCCCGGGTCATTAACCCTCTTTCCACTAACTTTCCGAGTAACACCCGGCTATCTTCCCTCCCGGTTAAAAAATTACAGGCGGATTCTTCCAGGACCTGTAAAATTGAGATATTCAATAAAAAACCCTGCAGATCGGCTTCCTGGGCCTGGAATAATTCATTTTCCAGAAAAGCCCATAACTGAGGCAGGTTTTCCCCGGGGTTTTTCATCATTTCTTCTACCCCGTTTTCCTGTTTCAGAATGGGCCAAAAAAGTTCCAGAGCCATAATCCAGCCCCGGGTATATTCCCAAAGTTTTTTTAACTCCTGTCCTTCCAGCTTAAAATCGTGCTGGCGGGAGAAATACTCCCGGGTTTCCTCCCGGGATAGGGCCAGAGCCTCTCTCCTTATTTCCAGAATATCTCCCTTGGCCCGCCAGTTTACAAGACGGGAGAAAGGGGGTATTATCCGGGTAATCAAAACAAGATGCAGCCGGTGTGGACTGATTTCCACCAGGCGAGCAACCATTTCCTGGACAGGACTATTTTCCCTTATCTCCTGGTAATTATCTAAAACGAGAAGCGTATGCTGTTCAAGGGTTTCAAAAAGATCATTTACAAGACCATCTATCTTCTCCCCCGGGTTTCCTTCCCTGTTTGCAACCATTCCCTCCAGATTTTCTCCGAAGAGATACTCCAGGTGCGGGGTAAAAATTTCCGGGTCGTTATCATCACCATCAAGACGGTACCAAAGGCATTTAAAATTACTTATTCTGCAAAATTCAGCCAGCAACGTAGTTTTGCCGTATCCAGGACCAGCCTGGATCAGAGCCAGAGGATAATCGGTTATTTGCTCAAGGCTTTCCATTATTCCCCGCCGGGGAAATACCGATGAGCGGAGCCGGGGAAGCTGGAGCTTGGTTTTTAAAATTCGGTTGCGGCCCATATAAACCCCCTCAAGTCATAATTCGACCCGTTTCCCTTTTTTTCCTTTTTACTCCACTACCGGTTACCAGATCTCCAGCCTTTCAGCTTCTTTTTTCAGGTCCTCCCGGAATTCAGGGTGGGCAATGGCAATCAGCCGCCGGACCCTCTCTCTTACACTCATTCCCTTGAGAGAAGCAACCCCGTATTCTGAAACCACCAGGTCTATTTCCTGCCGACCCAGGGTAACCTGAGCTCCCGCAGGCAGCTGGGGTTGGATGGTTGAAATCGTTCCCTTTTTGGCGGTGCTCCGCAGGGCAATTATTCCCTTGCCCCCGGGCGAACGTTGGGCACCCCTGTGGGTATCTGCCTGGCCGCCCGTTCCGCTGAACTGGCGTCCCCCAAGCCATTCCGAAACTACCTGGCCGCAAAGATCCACCTGTAGCGCGGTATTGATGCTGACCATTTTGTGGTTTTTCCCAATTACGTAGGGATCATTGGTAATATTGCCCTGCTGGAATTCTATCCCGGGATTCTGGTCGATAAAACGGTAGAGCCGATTGGTTCCCAGGGCAAAAGTTCCCACCATTTTCCCCTGCCAGATAGTTTTTTTCTGCCCCGTTATGGCTCCAGCTTCAAAAAGGTCAACCATTCCATCGGTAAACATCTCGGTATGGATTCCGAGATCTTTTTTGTTTTTGAGGTTGCGGGCGATAGCATTGGGAATACCTCCGATGCCCAGCTGGATTGTAGAACCATCCTCAACCAGTTCAGCAATGTGGTTTCCTATGGCCAGGTCAACCTCAGTTGGTTCAGCGGGGGGCAATTCGACCGGGTCTGCATTATTCTCCACAATACCATCAATCTGGCTGATATGGACCTGGGTATCTCCCATGGTTCGAGGCAGTTTTTCATTTACCTCCAGGATAACAAAGTCTGCTTTTTCCACCATGATTTTTTCGTAGGTTACTCCAAGAGAAAGGGAAAAGAAACCGTTTTCATCCATTGGAGCAGCAGTTCCCAAGAAAAAATCAATCTGGTCCTTTTCTGCTTTTTTCTGGCCCGCCTCGTGCAGGTTATTGGGAAGGTGAGTAGCCATTCCTTCGGTGTAATATTTTCTTTCCCAGGGACCAAAAAACCAGCTTTCATTCAAAATATGTCCTTTGAGGGAGGGATCCATAAATCCATAATCCCGCATCAAAAGACAGGTGCAGATTCGAACACCCTCCAGTTCCCTGGCTTTTTGGGCCAGGCTTTTTAAAAGGACCGGCGGTTCAGAAGCCGCCATGGCCGCTACTATGGTTTGATTGTTCTTAACCCTATCTACAGCTTCTTCAGGCTGCATCAGGCGATGTGAGTATTCTTGTTGCAGGTCCATTGATGTCCTCCTTCCTATCCCCAGTTAATAACCTGGGTATTCCAGGCATAGCCTACCCCTGCAGAAACCATCACAACGGTACTGCCTTTATGAATCAAACCTTTCTCGAGGCCAAGTTCGAGAGAGAGGATCTGGTCGTGCTGGCCAATATGCCCGTAATCTTCAAGGTATACTGACTGGTTTTCTCTGAGCCCCAGGCTCTGCAGGATAAAATGGTGAGCTGAACGCTTCATGTGGAGAAGAGCCAGGTAGTCAATATCCTTCCTGGACAAACCGCTCCTTTCCAGGGCCAGGTCTATCGCCCCGAGGAAATTTTTCATTGAAACTTCCTCCAGCCGTTCTTTCATCCATTCCGGTTCCATTACGTCCAGGAAATGCCTTTTATTTTTAACCCCCTCGGGGGTTAGGGGTTCCCGGGTTCCACCTGCAGGAACAGCCACAGTTGTGGTCAGGGTCCCGTCATCGAAAAAGGCCGCACCAAGAATCTGGTTGTAATCCGCGTCTTCCTGCAGAACTGCTGCGGATGCACCCGCACCCAGGTTATACATGAACCTCACCCGGGGGTTCTGATAATCTATCAGATCACCATTGCGGTAACCCCCGGCCAGTAAAACTATTTTGATATCGGGGTCGGCAACGATCATGTCCCGGGCAACCTTTAAAGCCAGGATTGTTGTTCCGCAGCGCAGGGCCAGGTCGTAAGCCCAGGCATTATGTGCTCCCAAATCTTCTTTCAACTTGATGCCTGCGGTCCAGAGAGGATAATCCTTGTATTCATCGCCGGTCCAGATAACCAGGTCGATATCTTCAGGAGAAACTCCTGCTTTATCCATGGCTTTCTGGGCGGCCTTTAAAGCCATGTTTGAGCAGTGATCATCCGGCCCTGGAACGGGTTTCTGCCGGACCCCCAGCTTTTGTTCAACTACCTCCACGGGAAGTCCGGTTTTTTGGGCCAGTTCCTCTTTGGTCATTACCTTATCGGGAATATAGGTTCCCCAGCCAATCAAACCAGCGTGTTTGGGAGACAAAACTATCAACTCCTCTCTACAGGCGGAAAATAATGGTGCTCATTGTATAACCAACCCCCGAGGCCGTCAGGACAACCAGATCGCCCTCATTTACCCGGCCCTTTTTCCGGGCATCATCCAGGGCCATAATAATGCAGGCATTGCCGGTATAACCGTATTCGCCCATAACATTATGAGTCTTCTCAAAGGAGACGCCCAGGTTCTCACAGGTCTGCTTGATTGCACTCCGGTTGATCTGGGTAAAAATGTAACAGTCGATGTCTTCCTTTCTCAGGTTTGTTTTTTTCAGAGCTTCTTGAATAATTATGGGCCAGTAATCGGGATTGCGGTTGATCAACTCGCGGCGGTAGAAAGTGAGGTTGGGTGGAACCTCTCCCCTTCCTTCAATCCTCTCCACTATTGCGGGGAAGCGGGTTCCTCCTACATAAATTCCCAGGCTGTCCCAGTGTTTTCCGTCGCTAATATAGTGGGAGGTTAAATAACCTCTATCCTCCGAACCCGCGCGGAAAACACAGGCCCCTGCTCCGTCGGAAAAAATGGCAAAGAATTTACCCTTTCCCATGGGAGCAAAGGGAGTCATGGCATAAACCGAAATAACCAGGACGTTATCCATGCTTCCACTCCTGATCATGTTAACGGCAACTTCAGAAGCCGCCACAAAACCGGTGCAGGAAGAATTGATATCAAAAAACGTCGCTTCCCAGCGCATTCCCAGTTCTCCTGCCACCGAGGCTGATGACTGGGGACTGATAATATCGGGAGTATCAGTTGAAACTATCAAAAGGTCGATATCTTCTGCTTTTAGGCCAGCATCTTCCAGGGCTTTTTCTCCGGCCTTAACAGCAAGATCGGTCGTACTCTGATCGTCTGCTATCAGCCTTCTCTTCTCTATACCCAGGGCCCCCATGAATTCGCTGATGTCTTCTCCAACAATCTCTCCTGCTTCAGTGTTATCCACTACCCGTTCGGGGGCATAGAGTCCTGTTCCGGCTATATATGCATTTCTTCCCATTTTTTTCCTCCTCCCTAACTTTCGGTTTCAGCCATAAAATCGGCGACCATTTTATTAAACACCGCAGGGTTTTCCAGGGGAATAGCATGGCCTGTTGGCAGGATTTCCAGTCTGCTATCCTGGACATTTTCGGCAATGATCCTGCTGTATTTAGGTGGTTTTAAAATGTCTTCTTCCCCGGCCACTACCAGGGTTGGAGCCTTAATATCACCAAGCCTGTGGGTCAGATTAAGCTTCATAAAAGCCCGCATGAGCCCGTTAAAGGCCCTAAACCACTGGGGCCCAACAGTACTTGCAAAAGCCTTAATCCTGCCTTCAAACCACTCTTTTCTCTCGGCAAAGAATTTTTCAGAATAGATTAAAGGGGCCACGATTCGCAGGAAATGTTCTCCCTTTTCCATTTCCGCTGCAGCCATCCAGGACCTGCCCATTGCTTCCAGCAGAGGATGAATTTCGCTTACCGCGGCTGCCCCGGTCAGACTTTTAACTTTTTCGGGGTAAGCGGCTGCAAAAAGCAGCCCTACCTCTCCCCCGTAAGAGGCTCCAATTAAATGAGCCTCTTCAATCTCCAGCTCTTCCATTAGTTTTAAAAGGTGTTCACAATGCAGGGAGAATGAATAGCCCTCACTGGGTTGAGAGGACTGTCCCTGCCCCAGGAAATCATGACCTATTACCATGTGCTTTTTGGCAAGATCCTGACGTTGAAAAGCCCAGGCCTCCGAGGTCATCATAATTCCATTTAACAGGATTACCGGGGTTCCTTCACCTTCTACCCGGTAAAAAAGCTTGTTTCCATCAGCAAGCTCAAGAAAAGGCATGCGATCCCTCCTTTAGGGTTTGAGCTTTTGTGCAATCCATTTCAGCCAACCTCCCCTTTTTTCCAGCCACTTGGACAGGCCAGGAATACCACCAAATATTCCAAGCGGCATAAAAACAACAATCAGGATATAGATTATCCCAAAGATGATTATCCACTGGCGGAAGTGAGAGGAAAGGAAATGGGACAGAAGTCTTACCAGGGCCGCGCCAAAAATTGGCCCGTGCAGGGTCCCAACACCTCCAACAATGGTCATCATCAGAACGTCTATTGTGCTCTGGATGTTCAAGAGGGCCGGGAAGGCAATATTGATAAACATCACGTATATCGCCCCGGAAAAAGACCCAATAATTCCGGCGAGAGTTAAAGAAAAAAGTTTGTACTTGAAAACGTTATAACCAAGCATTACCATCCGCTCTTCATTTTCCCGGATACCAATCAAAACCCGGCCGGTCGGTGAGTTAATAAACCGCCGGGAGATGAAGTAAACCAGGAGCAAAAAGCCCAGGGCAAAAAAGTAATAGGTCAATCTATCGCCCAGAAAATCCGGCCTTGGAACACGCGGCATACCATCTTCCCCGCCGGTATACCGGGAAAGGGTCATGACCAGAACCCAGAAAAACTGGGCCAGGGCCAAGGTAATCATGGCAAAATAAATTCCCCGGACCCGCATGGCAAATGCAGTTTTAATCAGGGCAATAACCGTCGCTGCCACTGCCAGTAAGATGAACATGCTGCCGAAGGAAAGCTCTGTAAAGCGGGAAAAAATTGCTATGGAATAAGCTCCGAGGCCAAAAAACAGGGCATGGCCAAAGGATATCAGGCCCGTAAATCCCAGAAGCAGGTCATAGCTCAGGGCAAAAGCAGCAAAAATAAAGATGGTTATCAACAGGGAAAGCCAGTAGGGGTGATAGGAAACGAATGGATAAAGGATCATTCCTCCAACCAGGATGATAATCCAGATATTACTCTGCAAAAACTGGAGAATTTTTTTAGCGTCCACCGGTCACCCCTCCTCTCCCAAATAGTCCCTGGGGTCTAACCAGCAAGACCAGGGCCATTAAAACCACATTAAAAGCCATCGCTGCCTGCGGCAGGTAGAACCCGCCGAAGGAGTTAATCAATCCAATCAAAAGGCTACCGGCTACCGAACCACCGAAGCTCCCGATACCCCCGACTACTACCGCGATAATGGCTACAAGGATATTATCCATGGCAATTTCGGGGTAAACACTTAAGAAAGGACCGGAAATTGCCCCCCCAACTGAAGCCAGGCTGACCCCTAGAGCAAAAGTGAATGTAAAAACCTGCTTGATATTTATCCCAAAGGATTGAACCATTTCGGGGTTTTCAACCCCCGCTCTTATAGTAATTCCCAGCCTAGTTTTATTTAAAAACAAATAAACGATAACCAGCACAACCAGGCCAAAACCAACAATGAACATCCGGTAATAGGGCAGTATTATATCTCCCAGCATAAAGCTCCCTATCAGGTAATCAGGCCGGGGGAAGCGCAGGATTGTCGGCCCCCAGATTATTTTCACCAGTTCATTCATCACCAGCATCATTCCCAGGGTTAAAAGCAGCAACTGCACCCTGTTGCCAAAAAAGGGCCGAATTGCAATTCTCTCAACCAGTCCTCCGCAAACAAAGCCAAAAAGGAGCCCTCCTAAAATAGCCAGGACAAAACTATCTGTAGCCAGATAAATACTGCGCCCCACGTAGGCTCCAAACATGAAAAATGAACCATGGGTAAAGTTTACAACCCGCATCAGCCCAAAAATCAGGGAAAGGCCGGAGGCGATGAGAAAGATCAGCATCCCGTGGGCTAGCCCATTTAATAAAAGATTGAAAAATAAAGTATCAAACAATTGCCGTCACCTGCCTTCCCTAAACTGAGACGCCGAGGTAGCGCTGCTTCAGTTCAGGCTCTTTTTCCAGGTCCTGCATGTGACCTTCGTGGACACAGCGCCCCTGATCAATAATATAGTAATTATCTCCAATCTGCTTGGCCATGTTGTAGTTCTGTTCAACCAGCAAAATTGGAAGTTCCTTCTTAAGTTCGGATATGGCCTCTGCAACCCGATCCACTATTATTGGAGCCAGGCCGCTGGAAGGTTCATCGATTAAAAGCAGTCTATTTTTGCTGACCAGGATTCTGGCCAGGGCCAGCATCTGCTGCTGCCCACCGGAAAGAGTTCCAGCCTGCTGTCTGGTTGCTCTTTTCAGATCCGGGAACAGTTCAAAAACCTTCTCCAGGCGCCTTTCCATCTCCCTGACGCCATCCCGGGCGGCAACTTTCAGGTTCTCATAAACGGTAAGCCCCCCAAAAATTCCCCGGTCTTCAGGCACATAACCTATTCCCAGAGAACCGATCCGAAATGGCGGCCAGCCATTAATCAATTCACCGTCAAACCTGATCTCTCCACTGGAAGGGGGGTGGAAACCCAGGATTGTTCGGAGGGTTGTTGTTTTCCCGGCACCGTTTCTTCCCAGGAGAACTGTTACCCCTTCCCGCGGGACCTGGATGGAAATCCCCTCTAGAATATGGAAATCATGAATATGGGTATTGACCTCTTTAAGCTGCAGCAGGGGATTCATTCACCGCCACCTCCTCCCAGGTATGCTTTCTGAACCTCTTCATTGTCCACAATCTCCTGCGGGGTTCCCTCGGCCAGAATCAGACCCCGGTTTAAAACAGTTATCCGGTCTGAAATCGTAGTCACCACATCCATCCGGTGTTCAACCAGGATAATGGTCTGGGCACCTTCTGATTTAATGTCCTCAATCAAGTTCGTCAGCTCGGGAAGTTCTTCGGTTGATATTCCTGCCGTCGGTTCATCCAATAGGAGCAGCTTGGGATCCCGGGCCAGGGCTATGGCAACTTCCAGTTTCCGCTTGTCACCCTGGGGCAGACTCAGGGTGGGTTGTAATTCTCGCCCCTTTAGCCGAACCTTTTCCAGGATGGAATAGGCTTTTTCCTCGTAACTGGTAAATTTTTTGTAGTGCTGCCAGAATTTAAAATTATCCTCCCCAGCGGACTGGCAGGCCAGCCGCACATTTTCCAACACAGTCAGGCGGGGGAAAATATTGGTTATCTGGTAGGAGCGGCCCAGCCCCATTTGGGCAAGCCTGTGGGCAGGGTACCCCGTCACTCCCCTCCCGCGGAAAAATATTTTACCTGCTGTCGGCCGGAGGGTACCGCTGATCAGGTTGAAAAAAGTTGTTTTCCCTGCTCCATTGGGCCCAATTATGGAAATAAGGCCCCCTTCGTTGACCTTAAAATCGACACCGTCAACAGCTTTTAAGCCGCCGAAGTGTTTTTTTAAATTTTTAGTTTCCAGTAGGACTTCTGCTGCTGCCACAGGCCTCCTCCTTTCTTAAGGAAAGGGCCGGTTATAAAAACCGGCCCTTTGTTAACTTAATCTTCAACGGTTATTGGGGGAGCGGTATCCTCAAGGGACATCTCCATCAGCAGAACCGGAACGGGATAATCATATCCTTCTACCTCCTGCATTTCAACAACATACATGTGCTGCAGGGCCTGATGGTCCTCGGGGCGGAAGATCATTTTGCCCTTAGGAGTATCGAATTCCATTCCCCTCATGGTTTCAATCAGGGTATCTGTATCGATTGTCCCGGCGGTTTCAATGGCCTGCACCAGTGCTACTGCTGCAGCAAAGGCATCGGGAACAAAGAGATCGGGAGGGGTTCCGTAGCGCTCGGTATATTTCTCGACCAGCCAGTCGTTGATTTCATTGTCGGGCAGAGTATGGAAGTATTTCATCATCCCCTGGGCTCCAATAATGCTGTCGCCCATAGCCCGCAAC
The DNA here is from genome assembly GCA_003554585.1 of Halobacteroidaceae bacterium. Taxonomy (GTDB): domain Bacteria; phylum Bacillota; class Halanaerobiia; order B1SED10-174; family B1SED10-174; genus T1SED10-26. Next base: position 81,905 of record PWGV01000183.1, on the reverse strand, counting down.
GCGGGAATGTCTCCAAAACCACTTGTGATGGCCATATAATCGTAGAGGTTGTACTCGTCGATTTGGTCAAACAACTGGATACCGCCAGCTCCCGCCCACGCAACAACTGCTGCATCCGGACGGTCCTGCATCAAACGAAGCAAATAAGGTGTGAAGTCAGAAGCATCAGGTGCCACAAAAATTTCATTGATGATAGTCCCGCCTTCACCCTCAATAGCTGCCCGCCATGCTTTGGCAGTATCGCGACCCCAAGCACTATCGGGAACAAAAATCACAAACTCATCACCAATTTCCCGGGCAGCATACACACCGCCAGTTAATGCATCCTGGGTAGTGGTAGAGGCAGTCCGGAAGGTGTAACGATTCCAGTTTACACCAGTAATGCTGTCCGCAGCAGCAGGTGCCACCATGAAAATCCTTTCATATTCCAGGGCAACATCCTGAATTGCGAGGGCAACCGCACTGCTGGCTGTCCCCTGCAGAAAATGGACGCCGTGGCGTTCAATCAGTTCGCGAGCCTTGGTAACACCTGCTCCGGGGTCCATTCCGCTGTCCTCAGTCAGGATTTCAATTGGACGACCTAAAACCTGATTGGTTCCCCCGGTGGCATACTCGATACCCAGTTCAAATCCACGGATCTCCATGGTCCCATAATATTCCAGGGGTCCAGACATTGAGGTAACAATACCGATCTTGATTGGTTCTTCAGCCAGAACAGTTAAGCTCATTCCTGCCAGCAGAAACATCATTAGAGACAGAACCAAGATTTTCTTCATAACATATCCTCCTCAATATTTTTTTTGCCCTGCATTCGGGCGATGGCCTCCAGGGCCTTTTTCCGGTTGGGAAATGTGTTCCCTTCAATACTATTTTCCAGAGAGGTAGTCTTGATGGTCACCCGGGCCAGAGCACTGTTGCTGTAACGGACCGTTCCCTTGAAATATTTCCTGTATATCTCCCGGATCACCTGGCTGTATCGGTCTTTTAGTTCATCTTCAACCTGAAAACCCTCATAATTAACTAGGGCATAAACTTTTTGGTTCAATGGTCCCACAATTTCCACCAGAGAACTTTTCATTTCCTCTATCTGCTGGTCTTGCTCAATAACAAGGTGGGAAAAATCGATTTCCAGAATATTGGTTTTGGGGTCATAATGCATCCGGTCGCGCATGTGACCTACCTCCCTTACAGGACCAGACCTCCATCCACCTGCAGGATCGCTCCATTGACAAAGGAAGCCTGATCAGAAGCTAAATACAGGAAAGCATTTGCAATATCTTCCGGTTGTCCCAGCCTGCCCAGGGGAGTCTTATCCTTCATCTTGTCGAGAATTTTTCCCGGGACTTTTTCGGTCATCGGAGTTGCAACAAAACCCGGGGCAACTGCGTTAACCCGGATTCCCTTCTTTCCAAGTTCCTTGGCCCAGGTTTTTGTCATTCCAATGACTCCTGCTTTAGCCGCCGAATAGTTGGTCTGCCCAACATTTCCATAAACACCAACAACAGAAGAGGTGTTAATGATTACCCCTTCCTGTCTTTCCATCATTTTCTGGGCTACCGCTTTACCACAGTTAAATATACCGGTGAGGTTAACATCCATTACTTTCTGCCAGTCCTCAATGGACATTTTGGTTAGGAACCCATCTTTGGTAATTCCAGCATTATTGATCAAGATATCAATACTTCCGAGTTCTTTTTCCGTTTCTTCCAGTGCCTTTTCAACTTCCTGAGCTTTACTCACGTCAACCTTGTAGAAAAAGGATTTACCACCATTTTTTTCAATGTGGTCGGCAACCTCAGCTCCAGAATCATCAAAATCCCAGATTGCCACACTGGCCCCTTCTCTGGCAAAAACCAGTGCGGCCTCGCGGCCTATTCCGCTGGCTCCACCAGTTATTATGGCCACTTTTTCCTGCAATCGCATTAACCACCCTCCTTTATTTAAACATATTAACCTATCGCTGCAGAGAAATCATAATATATTATTGTTACAATCCGGTTACAAACCGATGACAATTTTCAGTTATCCTTTTTCTGTAAGATGGGGCCAGTACCGGCGGGGAACCAAACTGTTCTGCCTTTTTCGGTTAATTCTTTCCGGAACTGCCAGGACCTTGAAATGCTCTCGCCATAGTTTTTGAATTCCCTCCTCTTCAAAATCTTCCGGGAACCGGATCTGGGGCAGAGGGTGAATTTCCCAAACCTTTCCCCGGCCCAGGACAGCCATTTCCCGCCCTAAATCATGGATTACCCACTCCTGTTTTTCCTGCCTGGAGGCAAAATGTGGTGCCAAAAGCCCAATAATATTATATTTTGGCCGAACCGGCGCGTAAAAATAACCAGGGTCTACTTTCTTGAAACGGACGAACCCGAGCATCCTAACCTTCTCCCTTGTAACTCCCTGGTGTAATTCTGCCACTCTGTGGGTAAAAGCCGGTTCTTTCCTTTTAAGTTTTTGCAAAAAATCAAAAACCAGGTTCCCCGTCCCCTTCTCCTCAGCCAGGTAGGCATAGAGAACATGGCGGTAAACCGGTTCGGGAAAATCAAAAACCAGTTTTTTCTTGAAAGCTAGAGCAAATTCTAAATCAGCTTTTACTTTTTTTGCAGTTCCAAATAGAGAGGGTCGATACTCTTCTTTAGACCATATCCGAACCTCTTCCTCCCCTGCCAGGGCTTTACCCAGGGCCGTCAAAAGCCCGGGAAAGGAACCGTTATAAACTAATTCTTGCAAAATCACTCACCTCCGGGCGGTGCAAATAATCGGCGCTGCCGGGGCCTGCTCGCGGGCATGGTAAGAAATGGCCTTATATTCGCAGGATCACCCGGTAAGCCAGGAATTCTCCGTCCCCTGCAGATAATGAAAAAACGGGCCCTCTTCATTACCACTCCCAATTTTCCCAGGTCGGAAAAATCCAGCGTCCCCTCTTTGCGGGCTTTTATTATCCTGCGGGCTGAAACAAGTCCAACGCCGGGGATTTTCAATAATTCACGGTAAGAAGCCCGATTTATCTCCACCGGGAAGAATTCAAAGTGGCGGAGGGCCCACCCCGCCTTGGGATCAAGTTCCGTTTCCAGGTCATTCTGAGCGGGAGGAATAATATCATCAAAGGAAAAATGGTAAAAGCGAAACAACCAATCGGCCTGGTACAATCGATGCTCCCGGAGCAGAGGGGGATTTTGGACTCCGGGGATATAGCGAGGATCCCCGGTAGGTATGTAGGCAGAATAGAAAATTCGGCTCAGGGAAAATTTATCGTAAAGGTAACTGGCAAGGCTTATAATCTCCCGGTCGCTTTCCGGGGAAGCCCCAATAATTAACTGAGTGCTCTGCCCGGCCCTTAAAAAACCCTTTTCCTCCCTGCGATTTCTTTCCAGGAAATGCATGGGGTTAAAAATATCAGCGGGTTTTTTCTGAGGGGCCAGCTTTTTCAGCGATTCAGCGCTGGGCAGTTCAATATTTACACTCATCCGGTCGGCATGAAAGCCCGCTTTTTTTAGTAAACTTTCTTCCGCACCTGGAATACCCTTGAGATGGATATAACCCGGAAATTTATATTCCTCTCTCAAAATCTTTACCGAAGCAAGCATAGTCTCCATTGCCTGATCCGGACTACCCTTGACTGCAGAACTTAAAAAAAGACCTTCAATATAATTTCTCCGGTAGAAATTTACAGTTAGTTCGGTAATTTCCCGGGCGGAAAGAGAAGTCCTGGGCCCATCCCTGTCGGTTCTGTGAACACAGTAGCGGCAGTTATAGATACAGTCATTGGTCTGTAAAATTTTTAATAAAGAAACACACCTACCGTCCTCGGTCCAGGAATGGCATATTCCCAGGCTGCCACCCGCTTTTTTCCTCTGGCTTCCGCTGCTGACACAGGAGGCGTCATAGCGGGCGCCGGCTGTGAGAATTCGGAGCCGTTCAACCAGTTCCATGTTCACACCACCCCCCAAGAGTTCTAATTAAATTATAGCATACAAATGTTCCTAGAACAATTGTTCGCAAAAAAAATAGAGGCCCTTCTTCTCAGAAAAGCCTCTCGGAAATTTATTTTTTCTAAAAAGCCCGTAAACTAAAAACGGACTCCTAGACCTGCACTAAAATGAAACCCATCTGCTCTGAATCTCTCGTCGCTTATTTCCTCTCTTTCAATAACCCAGCGGTTTCTACCAAGGGTAAAAGAATAGCCTCCCTGGATATGGCCAATAAAAGGTCCCATCAGGCGGAAACGGGCGTTAATTTGTGGTTGAAAAAAATAAAAGGGCTGACTTAAATTTGAACTAACCGGATCCTGCCAGGGATTATCCATTTCCCCTGTTTGAGGCTGGGTAAATAATAACTTAACCTGGTGGGTTCCCCTGCCTCCGGCTGCCCCCAGGGCCAGATCAACCAGGGGATCAATATAAACAGTTTTTTCAATTAAAACCCCGCCCATCTCCAGATCGTAGGTAATTTGCCGAAATTCTTCTCCAGTTCCTTTTGATTGGTTCTGACTTCCATGGGTTTTTACCCAGCCTGCCCGCCAGCCATCACCAAAACCAACAATGGAATTCCACCTGCGGACAAGCATTCCATTACTCAGGGAGGGGAAATCCTCAGGGATCCTTTCATTTAGATTCTCTATCTTCTGAAGATTTAGGTAGCCCAACCCATAATTGTAATAAATACGGGCGGGACGAATTGGTCCCTGAAATAAAATTTCCATTCCAACTTCATAATTATCAACCTGTTCCTGCTCAATTGTTTGATCTTCCTGTTTTATTTCCTCGCCATTAGCCTGGATAAATCCCGAAAAAAGGAAAACAAAAATTAGGACAGCAAATCCAACTGTTTTTAAGTGGTAAAACAAAATTTCTTACCTCCCTCCCCTTTGAGCGGGGTCTTTAATCTTTTATTATTATACAACATTTTACCAGAAAATCCTAAAGCAAAAAAGCTTTTCCCAGGCAAAAATTTACTCCCTTTTCCCGGACAAATATTTTTAATTTAAATATCTTTAAAGGAAAAAAAGCCTGGTTGTTTAAGTTAATAATTAATAACTTTTACTGATTAACCCAATACTTTTTGACTTTAAAAGGAAAATGTTTTAAACTGAAGAAAATACTACTAAAAAGCCCGAACCTCCCCGGGAGGAGTTTGAGAAATATGGGGCAAAACAAAATAATTTTCTCCAATATTTTGGCTTTTTTCCTTGTTTCACTGCTTTTCCTTACAGGGGCACTGGAAAACCTGGAAAACCTGCTAATAGACCTCAGCCATCGTTTGAACGGTCACCCAGAGTACTCGGAAAACTCCTCCTTAACAATCGTGGCTATCGACCAGGCTTCAATGGCAGAATTCCCCAGGTGGCCCTGGCCGCGCAGCCTCCTTGCCCAGGCAGTTGAAATCATTTATGCTTCGGGGGCCCAGAGCATTGGAATTGATATCCTTTTCCTGGATGAAAGGGAAGGGGACGAAGAACTGGCAAGCGCCATGGCCAAAGGCCCCACCTTTCTACCTATGTCCCTTAATCTGGGTCTTTTGCGGAGAGCCCGCCAGGAAACACCGCTGGTCCGGGATATAAACCGGCCTGTTCCTCTCCTGGCAGATAGTGCAGCCGGAATCGGACATGTAAATTATTTAGCAGATCGGGATGGAATAATCCGGCGGCTTCCTTTTGTGGAGGGTCATAAGGCCTGGTTCCAATTAATGGCGGAAGAAGCAGTTGAAAATAAAAGCTGGGAGGAGCTTTCCTTTCAAAACACCTATATCCGGTTTTCCGGGCCGGGGAATCCTTTTCCTACTGTTTCTTTTAAAGACCTTTTTTCTGAGGATTTCGATACTTCTCTTTTAGAAAACAGGATAGTTTTGATCGGCAGCACCGATCCGACCCTGGGCGACCTAATAATGACTCCATTTGCCAACCACGGCTTCATCCCTGGAGTGGTTTTAGGAGCTCACGCTATAGAAACTCTTACCCAGGGACAGGAAATTATCCGTTTAAATATCTGGATTATCCTCGGTATCTTTGCCTCTCTTTATCTTTTTAACTGGTTTTTTTTCACCCGGAGTAATTTCAAGACCAATTTAATATTATCCCTTGCGCAACTCTGCATAATCATCGTTTTTGGTCATCTATTGTTTTCTTCTGGGTACCTTTTAGACCGTGTTCCCCTTCTTCTGGGGGTTACCCTGCAGAGTACAATTCAACTATATGAACAGATTATTCGGGGAGAAACCCGGCAGAAAAAACTAAAGAACCTTTTTCAGCGTTACCTGCCTCCCGAAATAGTTGAAAGAATAACCGCCAATCCTGAAATGGTTAACCTGGAAGGAGAAAGCAAGGAAGTTGTTGTCCTTTTTGTGGATCTCAGAGGTTTTACTATCTGGTCGAGTGGCCGAACTTCCCGGGAGACTGTAAAAACCCTGAATATTTTTTTCCGAATAGTAACCGATGCCGCAATGGAGCACGGGGGAACCCTGGACAAATTCCTTGGAGATGGAGCATTAATTATTTTTGGGGCACCCTTACCCATTGAAAATTACCTGAAGCAGGCCCTTGAAACAGTAGCTGAAATTCAAAAAAGATTAATCGAAATTCAATTCCCTTTATCCCTGGGAGCAGGCTTAGAAATCGGAGAAGTCATTGCGGGAAATATCGGCTCTGAAAAAAGGCTGGAATACACCGTGATCGGGTCACCAGTTAACACTGCAAGTCACCTGGAAGAACGGGCCCGGCCGGGGGAACTTATTTTGGGACCTGCCGCTGCCCGGAAGTATGCAGGCAGGAAAGAAAATCAGTTGGCAATTAAAATAAAGGAACTGGAGAAGTGAAATTATGAAGAAGAAAGTTTTCTTAACCCTCTTGATTGTTTGCCTGTCCTTCTGGTTCGGAGCCTCAGCAAACCCAGAAAAGGAAATGCATATTTCAATTTTAGAGTTGGAAGGGCAGGTCAGACTGCAGAGAGATATTCCCAGGTGGCAATTCTGGAAATATTCTCCCCTGAGTTTAGAAGATCGCCTCATAGAAGGAGATAGAGTCCAAACCCAGGGCAGGGCTAATTTACTGCTTGAGTTCCCGGATAATTCCCTGGTTTGGATTGGCCCCAACTCCTATTTCGTTGTTAAAGAAATCACTGAAGAAAAAAACAACCTTTACATGGGCCGGGGATCCCTGGGAGCAAGAATAATTCGCTTAATTGAAGGAATCATAACCTTTGAGGTCGAAACTCCAAGCGCGATCGCTGCAGTTAGAGGAACTGAATTTTTCCTGTGGGTTGATAGGAAAAAAACAATAATCAACGTTAATGAAGGTTTTGTCCTTTTAATCGCTGAGGGAGTGGAAATACTTATAAGTCCAGGAGAGACGACTCAGGTTATTAAAGGAAATCCTCCATCTCTTTCACCTTGGCTAACACATGATACTAATTATATTAATTGGGAAGACGATTCGGGCGGAATACCCGATTGGGTAAGAAAAAAACTCAAGAAGAAAAACCCAGATCATCCTGCCGGGAATTAATTTTGGGCCAGGATGCAATAAAAAAAGGAATATTTTAGGTGGGGAATAAAATGGATCTCTTTGTAATTGATTATCTTTCAGAGTTAGACCTTTTTTCTTCTCTTGATAAAAGCCATCTGGAAAAGATTGCGGAGGTAACTTCTTCCCGGTCTTTTTCCAGGGGGGAAATCATTTTCCTGGAAGATGACCCGGGAGATAAGCTTTTTATTCTCAGGGAAGGCTGGGTTAAAATTTTAAAAATTTCTCCAGAAGGCAAAGAAAAAACCCTTGCCATTCTGGGGCCGGGAGATTGCCTCGGAGAACTAGCTATCCTTGATGGAAAAGGACGTTCTGGAATTGCCCAGACCCTAACTGATTTAGAAACCCTCCAGATTAATTCAAGTGATTTTTCCAAAATCCTCAAAGAATCGCCCCATATTGCCTTATCCCTTCTCCCTGTCCTCACCTCAAGATTGCGCAAAGCCAACAAGGAAATTGAAAAATTAATTTTCCAGGATGTCTATCACCGGATCCTCTCTTACTTTTTTGAAAATGGAGTTCCAGAGGGAGACAGCTTAATTATTAAAAGGCTGCCGCAGAGGGAGATCGCCAGCATAATAGGAACATCCAGAGAAACGGTTTCCCGGCTTTTGGGAGAATTGATAGAAGAAGGTTTAATCACAATGGAAAAGCAATTCATCATTGCCAGGAAGGAATTGCTCCAACATCAGCTGGGGGATGGAACCTTTACCTGATAATTTGAAAATGTTTCCTACTATAACATATAATAAGGAGAAAGGGCCTTTAGAAGGCCTTTTTTTATATTTTCTGCAACCTTCTTTCTATATCCAGTTCAAATTGTTTCCACTCGGGAGGGATTTTTTCCCGCAACCTCCCCATTATTCTCTCGATATCTTCCGGCGAAACATTTAAGAGCAGGGTCAGGAAATTATGGGGTCCCCACTTACAGATTACATCTCCTTTACGCAAACTCCCCAGAAGGGTTTGTTCAAACTGTTTTCCAACTCTTTCCCATTCTTCGGGAGGGGCGTTGCCCCTTAAATCTAAATAAACCAGAAAGCCTGGTTTTTTCCTTCTTTCGCTCCGGTTTTTCTCAACCTGGTAGATTACGGAAAAAGCTTCAAGTCCGCTCACCACGGGCCCATTTCCCTTATTGTGATTGTTTAACTTCCGAAGAAATTCCTCGGATGGATTATCCCGAGTTAACTTATTTTTTAAGGTTTCCCCGATCTTTTTTAAATCTTTGGGAATGCTCAGGTCGTTTTCCCTAAATAAAGACGAGGCTTCCTCGTATTGAATTAGAGCCAGGCCCAGTTTATTTGAATCCACAAGAGATTTAAGGGACATTGTATGCAGTTTTTCCTCCAAGGGAACAATTCGCAATCCGGTCTCGCATAATTCCCACGCTTCTTTATGCATTCCAGCGTTCTGCATCAATTCATTCGCTTCAAGCATAATTTCCAGGAAAAGATCCCTGAAATGTTTTTTTGCGTATATTGCCCAGTAAGCCTTGGGAACCTCCTCCAAAAAATTTCCCCTGTACAGGGACAGAGCCTTCTGGTAGAGAGAAATTGCTTCTGAAATTGAACTGTCAACTCTGGAGCTTGCTTTTTTGCAGAGAATTTCAAATTCCTCGGCGTCCAGCCAGTAATTGGAGTCCTCATTGAATCTATAAGTTCCCCCCGAACAAATAATGTATTGTTCACGGTTCTCTCCTGGATTAATTCCTTTTAAAGCCTTGCGGAGTTGGAAAACAAGGCTCTTTAAGGCTTCCGAAGGATTAACGCTTTCTTCTAAGGAAAGATATTTGAAAATTTGGTCGGGAGATAAGGACTGTCCCTTGAAGGTAATAAGTACTTGGAAAAGACGCCAGCGTTTGCCAAGTCGCTGGTCTTTGGGGGAAATTTTTTGTCCTCCTCTTTTTACCTCAAAACGGCCAAGGGTTGATATCTGAAGCGTTTTTTTATCTATACCCATAGCCAAACACCACCTTCAGAATAATTTCAAATTCTGCCCCAACCTTGCCAAACAAATTTTGGAGTCACCAAAAAATATACTTTAATCCAACCAACCCCAGACCCAGTATATTTCCCCATAAATTATTTTCATTTTTTAATAATATGATATGTTAAATTATTTTTTTGTAATTTGGCTCACACTTTTTCTTTTTAATTTTAAAAAACTAAAAAAATCAGGTAAAAACAAGTAAATAGATTTTATTTCGCGTTTTTTCCCAATGAATTCCGTTTTTCCAAAGTCTTAATCCCCAGCCAAACTATCCCAGCAAATATTTTTGGAAGGTATCGAGTTAATAAGCAAGAATATTGTAATTAGAATTAACAGGCAAACAAAAAGACCGACTATTTATTAATCTTTAGGATTTGATTTATTTTATTTCTTGAAAGGGGGTTCTTTTGATGGCCGAAAAAGTTGTCAGGACCGAAGAAATGGTTTGGGTGCTGGATCCAAAGGAAAAAACGCTTGGACCCGTAGCAAACGGAGGGAAAATTATTGCTCATACCTCTCCGGGATGTTGGGGTCCCATGATTACACCCGAGGGACCAAGCGGACATGAGGTAACAAAACCCGTGGAAGTTGAAGGTGCAGAAATCGGTGATGCAGTTGCTTTAAAAATCAAAAAAGTGAAAATCCTCTCCCAGGCAACTGTGTCCGGAACTGACCAGCCCAAAGAAGGTTATTTCAACGGTGACCCATTTGTTGCAGCCCGCTGTCCGGTTTGTAACATCACCAATCCAGAATGCGAAGTAACTGGGACAGGAGAGGAAAGTATTAGGTGTAAGGAATGTGGGAATCCCGTAACTCCCTTTGGCTTCGGCTCAGGTTATACAATGGTATTTGACCAGAAAACAAACACTGCTATTACTTTAAATACTGAAGGAAGTAAAGAAGTCGCAAAAAAAGCCAGGGAGATGGCCTCCCTTCCCCCTGCATCTAAACAATACCCTATTAACCTCTGGGCAAGGGCAGATCTTCCTGGAGTAGTTACCAGAATAAGGCCTATGATTGGAAATATTGGGAGCTGTCCTTCCGTTCCCTTCCCTTCTTCCCACAATGCAGGAGATTTTGCCCAGTTCCTTATTGATGCTCCCCATGATTACACCTTAAAAAAAGAAGAGCTCTCCCAGCGAACTGACGGGCATATGGATTCGGATGAAGTCCGCGAAGGGTCAATCCTTTTAGTTCCTGTTAAAGTCCCTGGAGCAGGAATATATATTGGAGACGTGCACGCAATGCAGGGAGATGGAGAAATAGCTGGTCATACTACTGACGTAAGCGCTGAAGTTGAATTAGAAGTTGAGGTCATAAAAGGACTGAACCTTGCTGGGCCAATCCTTCTACCTAAAAAAGAAGACCTTCCCTTCCTAGCTCAACCTCACGACAGTGGCTTAAAAGAAGCAGCCCGAAGTCTGGGCGAAAAATTCAAAACACCACTAGAGGAAGAAGTTTTCCCCTTTCAGTCTTTTGGTAGTGGTGCAAACCTAAATGAAGCAGTCGAAAATGGGCTGGAAAGAATTGCACCACTTTTAAATATGCCCCTTGATGAAGTTAAAAACAGGGTTACCATTGCTGGTTCAATTTCCATCAGCCGGCTTCCCGGAGTGGTGCAGGTAACTGCAATGGTCCCCCGCTCATATTTAAAAAACTTGGGAATTGACCACATATACCGGGAACAATACTCCTAAAAAATCAATTTACAACCACAAGGACCCGCTTGGGAAGCGGGTCCTTTCCACTATGCGAGGAAAGAATCTCAATTATCTTTTTTGGTTTCTCCGCTGATAGTTTTATTTTTTTAGTTCCCTGGAAAAACTGGCCATTTTTCTCTCCCTCTCAATTTAACTTGGGATTTAAACCTTTGACAGCTTATAATTCACCAAATATGCAGTTCACGAATTAGCCCCTAAAAAAACTGTATTTTTTCGGTTTTTTCCACCTTTTAAAAACGATCACATCGGGATAAAATCTGACCTTAATTTCTCTCTTTCCCCTCGGTGATCTCTTCAATTTCAGTCCAGGAACGGAAATCATCCACCTCAGAATGCAAGTCCTGTTTTTCAAGAGCTTCCTGGATAAGCATTACCATCTCTAGTAAACTCCTGAAGTAGACATTACCCTTTCCGTCCAGCCATCTGATTTCCCCTTTCCAGTTATTCTGCTGGCAATTCAGGATCCTCACAATAAAGGAAGCTCCTCCTGGAGGTATTAAGTGGCAGATTTTTCCTTCCTTTCTCATTTAAATCCCCCGCAGCCCCGGCTTTTACCGGTTTTCTTCATTCTAACTCTTTAGTGTCACAAAACAATCCCGTTTTGGTCACAAGAAAATCTCATTAGAATTAAAATTTTCCCAGAAAACCCCAAAAAACTTATTATTAAAGGTTTTATAGGAATTAAATTTTTTAAAAAAAAACAAAAAAAAAGCACCACTTGGGTGCTAATTTTAAATTAAATTGTTCCTCCTTGTAATAACGGGCGATGCCTTACATTAATTCTCACTTCATCATCTGGACTATTCTCGTAATATTTGGAGGCTATCCTGTTTAAAACTTTATCAACCTTATCCGGAGGAACATCAACCAGTAAAAGGAGAAATTCGCCCGGCTTATTGGGAAAGATAACATCACCCCTTCTCAGACAATTCAAAAGAGTCCCCTGCAATATCCGGCTTTTTTCATCCAATTCTGCTTCTGGTAATTTCTTCCCCTTAGGGGCAATTAGTTGTAAGGAAGCAAGGCTTGATTTTCTTATGTTTCTCTCCGCTCGCCTTTCTTCAAGCTGGTATATCATCCTGAAATTTTCGCCATCGCAAATGAATGCCCCTTTATCCTCTTCTTTTTCCTCTAAAATTTCCTGGAAATCGCCCCATGTTGAAGATGAATTTTTCGGCTCAAAGTTATTATGTTTATTAATCATCTCATCAATATCAAACCCCAGACTAACACCCAACTCTTTTTGAAAAAGAGCGTGGGTCTGATGGTAGTGGTTTTTTGCTCGGGCCTTCTGATCAGTTTTTATCAGAGACTGCACATAACTCCAGTGAAGATTTTCTTCAAAAGGTTCAAATTCAAGGGCTTTTTCACACAGGGCTATTGTTTTTTTCCACTGGTTCTTTTCCTCGTAGAGGCGGTTTAGTTCAACTACTACCTTAAGAAAAATCCTCTGGCAGTAAAGCCGAAGGTTCACTGTCCATTCCTCGTAGGGTCTGGAGGGAAGAAACTCCCCACCGTAAAGTTGATATGCTTTTTCGAGTAACTTTATTTTTTGGGGATCCTTATCCTTTAAAGAAAAAGCACGTTCTAAAAGTTTCTCCAGTTCTTCAAAATCACACCAGTAATTAGACCGGGTATTAAAGGAATAATTACCCTGGGTTTGAATTATGTACCTATCTCCGTTTCCTTCATCCTTCAACATTTGACGTAACCGGTATACAAGATTTCGTAATGAATGCTGCGGATTTTCATAATTGGTGGCCGGCCAGAGAGTTCCAACAACAATTTCTGAAGACAATGATTGCCCAGCATTGGTTAATAGAAACTGAAATAAAAGCCAGGGTCTCCTGCTTTTGGGATATTTTTTTGTCAGGTTTTCTTCCCCTGTAAAAACCTGAAACTTGCCAAGGGTAAAGATTTTTAATTGTTTTTGTTCCTGCCCACCCAAAGCTCTTCCACCCCAATCCTTTAGATTATCCGTAGCTCTGACAATATAAAAAGATGCAATTAATGACCAAAAACTCCCCCACGCAGCCAATAAAAATCAAGTAATTGGGCTACTAAATATTTTGTAATCGGTCTTTTTGCACCTCAAAAAATAATTTTTGTGTTTATATTTTTAGGATTCACTTTTTAAACTTTTTTTTACGGAAATACTTTCCATTTAAACAAAAAAGCAAAAATGCTTATTAGAAAGTTCACCTGTTAAAAATGGAACTATGGCTAAAAATCTGGCTGGGTAAAATTTCTTTGCTCAAAAATATTCTTCATTAAGAAGGTTTATATTATTATTTAATCTTAAGCCGCCTAATTCCTTTTTTAAATTTCACTTTCTCCATTACCCAATTGGGTTATTTTACCAAAAAAGGTTTTACTCAAAAAACAAAGCCCCGATAAATCGGGGCTTTGTAAACTTCTTTTAATTTTCTGCCATATATTGTTCATCGTATTCAATTTCAAAAGCCATTTTATGTTTCGCTTCCTCTGAAGCAAGGCTTTTGAAAACCTGACTCAGGTTTTCATCATCAACCACTTCGGCAAGCCTGGTATAGAGACGGTAGGCGGCTTTTTCCCTTTTCATTGCCAGAATCAGGGCATCGCCATAATCCATGTCTTTTTTCGGAGTAACATCAACCAGGTAATCGCTCATTTTCATATCAGGAACTTCTTCAGCTTTTTTTGCTGATCTTTTTCCTTCCTTGACCTCCAGCAATCTTTCCTTGTGTTTTTCTTCTTCTCCAGCAAATTCTTTAAGAGATTCTTGCATTGCTGGCCGTTCAACTCTTTTCGCGAGGTAAAGGTAAAAATCTCGGGCCTTTTCTTCTTCCTTAATTGCAAAATCAAGGATTTCGTCAACATTACGGAAATATTCCAACGTATCCCCTCCTTGTTTTTCTATAAATTTTTTATTCAATTAATTCTATTATTGTCCTTCTTTTTTATCACATTATATCCTGCAAAATAGGAATCCAGTTTCTTTTGTAGAAAATATTTACAGCGATTTTTTGAGGAGGGAAAAATTTTGCGGAGGTTCGGCAATACCTTTAAAACCATTATTACCATAGTTGGGATTTTGGTTCTAATCAACACGTTTCAGATGGCAAAAAGCGTTTACTTTCCAGACCCCTACACTGATCTGGAGATTTTTTCCCTTTTCGATCCCCCCTTAAACATAGCTCACAGAGGAGCTTCTGGAAACTATCCCGAGAATACCCTGAAGGCCTTCTCCCGGGCTATAGAAAAAGGAGCGAATATCCTGGAACTTGATATCTGGCTTACCGAAGATTTTCATCCAGCAGTAATTCACGACAGGACTGTTGATCGAACCACTGACGGGGAAGGATTTGTCTCTTCTTTTACCCGGGAAGAAATCCAGGATCTGGACGCCGGCTACGATTTTTCAACTCCGGAAGGATATTATCCTTTCCGGGGAATTGGGATAAAGGTTCCCATGCTGGATGAAGTACTGGAAACCTTCCCCGACATCCCCGTAATGATAGAAATAAAGCGGCCGGGGATTGCGAGCGCAGAAATTGTCGCCCGGGTTATTGAAGAAGCCAATGCAGAAAACCGGGTCTTTGTTGGAACCATGAACAGCCATACAATTGAGCATTTTCGCCGCATTATGCCTGAGGTTCCAACGGCTGCTTCCTGGAAAGAAATCCGCCGTTTTTTCTATTCTGCCCATTTGGGACTTGCCTGGCTAATGAACTGGGATTTTGAAGGCCTTTTTGTCCCTCCCCGGCTAAATCGCTTCCCTATTCTCACCGCCCCCTTTTTGGCGGGATCAAGAGCCGGGGGTTACCCCATCTTCCTCTGGACCATAAATGAGCCTGACAGAATGGAGCGGTTTTTGGAAGCAGGAGTCCACGGAATTATTACTGACTTCCCTGGAATACTGAGGGGGATAATGGAAGAAAGGGTTGAATAAGCTAGAAATTTAGTTAAAACCGACATTTGCCCCTTTCAATGCGTTTTTCCAAAAAAACCACCTTCTTTACCTTGACAACGCTTTAACAAGAGTATATAATGATCTGTATTACAAAATAAGTGAGGGCAGAAAAATGGCTAAGGTTTCCGGTCTTATCCTTTTTAATACCTGGTCCTGGCGTGGCGCAACACCACGTCTAATTTCATCTGGGTAAATAAAGAGGAAGGAATCCGGGAATTTTATATTTGTTTTTATTGGTTTAAACTCCGGTTTTCGCCGGAGTTTTTTTATTTTCAACCCAAAAAGGAGGAATTATAATGGCAACTAAAAAGGAAGAACTGACAAGAGAAGGTTTTTTTGGAGATTACGGAGGCAGGTTTGTCCCCCCTCCCCTGGAAAAACCCCTGCAGGAATTAACCGATGCCTTCCAGAGATTGCGGGAGCAACCAACTTTCCAGGAGGAACTGGCCTTTCATTTAAAACATTTTGTGGGCCGCCCCAATCCCCTTTATTTCGCGGAAAGACTATCGGAGTATGCTGGAGGAGCAAAAATTTTCCTCAAACGAGAAGATTTAAACCACACCGGCTCACACAAAATTAATAACGCCATGGGGCAGGCTCTCCTGGCCCGGGATCTGGGCAAAAAAAGATTGATAGCTGAAACAGGGGCCGGTCAGCATGGAGTAGCCACGGCAACTGTAGCAAGCTTTTTTGACCTTGAATGCACAATATTCATGGGGGCTGAAGATGTAATTCGCCAGCAGATGAACGTTTTCCGAATGGAGTTATTGGGCGCGGAAGTGGTCTCTGTAGAAACTGGAACCAGAACTCTAAAAGATGCCGTTGATAAGGCTTTGGATACGTATGCCGGGGACTTTGAAAACAGTTTCTATCTGCTGGGTTCAGCAGTAGGGCCTCACCCCTATCCCACGATGGTCAGGGATTTCCAGAGTATAATAGGAAGAGAAGCCCGGGAGCAAGTTATGGAAGCTACCGGGAAACTCCCCGATTACCTTGTAGCCTGTGTGGGAGGAGGCAGCAACGCCATCGGACTATTCCATCCTTTCCTCAAGGACGAGAAGGTAGCGATAATTGGAGTTGAACCCGCCGGTGGAGGCCTGGATACAAATCAGCACGCTGCTTCTATCAGCAGAGGTTCTCCAGGTATAATTCATGGTTTTAAATGCTACACCCTCCAGGATGAAAAAGGCGAACCCCTTCCCGTTCATTCCATTGCCCCCGGTTTAGATTACCCGGGAGTAGGCCCGGAACACTCCTACTTAAGAGATACTAGAAGAATCAGTTACGAAAGCGTAACCGATCGCGAAGCACTGGAAACCTTCCGGCTTTTGAGCCGGGAAGAAGGAATTATTCCTGCCCTGGAAAGCGCCCATGCTGTAGCCTATGCCCTGCATCTTGCAAAAACCCTACCACCTGATAAAACAATAATAGTAAACCTCTCAGGCCGAGGTGACAAGGATGTAGCCCAAGTGGCCAGGTACGATGAAGAAGGCCTCTATCGGTAAAAAATTTTATTAACTCAATCAGTAAAAAAGGCCCCTCAAAGGGCCTTTTTTAAATATCAGGTTTCTCTAAGCACCATTTTTTCTATTATCCGGGCCACCCCATCTTCGTTATTACTCGGAGCAACCAGGTCGGCGTTGTCTTTTAATTGACCCAGGCTGGAGTTATCCATAACTACTCCCGTTCCCGCAAAGCGGAGCATATCCAGGTCATTATGCCCGTCTCCAAAAGCCAGAAAACTGTCCTGGGATATTCCCCAGTGTCCAGTTAAAAATTGCAGGGCCTCCCCCTTGTTAACACCAGAAGGATTGATATCTATACTCCACTCGTGACCCCTGGTTATCGCCAGGTTAAAGGCCTCAATCCTCTTTTCCAGTTCTTCAATCCGAAAAGCTTCACCGATAAAATTTATCTTCTGAACCTTAAAAGGATTTTTCTGGATATAACCTTCAATATCCCTTGTTCTTATTCTCGGGACAAGCTTCCTGTTGTCCAGGTACTCCATCAGCCCCTGCCTGGAAAAAAGGTGACGAATTAAAGGTCTACATAGACTTTTCCGGGTCGGTGGCATCAGCAGAGTATCCGGGGAAACCAAAAAGAAATATAGTTTTCCGATCTCCCTGCTATGGGCGATAATCTCCCTCGTGGTCGAACGGAAAATTTCCCGCTCTCGGAGGACTTTTCCCTCCTCATCAACAATATTGCTCCCGTTATTGCTAACAAAAGAAACCGGCCCTATGCCCCGGACCAGCTCCCGGGCAGAGTGCTGATTTCTACCTGTGGCGATAACCAGTTTAATGTCCCTGTTGCGGCATTCATCGAGGATTTTCTTTGTATAAGCACTGATCCTCTGCCTGGAATCCAGCAGGGTTCCATCCAGGTCTATGGCAATTACTTTTATTATTTTTTTCTTCACGGTTATCTGCTCCCCTTGTTAAAAAAATTCTTGCATGGTTTTCTTTTTGCAAAACAACTTCGCCACTCTGTTCAAAAAGAGAAATCTCAAGATATATTATAACATAAAGGACAAGGGTGTTATAAAAATTTCGTTTCCAGTTGCAGGATTTTTTTTCCTGCTGACGAATCATTATAATAAATGCTGGTGGTCTATACCACTAACCCACGGGAGGCGATCCCATGGTTTTTTCCAGCCCACAGAAAAAATACCCGTTAGATCCCAAATTACCAGCACCCCTTTATTACCAGCTCCAGAAAATAATTCAAAAAGCAATAGATGAGGGACTTCTCCAGCCGGGGGAAAAACTCCCCTCGGAACGGGAACTGGCAAAAACCTATAATATTAACCGTCTAACAGTTCGGCAGGCAACCAATGCCCTTGTTAACAAAGGAGTTCTTGTCCGCAAGCGGGGACTGGGAACCTTCGTTGCCCAGGCCAAGCTCAACCAGGGTTTGTTCCATTTAACCAGTTTTACCGAGGATATGATCAGCCGGGGGCTTAAACCGGCCACCCTCCTGCTCTCTTTTTCCATAAAAACTCCCGAGAACCAGATCCAGGAGGAGCTAAAACTTCGGCCCGGCGGAAAAATATACCTGATTGAAAGATTACGTCTGGCTAACAATGAACCCATGGCCAGGGAAATTTCCTTTCTTCCCTTTTCTCTTTTTCCTGGTATGAATAAAAGGGATTTGGAGCACGGTTCTCTTTACAGTCTCCTGCGGGATAAATTCAACCTGACCCTTGGCCGGGCTAAAGAAACCCTGGAGGCTTTAGCAGCAGAAAAAAAAGAAGCAGATCTTCTGGGAATACTTCCCGGAACCCCGGTTTTTTTGCGGGAACGATTAACCTACACCGAACAGGGTGAACCTTTTGAATTTGTCAGATCATTTTACCGAGCGGACCGCTACAAATTTTTCTTTTACCTTGAACGATAATTAAGGAGGTGGTTTTCCCTTAAATTCTATGCTTGTTGGGGTAGTAAAACGGATTTATCATTCTTTATTAAGGAGGTAGTGACATGGAAGAAGTTGTCTCTCCCTATGGTATAGGGACAGCCTTAGTCCTGGGTTTATGGGCCTATATTGCTATCGTTTCCATGCTGGCCCCTAACATCAGCTTCCACGAACCAATAGTTGCCGGCGCTGTAACTGGAATTATTGTCGGGAACATTCCCCTTGGTCTGGCAGTTGGTGGTACACTAATGATTATCTCACTGGGAATGCATACTTATGGTGGTGCTACTATTCCCGACTTCTTAACAGGGGCGATCCTGGGAACAGCATTCGGTGCCCTGGCCTATGACGGCAATGTAGAATCGGCCATGGCCACGGGGTTAACCATTGCAGTTCCCGCCGCCCTCTTGATGACCCAGTTGGACGTTTTTGGTCGGGCTATAACCACGGTATTTATTCACGGAGCAGACAAATATGTCGAGGACGAAAACTTCCGGGGCGTAACTTTAATGCACATTTTAGGGCAGTTACCCTGGGGGTTGACCCGGGCCATCCCCGTATTTCTGGCTATATGGCTCGGTGCTGGTCCTGTCCAGCGGTTTATGGAGTGGATCCCGGAATGGTTTCAGGAAGCAATTTCTACTACCGGGGCCGTCCTTCCCGCACTCGGTTTTGCCCTGCTTTTAAGCATGCTGCCTGTTAAGAAATACTGGCCGTTTCTCATTATCGGTTTCATCCTTTTTGCCTATCTGGAAGTACCGGTAATCGGCCTTGCCATCGCTGGTGCAGCACTGGCCGCCCTCTATTTTCACATGAAAGAAGGTGAGGCAAGTGCCTAATAAAAACGAAAAGAAGGTAACCAAAAGAGATCTGTGGCGTGTTTTGTTGCGGTACATGTTCACCTTCCAGTGGTCCTGGAACTATGAACGGATGCAGGCCCTGGGTTTTGCCTGGGCCATTATGCCCATCCTGGAAAAGGTAAACGAAACTAAGGAAGACCTTAAGCTCGCCCTGCAGCGGCATTTGAACTTTTTCAATACTCCCCCTCCCATGGGTGCGGGTATTATTGGGGCAGCCGCTGCCCTTGAAGAACAGGGCGCAGAAGGCGAGGCAGTGGACAGTCTCAAGGTAGGTCTGATGGGACCCCTCGCCGGAATTGGCGATACCCTTTTTGCCATCCTAACCCGCCCGATTATTGGTGTTTTTGCCGCTTCCCTGGCCCTGGGAGGCAGCATGGGCGGTTTCTGGCTGATGATCCTTTTCGGCCTCTTCTGGGGTATCGGGGTAAAAATTTACCTCTTCTGGCAAGGTTATCAGCGTGGTGCTGATATTGTCCAGGATACCGCAGCTGGCGGTACAATGGATAAGCTAACAACAAGTGCCACGATACTCGGTTTAACGGTTATTGGTGGGTTTGTTCCCAGTATCCTCTCGGGAGTAACCACTCCCCTGGAATACACCGAGACCGTGGAAGTCGAAGGTGAGCTAACTGAACAGGTTGTTGCAGTTCAGGACGTCCTGGACCAGTTGCTCCCCTATTTAATTCCGGTCCTGCTCGTTGCCCTGGCCTACTGGTTGCTGAGGGGACCGCTTAAGTGGTCACCAATCAAGGTCCTGCTGGCCCTGGTTGTTATCGCCTTCGGCGGAAGCCTTATTGGAATTCTGTAAAAAACCTCAAGGGGTAGGGGCCGTGCCCCTGCCCCAATTTTAGCTTTAGGAGGAAAAAATATGGTTGGAATTATAGTTGCATCACACGGGCAACTGGCCGGAGGTTTTATGGATGCCCTGGAAATGATCATGGGACCCCAGGAGAAAATTACTGCCCTGGCTCTGGAACCCGATATGGGCCCTGAAGATTACAGGGAAAAATTAAAAAAAGCAGCCCAGGCAATGGAAACTCCTGATGGGGTACTCATTATGGCCGATCTTTTCGGGGGAACTCCCTCCAACGCTTCCGCTTACCTTCTGGACTCGGAAAACCCTCCTATCGAAGTGGTTACAGGAGTAAATTTACCCATGCTTTTGGAAATTGCAAACATGCGCAGTTCCACGGGACTTAAAGAATTAGCCCAAAATTGCCGTGAACTGGCGACTCAAAGCGTCCAGATTATGTCTGAAGTCATGCAAAAAGACCAATAAAGGGGGACAAAAGATGCCTTTGATTCACATGAGAATTGATAATCGATTAATCCACGGCCAGGTAACCGTGGCCTGGGTGAGCTACCTCGGGGCAGACCATATTATCGTGGTTAATGATAAAGTTGCCCAGGATCCCATCCAGAAACAGCTCCTTCCCAACGCAGCCCGGGGGGTCAAAACCTCCGTTTTGGGAATCGATAAAGCCATTGAATACCTGGATTCAGAAAAGGCCCAGAAGGAAAAAATTATGGTAGTTGCAAAATTC
Organism: Halobacteroidaceae bacterium; assembly: GCA_003554585.1. Taxonomy (GTDB): domain Bacteria; phylum Bacillota; class Halanaerobiia; order B1SED10-174; family B1SED10-174; genus T1SED10-26. The sequence continues at coordinate 60,909 of PWGV01000183.1, read as the reverse complement.
CCTTCCGATGCTCTTGATTTAATTGAAAAGGGCGCAGACCCCAAAGAAGTAATTGTTGGCAATCAGGCAACTTTACCCAAGACCAAGCCCAAACACATCACCCGTTCCATAGCTGTTACCGAGGACCAGGCCCCGATCTATCGGGCAATCGCGGATAAAGGATACAACCTGCGTTCCAAAGTTATGCCTTCTGACAGCGGTATGGACTTCATCAAGGCCCTAGAAAAAAATGGGTTGTGATAAAAATGCTTTTTGGTTGTGCAGAAATTGAAATCACCCCCCAGATACCAATTACAATGGGGGGGTATGGAGCAAGAGCAGGCCCTGCAAAGGGAATTGCCTCTCCCCTCTATGCCCGTTCGTTTGTTTTCCAGGACGGGAAAGAGAAACTGGGTTTAATTACTGCCGATCTCTTAATGCTCAACTTTGATCAATCCTCCTTTATCAGGGAGGAAGCGGAAAGGTTAACCGGGATCCCCTCTTCCAATATTATTGTTTCCTGCAGTCACACCCATTCCGGTCCTTCCACTTTCAGCCGGGGGGATTTTAGATTCGACCCTGATCCCGATTATGTGGACTGGGTTCAACGCGCCCTTGCCGGCTCTCTGCTTATGGCAGAACAGAACCTGGAAGAAATCGAAATGGCTTCCGGCAGCAGATATATCACCGGAATTGGAAGCAACAGGCGGGGTAAAGAAGAAAAACCCTCTCTTCCCCTTTCCCTGTTGAGCGCTAAAATTCCCGGTAATAAAGAACCCAAAGCGATTATAGTAAACTACGGGTGTCACCCCACAGTCCTCGGTGCAGATAACCTTCTCCTCTCCCCTGATTTTCCGGGGGCAATGATCAAAAACCTGCGCAAGCTGTTTCCCCAAACAACCATAGGATTTGTAAACGGGGCCGCTGGAGATATCAGCACCCGTTTTGAACGCAGGGCCCAAAATTTAGAAGAAGTTGAAAGACTGGGCAAACTTTTTGCTGGAGAAGCCCTTTCCCTTTACTGCAATCTCAAGTTTAAAAAATTTCCTAAGGATAGCCTGCAGGTAAAAAATTTTGCTATCGAAGTTCCTTTCCGTAAACTCCCCTCCCCGGAGGAGAGAAAACAGGAAATCAAAAAGTGGGAAAAAAAGAAAAAGGAACTGGAGGCTCAGGGTGCAGAACCCGGGGATATTCGCCTGGCTCAGACCGGTTTGGAAGGAGCCAGAATCCAGGAATACGTGGCCGAACTCCAGGATCAACTGGAACAGAACGCAGAAATAACCTGCGGTTACATTGGGGGGACTGCGCTGGCGTCAATTCCCGGCGAGCTTTTCTCAAGTCTGGCCCAGCCACTTTATCAACTTCCCTCCTCGGCAATTATTCTCTGCGGGTATTCCAATGGGCACCTCGGTTATATTCCCGATCCCGATGCTTTTAATGAGGGTGGTTATGAAGCCCTTTCCTCCCCCCTCGCGCCAACCTTTGGCCAGGACCTGGTCAAAACCCTGGAAGAAATTTTAAAGGAGATGATCTGAAATGGGCAAATCCTTTGCCCTTTACAGCGAAAAACTAATTTCAACTGAAGAAATTCTTGCCGGACACATGATAATTTCCGATGGGGAAATAGCTGAAGTAACCAGGGGGCCAATACCTCCTTCTTTTTCGGGAGAAAAAATAGATCTGGGCAGTAAGATGGTTTTTCCCGGTTTTGTTGACCTGCATATCCACGGCGCAGGGGGCTATCCTTTAACCGAAAAACCGGAAGATATTCTCAAGTTAGCCCGTTTCCTGGCCAAAAAAGGAACCGCCGCTTTTATGCCCACTACTACCAGCCTGGGCCTCGAGGATCTGATTAAACAAATTAAAGCAGTAAAAAAAGCCCGGGAAGAACAGGAAAACGGGGCCGGCGGAGCCAAAATTTTAGGAATTCATCTGGAAGGCCCCTTTTTGAATGTGGAAAGGAAAGGAGCCATGGTTGAAAAATACTTGCTTGAACCATCCCTTGATTTTTTCGCTGAACTGGAGGAAGCTGCCCGGGGGATGCTGCTGCGTTTAACCCTGGCCCCGGAAAAAGAAGGAGCTCTTGATTTAATTAAGTATGCCAGGCAAAGGGGTTATTTAATTGCTGGCGGGCATACAAATGCAACCTATGAGCAGATGACAGAAGGCATCAACGCCGGGATTTCAATTGCCAACCACCTTTTCAATGCCATGAGCCCTCTTCACCACAGAAAACCAGGTGTTGTAGGGGCCTATTTAACTGATGACCGGGTCTTCTGCGAGGTTATTGCCGATGGAATTCATATCCACCCTGCAGTTCTAAATCTGGCCTACCGCTGCAAGGGCAGTGAAAAACTCGTCCTTATTTCCGACGCGATTCTGGCTGCTGGATTACCTCCCGGATCTTATGATTTTGGGGGCAAAAAAATTAATATCGACCAGGCAGGAAGAAGCTTTCTCGATGATGGAACCCTTGCCGGCAGCACCGCCTTGATGGCCAGGGGAGCAAAAACTTTATTTAACGAGGTAGGCCTTTCGCTTCCAGCCATTAGTTCTGTTGCTTCCCGGAATCCTGCCCTTGCTATAAAAGAAACAAACCTGGGAGACCTTAAACCCGGCAAAGAAGCAACTTTTACCGTCCTCGATGATGACTTCGAGGCAGTGACAACAATTGTCAGCGGCCAAATACAGAAGGAGGCATAAAAATGGAAAAAATTTCAGCCGAGTTGTTTTTCCAGAAGGGGAGAGAAATTATTGACCGCCTGGAAAAAGAACAGATGGAGAACATTAAAAAAGCTGCTCGGGTCATGGCCCAGAGGATTTTAAATAACGGTGTAGTCCATATTTTCGGGCCGGGCCATTCCAAGAGTTTCGCCATGGAACTTGTTCACCGGGCGGGAGGACTGGCACCCTGTAGTGGGATCGCCCTGGACGACCTGGTAACAAAAGCTGAAAACCCGATAACCTACGAAGAACTGCGCCAGCCTGAAACTGAACGCGATCCCCAAACGGCACATGAATTGCTTAATATTCACGATATTCAACCGGGTGACGTCATGATAATCTGTTCCAATTCGGGCCGGAATGGTTCTGCCGTGGAACTCGCCCTGGAAATGAAAAAAAGAGGGATCCCCCTGATTGGGGTTACCTCCCTCAGCCATTCTAAGAAAACCGAAGCCCGGCACCCTTCCGGGAAGAGGCTTTTCGAAATTGCCGACATTGTCATCGATAACTGCGGGCCATATGGTGATGCCGCAATTTCCCTCGAAGCGATAGACACCAAAGTTTGTTCTGTTTCCTCAGTTTCCAACATGTTTATCGCCCAGGCTCTAACGGCAGAAACCATTAAATTAATCCTGGCCGAGGGAGAAACCCCGCCGGTATTTATCAGCCTCAACGTGGACGGGGCTGACGAACACAACGAAAAAATTAAAACCCGTTACGAAGGGCGGGTCCACTGGTAGAATAAGGAGGCAATTCAGATGAAAGCTTTTGAAACATATTATGAAAAGGTCACTGAAATCCTGGAAAAGGTTAAAAACACCCAGGGTGAAAACCTGGAAAAAGCGGCCGAAACCCTTGCCAAAACCCTGGGAAGTGATGGCCTTATCCACGCTTTTGGGACCGGCCATTCCCACCTGGTGGCAGAAGAAATTTTTTACCGGGCCGGAGGGCTGGCTCCTGTCAATGCCTGGCTGGAACCAAGCCTGACCGGACAGGAACAGGTTACCAAAAGCGAGTATACCGAAAGGATGGAAGGCTGGGGAGAAATACTGCTTGATTACCACAAACCCGAACCCCGGGATACCTTGCTAGTTATTTCTAATTCGGGGCGAAATGCTGCTCCCATTGAAGTCGCCGCTTCAGCCCGAAACCGGGGCATTCCGGTTATTGCCATTATTTCCCGGGACCACAGCATGAACACAACATCCCGCCATTCCAGCGGGAAAAAATTGCTCGACGTTGCTGATATTTTGATTGATAACTGCGGGGTCCGGGGCGATGCCACCTTCAAGTTATCCGGTTTAAAAACCCCAATCGGCCCGACTTCCAATATTTCTGCCTTTTTCATCGTCCACTCCCTGGTGGTCATGGCAATTGAAAAAATGCTGGAGCAGGGCTTGAAACCACCTGTATTTCTGAGCGGGAATATTGACGAAGGTAGAGAACACAACGAGGAACTCCTGGAACGGTACTGCTCCAGGATTAAAAACTGGTAGGTATTACTATGAGCGCTCTGGATTATATGGAAAAAGCCGAAGAAATACTGGAAAAGGTAAAAAAAACCCAACTGGAAAACATTCAAAAAGCAGCAGAACTGGGAGCAGATAGCATAGCAAACGGTGGCCTGCTGCACACCTTTGGTACCGGCCACTCCCATCTTGTCGCTGCAGATATTTACCTGCGCGCAGGAGGCCTTTTGCCTGTCCAGGCCATTCTGGAACCGAGCCTGATGCTCCATGAACAACCCTTTAAAAGCGGTGAACTCGAACGCCTGCCGGGACTTGCGGAAAGATTCTTGCCTCACCACCCCCTTTCCTCCGGGGATACACTGATAATTATCTCCAACTCCGGGCGAAATGCAGTTCCCATTGAAACAGCCCTGCTGGGGAAGGAAATGGGGTTGAAAATTGTCGCTGTCACTTCCCTGCAGCACAGTAAAAGTGTTTCTTCCCGGCATCCTGGCGGGGAAAACCTTTACCAGCTGGCCGATGTGGTAATCGATAACTGTGCCCCTGCAGGAGATGCAATTCTGGAAACTGAAAATGCTCCAGTCCCTTACGGTGCCATCTCCGGTATTACCGGGCCCTTTATCCTCCAGGCATTAACATCTGAAATCGTTAAACTACTATCCTCCCGGGGAATTGAACCACCTGTTATCGCCAGCGGTAACCTGGACTGGGGTCCCGAGCACAATGAGAAACTGATAAGAAAATACCAGAACCTTCTGCCCTGGTTGCAGCGTTACCAGGGAGTTAGGAGAAGTTGATAATGGACTTCACTAAAAAAGAAATTGCAAAAACAATTGACCACACCTACCTTCGCCCCGAAGGGAAAGCGGAGGCCATTACAAAAATCTGTAATGAAGCCAAAGAATTTGGCTTTGCCGCAGTCGCCATTGGCCCTTACTACGTTCCCCTTGCAGCCCGGGAACTGGAAGGCTCCGGAATTGAACTCAGTGCTGCTATCGGATTTCCCCTGGGCTATACAACGCCTAAAACAAAAGCATTCGAAGCCAGAGAAGCCCTGGAAAATGGGGCAACTGAAATTGACATGGTTTCCAATATTACAGCTGTAAAAAGCGGGATTTGGACTGAAGTGGAAAAGGATATCCGGGCTGTTTCTGAAGTCTGCGGAGAATCGATTTTAAAGGTAATCCTGGAAACCTGTTATCTCGAAGAAAAGGAAAAAAAGGAACTGATCCAGCTCTGTCTGGAAATCAAAGGAGTAGATTTTCTTAAAACCTCCACGGGTTTTGGACCTGCGGGAGCAACATTAGAAGATATCAGGCTGTTTAGAAAACTGGCAGGAGGAAGATTAGGAATTAAAGCCTCCGGTGGGATCAGAACCCTGGAGGACTGCAAGGCAATGCTTCAAGCAGGAGCAACAAGAATCGGAACCAGTTCGGGAGTCAAAATTATGCAGACATAAAAATATCCGGGAGCATTGCTCCCGGTTTTTTATTTGGAAATTAATTAAAATTCCTCAGGAAAACATGCATTCTAATAGTCTTTTTACCCGGGGATCAACTACCCGGTAAACAATTTCATTTCCTTTCCTTTCACCAGCGATTAAGCCTGCGTTTTTCAGCCTGTCCAGGTGCTGGGAAATAGTGGATTGAGGTACTTCAGTGCATTCCTGGATTTTTTTCACGTTGCAGCCACCACAATCAATCAATCCCCGAACCATGCACAACCGCAGGGGATGACCCAGGGCTTTAAGTTTTTCCGCGGCTTCACCCATTTCCTCGTCTTTCCAGCTAAACATTTCCAAACCAACCACCCCTTTATTCGTATATCTATATATTAAGAAATTATGAGGATTTTGTCAATTGGGGTTGACCTTTAGCAATAATCATATTATTATAATATTATATTTTACTGATTATGGGGAGGTTATTGGATGGCTTTTAAAACTGCGCAAAAACAGATCAAGAACTGGAGCTGGTTTTTAGTTCCTGTTATCGCAATCGGTGGCCTTTTCTGGCCCAAACTGGGTCTTTTACTCTTCGCCATCATGTTGGCCCTGATAGGTATTGGACTTTTCCGGGGAAAATACTGGTGCGGTAATCTATGCCCCCACGGCAGCCTCTTTGACCGACTTATTTCCCCCTTTTCAGCGGGAAGGAAATTTCCCGAATTAATAAAAAGCCCGTTTTTAAAATGGGGATTTTTCATCTTTTTCATGGGGATGTTTGTTGTCCGGGTGGTCCGTGTCCTCGGTTACTGGGGCAGTCTCGATTTCTGGGACCAGCTGGGGTTTGTCATGGTTTTTAATTACATGATGCCAACCATAATTGGGATTACCCTGGGTCTTGTTATTAAACCGCGGGCCTGGTGCAGGTTCTGCCCCATGGGAACTGTCGCTGAATTAAGTTACAGGCTGGGCAGGAAACTGGGGTTAACCCGGAAGACGGACCTGGTTGTTAGCGGTTCTTCTCCTGGTAAATGCGTCGACTGCGGGCTGTGCAATCGTTCCTGCCCCCTTGAACTCACCCCCCAAAACGCCCTCGAAAAAGAAGGTTTCCAGGAGACAAGATGTATAAAATGTGCAATCTGCACTGAGAAGTGCCCCCAAAACCTTCTGGACATGGAAAAAGCAAGTTAAAAAAGAAGGTGATTTAGTTGTTAAAAAAAACCCTTATCGCCCACCTGGTTTTACTGGTTGTCCTCTTCTTCTCCCTTTCGACCCTGGCCCAGGATAATTTAGCGAGGGAACCTTTTTCCAGACCTCCCTTTACCCTGATCTTCCAGCAGGAAACAGAGCATTTCCGGGGCCTGCTTATTTTTTATCCCGGAGGAAGAGTTGATCCCGAGGCATACTTCTGGTTTGGAGAAAAAATGGCTGAACACGATTTTCTAGTCGCAGTCGTTGATTTTCCCTTCAACCTGGGAGTATTAGCTCCCAACAGGGCCCGGGCCGTACACAGGTTTCTATTAAATGAGGGCTGGTCCTGGGAAGGCCAGCCCATAATCGGCGGCCATTCCCTGGGGGGAGCAATGGCAGCTCGTTTTGCAGACAACAATCCCGTAGGTGGTTTATTCCTCTGGGCCGCCTATCCACCCTTCTGGACCGACCTTACCGAAGCAGTTTTTCCCGTTCTGGTTTTAATGGCAGAAAACGACGGCCTGGCAACTACCAAAGATGTAGAAAAGGGAATTACCCAACTTCCGGTCCAGACCCGGGTGCATCTAATCCAGGGTGGAATTCACTCATTTTTTGGCAGATACGGTCTGCAGAGGGGTGACGGGGAACCCGAAATTACGCGAGAAGAACAGGAGAAAAAGATATTCGAAGTAATGATTGAATTTTTCAAGGATAAATTTTAAATAGTCCCGAGAAAATTAAAGGCCGCATTTACCTTAACTGGTAAACGCGGCCTTTCCTTTCTTAATTTATTTTATACTTACTTGTAGCTCCAGTAGTTGATGAAGTAAATGGGGCGTTTGAAAGCGTTCCAGAGATGGTCCGGAATATCAAGCTGATCATTGAAGGCCTCTCCAATTAAAGGCCAGTAAAGTGGGTAGTCTGCAACATCTTCCATGGCAATTTCCTGGACCTGTTTGTACAGCTCCCAGCGCTCCTGGGTATCAACTGTCTGCATTATTTGATCTATCAGGGCATCCACCTCGGGATTTTCATAGGTCCCGAAAATGGGGTTCCAGCTTGATTCTGAATGCCAGGATTCAATGAAACCGATGGGCTCGGGAACTCCAGCGCTCCAGCGCTCACGGAACATAGGTGCCTCTCCTTCAGCGGTTACGTCCAGATAGGTTCCCCACTCCAGGGTTACTACCTCTGCCTGGATACCGATCTGGGCCAGCTGCTGCTGGATCTGCTGAACCTCCTGAACCCGCTCCCGGTAACCTGCAGGCGCATAAATTGCAGTTTCAAATCCATCGGGATATCCTGCTTCAGCAAGGAGTTCCCTGGCTTTATCCAGATCAACTTCATAGGCATTTGCATTTTCGGCATAACCCGGGTGGAAAGAAGGTATCCGGCCCCGGGCAGCAGTAGCCATCTCGCCCCTGGTAAGGACAATCAGCTCATTAATGTCGATAGCATAGGCTACAGCCTGTCTCACCCGGATGTCACTGAATTCCGAACCTTCCCTCTTATTAAAGCAGATCCGGTGGTCTTCAAATTTCTGGTATGTTCCAAAGTTCAAACCTGCGACTCCCCTATCCTGAAGATCCATGAATTCTTCCGCCGGCATTTCGGGCATAAAATCTACAGCGCCAGTTTCCAGGGCCATGAGAGCTGTAGAAAGCTCCGGGTAGAAGCGGAACTGCACTTGGTCAAGCTTGGCTTCCTCACCCCAGAAATCCTCGAATTTTTCCAGGACAATACGGTTCCCCGGAACATGCTCTACGAATTTGAAAGGACCGGAGCCAATGGGTTGTCTTTCAAAACCTTCCCAGCCCACTTCCTCAATATAATCCTTGGGCAGAACATGGTTGCGAAGACGGGACATGGTCAAAAATGTTACATTGGGTTCACTTAAAATTACGCGGAGAGTGTAATCTCCCTCCAATTCCAGTTCTTCAATCCCGGTATAATAGCGGTGGTGGGGAGAACCTAAAGATTCGTCCATAAAAGCTTCGAAGGTAAATTTGACATCGTGGGCTGTGAGGGGATCTCCGTTGTGGAAGGTTATTCCTTCCCGAATCACAAAGGTATAAATTCTTCCTCCTTCCTCAACAGAAAAACTTTCAATTACTGCGTCATCTGCTGTGAAATCACCTTCTTCAGTCAGAGTAACCAGGGGACTGCAGATTGAACCAAGAACAAAACCGGTTTCAGTATCCTGGTAGGTTATGGGATTGAGTTTGGAAGGCTCAACCTGGAAAGCAATTCCTACCGACGTCTGTGCCAGGGCAAGCCCGGACAGACCAAGAACAAGACCCAGCACCAAAAGCATACAAAGGATCTTTTTCATAAAAACCACCTTTCCTTATTTTTTTCCTCCCCTAACTGGCCAGCGTTAATAAAGGTGGCAGGCAACACTCCTTCCATCTGAAAGTTCCTTGAATTCGGGTTCTTCTTTCCTGCATCGATCCATAACATGAGGACAGCGCGGATTAAAATTACACCCTGGAGGCGGGTTCACGGGGCTGGGAACCTCCCCGGTCAGTTGAATTTCAGAAATAATTATATCTGGATCTGGTTCAGGAACTGCGGCAAAGAGACCGCGGGTATAGGGATGGTGGGGATCTTTAAGGAGAAGAGCCTTGGGCCCCATTTCAACAATTTTCCCAAGGTACATAACTCCCATAATATCTGCAACCACCCGGATCAGGTTAATATCATGGGAAATATAAAAAAAGGTCAGGTCCCGCTCCCTGCGGGCTTGTTCCAGAAGTTTTAAAATCTTGGTCTGGACAGAAACATCCAGGGCTGAAGTGGGCTCATCAAGGAATATGATTTTCGGTTCGACAGCCATAGCCCGGGCAACCCCTATTCTCTGCTTCTGGCCCCCGCTCAGTTCGTGGGGAAAACGGATCATATGCTCTGTCTGCAGGCCCATGGCCTGCATGAGCTCTACAACCTGGACCATCAACTCTCCCTTTTTCCGGGCCAGGCCGTGAATTTTCAAGGGCCGGGAGATTATATCAAAGACGGTCATCTTCGGATTTAAAGCCAGGTGGGGATCCTGAAAAACCATGCCCATTTCTTTCCTGAGAGAACGCATTTCTCGAAAACCATATTTGGTAATATCCTGCCCCTGGAAAATAATCTCCCCTTCAGTCGGTTCAAGCAGTTTAAGCATAACCCTTATCAGAGTTGACTTGCCGCACCCTGATTCCCCGACCAGGCCAAAAGATTTTCCCTGTTCAATCTTCAGGTTAATTCCGTCCACAGCTTTAACCGGACCTGCGGGGGAAGGAAAATGCTTTTTTAGATTGCGAACCTCCATTAAAGTTGAACTCATTACCCTACCTCCTGTGGCAGGCCACGGAATGATCGGCCTTAACTTCTTTTAATAGTGGAACCTCCCGGTTGCAGACGGCTATAGCTTCCTCACAGCGGGGGTGGAAACGGCACCCCTTGGGCGGATTAATTAAACGGGGTACAGACCCCGGTATTTCTTCGAGTTGATCCAGGGTGGTATTTGCTCCCAGGACAGAATTAACCAGTTTCGTGGTATAGGGATGGCGGGGATTTTTGAATAAATCCCGCATGGAAAGGTCTTCCACAATTCGCCCTGCATACATTACGGAAACGTAGTCACATAATTCGCTTATAACAGCCAGGTCGTGGGTAATATAAAGGATGGTCAGGTTTAGGTTATCCTTTAATTCCTTGAGGACTTTAATAAACTGGGCCTGGATAGATACGTCAAGGGCTGTAGTTGGCTCATCCGCAATCAGGAGCTGCGGCCTGCAGGCCAGCATCATGGCAATCATTACCCGCTGCTTCATCCCCCCCGAAAGCTGATGAGGATACCTGTACATAAGATTTTCAGCGTCGGGAAGTTTGACCTGTTTTAGAGCCTCAAGAATCAACCCCTCCCTCTTTTCCCGGGGAACTTTTCTGAACATACATATTGCCTCTTCAATCTGATTTTTGATTGTAAACAGCGGATTCAATGAAGAGCCAGGATCCTGAAAAATCATGGCAATTTCTTTGCCCCGGATAGTTCTCCCCATCTGGCGCGAGGAAAGTTTTAAAAGGTCTTTTTCCCGGTACAAAATTCGCCCTCCCCTTATCCGGGCGTTATTATCTAAAAGACCCAGAATGGCCTGGCCGGTTACGCTCTTTCCACAGCCGGTTTCCCCAATCAGGCCGTGGAAGGTTCCCTGGCGGATGGTAAGTTCAACCCCATCCAGGGCTTCAACCGGCCCTTCTTCAGTTGAAAAAGAAACCTGGAGGTTTTCTATTTTCAATAGTTCTTCCATTGTTTTTTCTCCTTATACCTAATTTCTTTTACTGGTTGGGTCAAAGGCATCCCGCAGACCATCTCCAATAAAATTGAAACCCAGAACGGTAAACATAATAAAAATTCCGGCCGTAGTCGATATCCAGGGCGCCCTTGTAATATAATCTCTTCCCGCTGCAGCTATTGATCCCCAGCAGGGAAGGGGTGGCTGCACTCCAACCCCCAGGAAACTCAAAGTTGCGCTGGCAATTAAGGCAGTTGGCATCATAATGCACACCATAATAATAGCGGTGGGAAGGACATTGGGCAAAATATACCTGAGGATAACGGAAACCGTCGATTCACCCGTAGCAAAAGCTGCTTCCACATAATCTGATTCCTTGATGGAAAGAATTTTACCCCGCACCATCCGGGCATAGGTCGTCCACCCCACAAGCCCAATGGCCAGAACAACATTGAAAAGTCCCTGCCCCATTATCCCTGCAATGGCCATGGCCAGGATAATAACTGGAAATGACCGGAGAATGTCCACCAACCGCATAATTATCTCGTCTACCCAGCCCCCGAAATACCCGGCCAGGAGCCCAAAAGAAATACCAATGAAACCTTCAAAAAGGACAATTAAAATCCCCACCTGGAGAGCTATTCTGGACCCGTAAAGGAGCCTTGTAAGCAGGTCCCGGCCCAGTTCGTCAGTTCCAAGAAGATGTTCCCGGGAGGGTCCTTCTAACCTGCGGAAGGGATTGGTATCAAAAGGTTCGTAGGGGGTAAGGAATGGGGCGAAAATTGCGATAAAGATAACTACCACCACGAAGGAAAGCCCAATTACCGATAGGCGGTTCCTCTTAAACCTTAACCAGGTTAAATACATCTGGCCGGTTTTTTTCTGCTTGAGATTGGCTATTTCTTTCCGCAGTTCTTCGCTCATTTTTTGCCCCCCTCTACCCTTATTCGGGGATCTATTAAACTGTAAACCAGGTCGGCTAAAAGGTTAGCCGCTACAACGCTGAGGGCAATAATCAGCAAAGCCCCCTGCACCACAGGGTAATCCCGGGCCAGGACGCTGTTAACCAGGAGGGATCCCATTCCACCCCAGGCAAAAACCACCTCTACCACGACTGAACCGGCAATAACCCAGGGCAGGCGTAAAGCGAGCATGGTTATCATCGGAACCATGACATTTCGCAGGGCGTGCTTGCCCACTACCTTGTAGTAACGCACACCCTTGGCCCGGGCAGCTTTAATGTAACCCTCATTTAAAACCCCAAGCATTTCCGCCCGCATTGGCCTGGCAAACCAGGCTTCCTCCTGCAAACCAATAGTTAGAGCAGGCAGAATAATAGAAACAAAACCCGTTAAACCAGCAATAGGAACCCAGCGGAGCTGGAGACCGAAAATATAAAGGAAAATAATGGCGAGCCAGAAACCGGGTATAGAAATCCAGAACATGGCCTGAAAGGTACATAAATAGTCCACCCAGGAATTCTGCTTTAAGGCAGCAAGAATCCCCAGCAGGCTTCCCAGGGTCACCGAAATAAAAAGACCGGAAAGGGTTAACGTCAGAGTAATCCCAATCCGGTCTTTAACAAGCTCGGTCACTGGCCGATTATAACGGATAGAAGTTCCCAGGTCTCCCCGGGTAATATTGGCAATCCAGGTCATATACTGCATGGGAAGAGGCTGGTCAAGGCCATACTGGGCCCGCAGGGCAGCCATGTTCTCTGCTGTGGCATACGGTCCAAGCATAATCCGGACCGGATCCCCCGGCGTCAGGTGCAAGATCAAAAAAGTAACAAGGGTAACACCAATTACTATGGGAATGGTCCTGATTAATCTCTTAATTACATAACGCCATTTTTTCATGTCAATTCTCCCCGATTTTTTAATGACATTATTCTTCTTAAAACTTTGAATTTTGCTTTTCCCTTTAACTTAGCAATTTTTTAAGGAGAAAATACCTAATAAACCTTCTTTGTTTATTTAAATTTCTACTAAAGGTGGAAAACTTCCTTTACTAGAATAAAAAAATTGGATTCCCCAAAGAAAAAACCCTTTGCATCGGGCTAAAGTTTATCAATCTCTTTTATGGTCTTTTCCAATCTTTTTAAAACCTCCAGGCGGTCACCAGCACCTTGAACCATATCAAATGCAGGATACCAGGCCAGGCTGATAATTTTAGTTTTCAACAATTCCCGTAAAATTTCCATGTCAACTTCCAGTTCTGGCCCGCTTTCCAGATAATACCCCAGGTCCCTCTTTCCCTGTTCAAGGCGAACCCTGCCTTCGGGATGCAGCCCCCAGTATTTTTCCTCGCCATCCTGCCAGATCACCGAACCATGCAGCAGTTCGATTAGGTCAATATAGAAAATTCCCGTTGAGCAGAAATCAAAGTCAACAAGACCGGCAATTTTATCTCCCTGGAAGAGAATATTGTTACCGTAAAAATCGTTGTGGTTTATTAAACTGGAGATTTGCTTGTAGCTTCCTTCCATCTTTTTTTTAATCCCTTCCAGCCTCGCGGCCAGGAAAAAAGTTCGGTCCTTTAATTCTTCCCCGATAGCTCCTCCCGCATTCCGGGCGGTCCGCAGGTACCTTTCTCGTCCCCTTTCCAGAGGACCGGAAAAGTACTTTTCCCAGAAACCCAGGGGTATATCCCCAAGATAATCCATTTTTAATATCTCCCCGGGAAATTTCCGGGCCAGAGCATGATATCCCCCGAGAAAATTGGCCAGGTCTCCGGAAATCTCCCCATAAGATTTGTCTTCTGCACTGGCATTATGCTGAATATACTCCTGCAGTTCAAAAACCCTTTTATCGTCTGTTATCCCACAGGTTTCCCCGTTTCTTTTGGTAATTATTTGGGGGACGGGAAATTCATTTTTCTTTAAAAAACCTAGAAAAGAATGATCCGCTAAAACCATCTCCTGCGAAAACTGAGGATGGCGGATTTTTAAAACAAAATTTCCCCTTCCGGAAGAAACCTTAAAATTATTGCCAATATGGCCCGCTTTAATGGGGCTTACTTTTAACCCTTCCCGGGCTAGATCATAATAAACCAGCAGATTCTTTGCTGTTTTAAGCAATTTTTCAGGTCTCCTTTTCCTTTGGCCAGGAATCAAAAAAAACTATTTCTTCAAGCCGCTTTTTTTCGGTTTTTTCTGGTTGTTCCCGGGAATACCCAATGGGCATTAGAAAATGGCAGGCCATTTTCCGGGGCAAATCCAGAATTTCCCCAACTTTTTCAATATCAAGGTACCCTATCCAGCAGGCATTCAAACCAAAGCTGATCGCAGCAAGAAAAATATGTTCTCCCGGGATCAGGCAATTTCCATTTTCCCACAGTAAAGCTACTGCTCTGCGGTCAGGATAAGCATTCAGGTGAGTAATTAAATCTCTGCCAAAGCGGGTCCGGTTTACTTCCAGGCCAAAGTTTCCTTCCGGAAGATCCCGGAGATCGCCTCCTACCCAGGTACACAGGGCGATAATTACCGGTGCTTTTGCAATCCAGTCCTGCCCCCCCGCCGCCCGGGACAGTTTAATTTTCTGGTTTCTTTCCCTGATAACTCCAAAAAAATGGTTCTGGCCATTTCCTCCGGTTGGAGATTGTCGACCTGCTTCAAGAATTTTTTCCAAAATATTGTCCGGGATGGAATCCGGCAAAAAATCTCTCGAACTTCTCCTCTTACGAATAACTTTCCAGAAATCCACAATTTTTCACCTCGTTTCATTAACTTCAAACTTTTGCCCGAACTGCTCCAAAACTTGTTCATTATAGAAAGGAAAATGAAAAGAAAATCTGCCTCCCCCAGCAGAAAATTGCCGGGAAAATTAAGAAAAAATTCCTGGCCACAAAACCCTGAAATAAATTCTCCGCTTGTCCTGCAGGGGAGAAAAAATTAATTTGCCCAGTTCAAAAACTTTTTTTACTTGAATTCCTTATTTTCATTTACTGTTCCAGCCAGGGAGGGAAATTCATAATTATAATGTGAAAAATTACCTTCAACCCTTTTTTTGCTACCCCAGCCGTAACAGTACAGACAGCCATGCAAACAGGTATCATAGGAACCTATATCCTGGCTGGGAATACAACCACACCCAGGCCTTTGCCCAGTATCTTTTTTAGCCTGGAAACTTAGCCCAAAAGTTTCCTCGATAAAATCGTTATCGATGCACTTACCCCGCCCAATTCCAGTTCCTTCGAGATCTTTTTGTGCACATCCCTGGACAACCATTCCCTTTTGCCGGGCAATTTTGGCCAGATCATGGAGAAACTCCTTCCGCTTCTTCTCCCAGTTTTCCGGAAAAAAAATATCCATCCCTGCCTTTTTCAGGCGCTTATCTCCGGAACGGTAGGAAGAATAAAAACTAATTATAACCCGCCTGGTTGCTCCTTTTAAGGCAGATGATAAAAAATCAAACTGCTCCCTGTGGTAAAACAGATCCATCCCTCGAGTTAATATTATCGGGTCATAACGCCAGATTACTTTTCCCGGCCCGATAAGCCTGGATAACTCCTGGAAAACCTCTATTCTTTTTTCAACACTCTCCAGCCCCGGTTCTATCTCTTCGGAGTAGGGATTCAAAGTGAACAGGAAATAGTAATTAAAGCCTATTCTATCCAGTTTTTCCAGGTGAGGAATCAAGGGATCGGGATTTTTTGTCCAAAAGACAAACAGGTCTACATCTTCCTTTTTTAAGCTTACCCGCTTAACCTGCCGGGGATTGAAAGGATTACTTACAACACAGTAAGAGCGATTAATTTTATCCATGAACCAGGAAGAATAAAAGGCCGGAATATCTGTCCTCCGGCTCGCGCTTATAATCAAAAACCACACCCCCTCAAACCAAAACCTGCCTGGACTCTATCTTTTATTTTGCCAGAAAAATTAAAAACCCTGCAAATTATTTTCTGCTCAATTTCCTCGAAAGGTTGAAAAAACTTTTTTCCCAATAAAAACACCGGAAATATCCGGTGTTTTT
Source organism: Halobacteroidaceae bacterium (assembly GCA_003554585.1). Lineage (GTDB taxonomy): Bacteria > Bacillota > Halanaerobiia > B1SED10-174 > B1SED10-174 > T1SED10-26. The sequence goes on along the minus strand of PWGV01000183.1, from coordinate 44,849 downwards.
ATTTCATCCTCTATTTTTTGTTAGTACTTTTTCCTTTTTACTCCGACTTAGTTACACCGAACTCAAGGAAAATATTCTCATTTTCTCGGATCTGAACAACCTTCTTCGGAGTAATTATCTGGTATTCTCCAGATAGCTGGGCAGGATCAATACCCACTTCATATAATCCAGGTCTGATCCTTTCAAAAAAGAACCCTCCCTCCTCATCCGTCCTGATCCTTCTTCGATCAAGAAGAATGGGTATATCGGAAAGTAATGGCTCTCCTTTATCCCGAATGCCATTCCCATTTTCATCAAGGTAAACAACACCTGCGATAAAAGAAACGTGGTCTGTGCCTGAAGGGTATCTCTGACCGAAAATATTCCCGCCGGCAAAGCCAATTGTCTGGTTTATTGAAAATCCAACAGTATATTCAGGTGCTACGGCTGTTGCGGAACGGTAAGTTCGAGCAGCATTCAGAGAAATACCCAAGCCGGATGAAAAAGTTTTTGTTGCGGTTATCCCTGCTTTTATTTGAGGCACTTCCCTGAAATTTGTTGGAGTCAGGTATTCCCCTCGCAGGGACAATCTAAGATTCAAATCCGGGTTATTATAAAAAACTGTACCCTTGCTGGTGTAAAAAGCATCCTCGGTTTGGGGTAAACGGGTACATTTTAACTCCCCCGTGGTATAAAACTGACGGGAAAAATAATAGGTAGCTGAAATCCCCAGTTCTATTTTTCCCGCTTCCACCAGATCATCATTTTCCTGCTCTCCCTCTCCCTCGAGTAACCCCGTCCCCGTAATTATTAAATTATCGCTTGCCGTAATTCTCGCTCTGGCATCAGCTCTTACTTTCAGTTCCTCAAATTTCGTTCCCAACCAAAAAGCAGAAGTACTGGCATTGCCTCCTACCAGAAAATCATCAGTAAGGTTCCTGGTGAAACCCAGGTCGAAAATAACATTGGATAATAAATACGGGTGATGGTCGCCGGGATAAAGGTATCCCCCCAGAAAACCTATTTTGCTCCGGGTCGAACCTCCTGGTGTAAAGGACCTGTGTTCAAAAATTAAATCCAGGTCGATAATATCGTTGTAACGATCCTTTCCGCTTGTATCTTTATCAATATAAAAACGATGCCCCAGAGCTCCCGTAACTGCCAGGGATAATCTTCTGCCGTCTCGATAACTGACCGTTGTCTCTACCTTCTGGCCGGTTTTATATTCCAAATCCCAAAGGGGTCGATATAGTTCACCAGTTAAGGATAAACCATAATCAGGAGATAATTCATAATCCAGGGTTGTCCAAACATTAACCCCGGAATCTTCTCTAACTCCCACCGTTACTGGGGGAGGGACATAAGAGAAACCCAGTTCAAAATAGCCTTTTTCCAGTGTAATAAGCATTGCTGACCTGAATCCATGGGCCAGTTCCCCGAATATTCCACCAGTAAGCCAATCAACTGAAAAAAGCAGGGGAGCATCAAAGGGCCATAAAGCAAGTCCTAGTACATTACCAACCTCAACAAAATCCTTGGGCTCACCGCTCGAATCAAAATCCCTTAACCCAGCAATTCCCAGGTTCCCGTAACCCGATCGGTAATTGCAAATTTCATTTCCTGTCCAACAATATCACCTTTATAATCTCTTCCACCTTTTCCTCCATACCTTCCAAGGAAAACAAGGTATTCCCAAACTCCTTCTTCCAGGATATTGGGGCTTCCTGGTATTTGCTTTTCTATCTCCACAATTTCCCCGTCAAACCTCCTGATTTCAATCCTGATAGTGTTAATGCGGTTGGAAATCAAAGAAACTTCCTCGAATTTATAGGACTGTTCTCCTCTGAAAACATATACTTCGTCAACCCGGCGTTCATTAACATAAAGAGTAACTGTATCTCCCGGGCTGGCCTCTCCAGAAATCGAAGTAAAGGCCCGGACGGAACTAATTCTCCACTCGGGAAAATTGTTACCTCCTGTCGCCTTGGGTTCCAGCTAATTTGCCCCCGGTAAGGCTTTCGATTAAAGAAGAGGAAACAAAAAAGTCCCCCTCGTGCTGAACTGGAGGTTGGGCTGATAGTTCAGGGTACCCTTCATAAATACCCAATTTTAAGTCAATCCTGGCACTCCTGCTACTGGGAACATGTTCAATATAAAGGGGATTTTCTTCGCGAAAATAACGGGGTTGCAGGTCCAGATACCTAGAAATTTCAGCAACAGGCAAAAGGATGTAGTCCTGCTTATCAAGAATCTCAAAAAATCATCCCACCAAAGGTCTTGAATTTCGGTCTTGATTTTAAGAATTACATGTTGAAGTCCATCAAATAGGTTACACTTCCTAATGGCTTTAGGGGATCACCACATGGGTTACACGGCCCCTAGGGGCCGTGGATTTTCCTAAAACCCTTTTAGGGCCAGGACATAGGTTACAAACTGTCGATGGGAATTCGGTATGGTGAAAAGGGATTTCCACTGGTTATCATGGACCCTGATAAAGTGGTTATCTGTGCATATTGTTGCTACCACATACTCATATTCTAATTCTTTAGGTACCGGGAAAGTTTCGCCGAAAATATTAAGTTTACGATCACTGCGGATAAACCGTATAAGGTGAATGTAGCCGTCTTCTAAAGGAATATCCTCATCCATGGAAAAATCTGTTCCCAGGGAAGCATCTGGACAAATTCGATCACGCTCATATACTTCTTCAAGGGTATATCCGTTAAGTGGACTGTAACGGTAATGCTGATTATGATAGGTTTTGAACCCCTCTATTTCCTGGACCAAATTAGTAAAACTATTAAAATTGATCCGCCGAAAAAACTGCTTTTCAAGGGTGTGGTGAAACTTTTCTAAATGACTATTTCTCCAGGGCTCACCAAAGGGTATAAAGACCGGTTGTATTCTATGTCTCAGGCACCATTTAATAACAGGCCCAAAAGAACGGGGGTATCTATTACTACCCCTAAATGCCAGGGTATTGTCAAATTGCATAAACTCCGGGGCTCCCATCAATTTCCAGACAGTATTGATGCCTTCTAAAGCTTCTTGGGTTCTTTTGCGCCTGGCAGGGTAAGTACTAACCCTGCGAGTATAAATATCCATGACATTAAGACTGTGGAACCTTCCATCTCCTTTAATATAACGAGGACCCCAAAAATCTATTTGATGTATTGTATTTGGGAAAAGAGGTGGAATCTGGGGGTATGTAGTCCCCTTCTTCTCATACCGCTCAAGCCTTGTAACAAGCTTATTTCGACGAATAACCCTTTTGATAGTTGAAAGGCAAGGAGGAGGATCATAACCTAACCTTCTCAATTCCCAGTCAATCATTTGGGGGCCAATCCGGGCATACTTATCCTGTTTTAGTTTGCGACGAACCTGAATAATAGTTTCTTCAACTTCAGGAGCAATTTTCCGGGGCTTTTCACGAGGTTCCCGGCTTTCAACCTTATACCAATACGGGTTCCCTGATTCATACCGCTTTTGCCACTTGTAAAACCATTTTCGGCTCCGCTTAAAATCCCTGCAGATACTGGAAATGCTCTCACCGGAAAGATAACGCTGCATGGCTTCTTGACGCTGTTGTTCTTGATATGGCATCTAAATCACCTCAAGGATGATTTAGACACTGGGCAAATTGTAACCTATGTGTTGCCCCTATTTAAACATTAAACTGTTACCTATGTCCTGACCTAAAATGGTTGTTAAAAACTGAAATTTTCCTAATTATTGGTTATAAGTGTAACCTATGTCCTGGCCCTAAAGTGTTACCTATGTCTTGACCCTCAACAAGTACAATACTGGTTTCCTCATTGGCAGCTTTTATAAAAGAGCCATGCAAAAAAACAAAACTATGAGGATGATTATTAATTTGTGAAGAGTATGATTTTTCTGGATGCCCAAGCCCCTCTCCTAATCTTCAACTCGAAAAGAAACAACTTCATTCAACCTAAAATCTATGTCGGTAAATTTCAATTCAAGAATTAATCTGTATTCTCCGGGCGGATATGGTTTTTGAAAAGGAATATAAATTGTTCTTGCTGTTTCCGGTAAAAAAACCTTTTCCGTTACCTCTCCTTCCTCGAAAATTTCCCCTTCCGCAGTTACTACCCTGTAATCAATAGTAAAGCGAGCATGAACAAATGAAGGATTTCCCAATAGAAGAGCTGCCACCTGTTGGCCACTGGGACCGCTTAATACTAAACCTTCTATCAGCAGGAAATTAAAACTGAATTCGCTGGGCCTTGCATAAATGATAGCGCCAATCATTGTTTTAATAACAGCCCCTAACCATTCCTCCATTTCGGCCTCTTCCTCGTGCTCGAAAAAAATAATCCCCCTTCGCTCAAAAGGCTCCCCCTCACCTTCGGGGAAATTTATTGTAATTCTTACTATCTGCGATTCCCAAGGTTCCAGAGAAGATCGCCGGGGATTGAAACGGATTAACCCATCCAGGGTTTCTTTTAAAGTTCCCATTTCATATTCAACTAGTTCATTTTTTTCATTAACATTCCAATCATAACATATGTCGGCCCTCCCCCCACCGAGGAGAATTTGCTCCTCTTTGAGCCGAACTGAAAGCTGGGTAAGACCCTCAAATCCACTATCCTCCCCGGTCATCAGGACCAGTTCCAAATCTCCCGATTTTAATTCTTCTATCGGGAAACATTCGAGGAAAAGTTGCCAGTTGGAGTTGGAACCCACTCTAACTTCACCGGGAATTCGGTTAATTAAAATCCCCGGTTCTTCTCCCCAGCTCCCTACAGGGACGTCTCCAGAAACTGTTTCAATTTTCACCCAGGGATTAATTTGCAAACGAATGGGAAGAGATCTTTCTTTAATCAGACCTTCACTGCCCATCTCCCGCATAACCAGAACTGTTCTATATTGCCCCGGCCTATCCTGCGGTTTAATTGTATAGGTTACCATTAACGGCAGGGCGGTTGTATTATCATCGGTCAGCATTTGATGTTCCGTGGGAATAGCGACCGGGTCTATATCCACCCAGTATATCCATCCACGGGTTTCTAACTTCAACCGCTGTCCTTCCAGGGTGAGCAACCTATCTTCTGTTGCGGGTAAACTTTCCAGCCACACTTCCAGGTACTCCACCCCTCATCGGCCAGGGGCACAAGAACCGCCACCGTCTTACTAATTTCTTGTGGGGCGGTATACGTGCCGAAATCAACTGCTGGTCGGTCAGCCGCTCCTGCCGACGTTGCTAACAAGAAAATTGTTATTAAAATCAGCAAGGTGTTTTTCTTTTCCATGATTTTCACCCTACCTTTTTAGGTTACTCCGCGGGTCTTGTTTTTAAAAGTTTCTCCTGGATTTCATCCCAGTTTTGCAAAGTAATACTCGGCTCTATTTTACCTTCTTTTTCTAAGGCTTCCTGGATTAGCATTACCATTTCCAAAAAACTCCGGAAAAAACGTCTCCGCTCGTGTTTAACACCCAGCCACTGAATTTCTCCCTGCCAGGTTGAATGCTGCCGGAACTGGACGCGAATCAGGAAATCTGTGGAACCAATTTTCTTTTTCTTATCACCTGTCTTTGGGGACAACGTTTTCACTCCCTCATTCATTTTAAAAGGGCTTTAAACTCCGCATAAATTTAAACAAGCGCTCCCCCTGTTTATCAACTGAACCTTCATCATTGTCCCAGGATCTCGCATTTTCAATGGAAAAATCGGGGTTAATTCGTTCAAGATATTTTTCTAAAATATAAGCAAGTTCAAAAAAATCATTAAATTTCTCCTGGGCACCGGATCCTATATTCTTAATTTCTCCCTGAATATCAAGCCCATTCCGGGAATAAATTTTTATTGAAAAAACTAGTTTTTTTTCAACAACCAAGCGTTCCTCTGCCACTTTTAAGTCCCCCTATTCCCCAGAAGCAACTATCCGCCTATGCTAATACACCCTCTTTACTTGAAGTATAACACCCCTTTTTAACCCTGTCAGTTATTCAAGGGTTAAAATCAGGTTAGATTAAGGTTATAAGAAAAAGAACCTTCTTTAGGGGGGGCTCCCTAACACAAACTTTTTTCTCCCTGTTTTTGCAGTGCTGGTAAAAGAATATCTAACCAAAATAAAAAGGAGCCCCTCGCAGGTCTCCCTTATATTTCCTTCCGCCTGTGCTCAAATTCCATTTCAGTACCAGCACATTCCCGGGTTACATTATTTTTAATTCTCTCCATAATTTTACCTATCTCCCCCGAAGGAACATTTATAAGAATAGCCAGATAATTCCTTGGGCTCCAATTACAAAAAACATCTCCTTTGCGCAAATTTTTCTTTAAAGATTCTTTTAAGCTTTTGCCAACCCGCGAAACTTCAGAATCCGGGCATTCCCCATTTAAATTCAAGTAAACAAGGTAGCCGGGTTTTTGCCTCCGTTCACTTCTACTTTTTTCCAGTTCATAGATCAATGAAAAACTCTCCAGACCGCTTTCAAAAGCCCCTTCTTCCCGACTTCTCGCCTGCAACTTTCGCAAAATTTCTTCTGGTTTTTCTTGTTTTTTGCTTTCTTTTTTCAGAGATTCTCCCAGGCCCTTTAAAGCTGCAGGAACATCCAACCCATTTTCCCTGAATAAAGAAGCTGCTTCTTGATACTGGACTAAAGCCAGCCCAGCTTTCCCCCCATCAATCAAGGCTTTCAGGGAACTAGTATGGAGTTTTTCTTCCAGGGGAACAATACGCAGTCCTGCTTCGCAAAGTTCCCAGGCTTCTCATACCTTGCTTCCTTTCTAAATAGTTCATTCGCCTCCAGCATAGCCCGTAGATAGAGTTCCCGGTAATGATTGCGGGCAGAAATAGCCCAGTAAGCATGTGGAACTTCCCTAAGGTAATTTCCCGGTAAAGTGAAAGGGCTTCAAGATGCATATCAATGGCTACTGCAGCTGATTCCTCCGCAACCTGCCTACCCTTTTTACACAGGTTTTCAAATACTTCAGCATCAAGCCAGTAGTGTGATTTTTCATTGAATAAATAACGCCCTTGGGAACAAATAATATACTGTTCCCCATTTTTTATTTTACCTTTGTCCTTTTCCAGAGAGCGTCGAAGATAAAAAACAAGACTCTTCAAAGCCTCAGAGGGGTTAACACTCTCTTCCAGGGAAAAATATTTATACATTTGCTCCGATGATAAGGCCTGCCCTTTATAAGTAATTAATATTTGGAAAAGTCGCCATCTTTTATTCAAACGTTGTTCTTCCTGGGAGATAGGCTGTCCGCCTCTCCTGACTTCGAAGCGGCCCAGGCTGAAAACCTGAAGAGTATTTTTATCAATAGCATCCACTTCCTACCACCGCTTTCAGAAAAGTTTTCCTTTCGCGAAACAACATCTTATGCATAATAATTTAATTTTTTTATTTTTTAAGCAAATTTAATCTTCTGCATTTTTCCACAAAAACCTTCAATACTTAAGAATTTTAATCAGTTTTTCCTTCTTTCCTACAGGTTTTCTTAGATTGATGCGAAAAATCGCAATTTTTGAACATTAAAAAAGCACCCGTCGCAAAATTGACGGGTGCTTGGAAAGGTTTTTTTCTAAAATTCCTGCAAAATCAGGTCCACAGTAACCTCCAGCCCGGGGCCAAAATAAATTAACTCTGATTCTGCAAAATAATCTCCCGGTTCGAGAATACCGTTATTTCCAATGTCGATCCAGGCATAAACCCGATATTCTCCAGGAACAACTTCAGGTATTGCAAAAAATTTATCTTCAAGGGAAATTGTTTTTTCAGCAAGGGATTTGAATGTATTTCCCTCCTTCTTTCCAATAATAATTCTTATACTATCAACCCCGTTGACCGCCCAGTTAGCGTTAACAAGACCGTGGCCAAATTCAGGGTCAAATCCTTCCTCTCCCAAATCCATTGCTGTTTTATGGAGAATTTCCCGGATTTCTCTCTCGGGAATCCCCACACCAAGCATCAGGCCAATCACTCCAGAAACATGGGGAGCAGCCATGGAGGTCCCCATCATATATCCGTATTGATATGTTTTATTATCTCCATTGCCGGAAAAATATGTGCTCAGCACTCCGCTACCATGACCACCGCCGGGAGCAACAATATCCAGATCTTCGCCGTAATTGGAATAGCTTGCTCGGGGCGGGGGACCTGAAGAACTGTAAGCAACAGAACCAACGGAAATAACATCTTCCAGAGCTGCGGGGTAGCCAAGCTGGCTTTCATCGGTGTTACCAGCCGAGGCCACAAGAATTGTTCCATTTTCTCTGGCCTTTTTAACAGCTTTCTCCAGCGTGTCGTCTTTAGGAGGATCTCCTCCTAAAGACATATTGATTACCTGGGCGGGATTGGGGTTTTTAAGGGTTTCCAGAAGATCGGAAGCATATAAAATTCCCCGGGCAACACTATAGGTAGTACCATAACCGTTATCACCCAAAACTTTCACGGGAACAATATTGCCCTGCCACATGACTCCGGAAACTCCGCTTTTATTATCTGTTGCTGCCCTTATGGTACCGGCAACATGAGTTCCGTGCCCGTTATAATCCATGGGATCTTCATTATCATCTATAAAATTATAACCCTGAACAACCTTATCCAGGTCAGGATGGTTACCATCAACCCCTGTATCCAAAACAGCAATATTAATACTTCCGCTCCCTGCAGTTTTTTCCCAGGCCTGGGGGAGTCTGATCAGGGGGTAGTGCCATTGATGAGAAAAGAAGGGATCGTTGGGAATTTTATCCTGGGTTTGATAAATATAGTTGGGTTGGACACTTATTACTTCGGGTAATTTTTCGGCCCTGGCCACTATCCCCACTGCATCTCCGGAGACACTTATCAGTAACTTTTGCAGTTCTTTAATTTCCCCTATTATTTCTCCCCCAAGAGCGTTAGCAACATTAATCTTTTCTGCTGCTGCAGAGAAAGGCATCAACTGGATAATTAGTTCGTCCCTTTTATACTCCCCTTCCGATACCGATATTTTTTCAGAACTGGAGGCAGTGTTTTGCTTTCCAGAAAAATTGGGGGAGTTGGGCCAGGAATGCTGGATAGTAATACTTCCTTCTAAAGAAGCTCCGTTGATTAAATCAAAATACGCTACTACCAGGACATCCTCTTCAATGATTATGCTTATTTCTTCCTCGTTACTCGAAACATCTCCACTCCAGTGGGAAAACTCCCATTCCCCATCAGGGGGAGTAACTGCTTTTAAACTAACCTCAGTTCCCGGTTGATAAGTAGAGGTTTTCGGTGAAATTTCAACTAACCCTTTCCCTTCAACTTCCACAAAAAGCTTGTAACTATCACCTGTTATGGAATCGCAACCCTGAATAAACAAAAACAAAACAAGACTCAATAACAGAAACAGAGTCCTTCTTCCAAAGGACAATTTGGTTGGCATATCTTTTGCTCCTCCTAAGCTGGATTTAATTTGGGGAAACCCGTTTCCAGGTTTCGGAAAGTTATTGCTGCGACTGGTTTGGTGTGTTTGATCTTTACCTATTCGCTCTCAGTTTCCTGTACCCTTTTTGTTTTGCCAGTGTTTTTGCTTAATTTTGTTTTTTTAAATTCAATTTCCTAAAAAATTGTTGGACTGGATTAATTAAGAAAAACATTTGGTATTCTTTGCAAATTCCTATCGAAACAAATAAACCCGGAGGAAATAATTCCCTCCGGATGAATTACACTTTTCTATTAAAGTCTATCAGTTTTTTCCAGAAGGGGGAAATCATAATTTAAAGTTTGCGAGTATTTTATTCCCGCTCCCGTGTTTAGGAGAAGAACTTTTTCCTGGGTGTTTATCCACCCTCGCTCTACCAGTTTTTCCAGGGCTACAACATTAGCAGCACCCTCAGGGCAGATAAACATTCCTTCCAGTCGGGCTGTTTCCTCCATTGCTTTTTTTATTTCCCCATCACTAACCGCAATGGCTGTTCCACCTGAATCTCTTATCGCTTCGAGGACGAGGAAATCTCCCAGGGCTTTGGGAACCCGGATACCCGCTGCGATTGTTTCCGGTTCGGTCCATTCTGTGGCAAAGCTTTCTCCCCGCTCATAAGCTCTTACTATTGGGGCGCAACCCTCAGCCTGGACTGATACCATTTTGGGTTTCTTTTTCCCATCAATCCAGCCCAGTTCTTCCATCTCCTTGATTGCTTTCCAGATCCCAATTATTCCTACTCCCCCGCCTGTGGGGTAAAAAATATAGTCTGGTGGGTCCCAGTTCATTTGCTCCAGAATCTCATAACCCATGGTTTTTTTCCCTTCAATCCGATAAGGTTCTTTGAGAGTCGATACTTCAAACCACCCATACTTTTTAGCCCCTTCGCCGATTATCTTCCCCGCATCAGCAATATTACCGTTAACCAGGTAAACAGAAGCTCCAGCAACAGCACATTCGGTCTTGGTTATCTCCGGAGCATCCGCGGGCATGGCAATATGCGCTTTAATTCCCGCCCTGGCTCCAAAGGAAGCCCAGGCCCCTCCAGCATTTCCCGCAGTAGGCATGGCAATTTCTTTAATACCCAGTTCCCGGATTCGAGAAATCCCGGCTGCAGCTCCCCGGGCTTTAAAAGAACCGGTTGGATTCAGTCCTTCGTCCTTGCAACAGAGGTTCTCCAGGCCCAGTTTTTCCCCCAGGCGTTTTAAAGAAAAAATTGGGGTATACCCTTCTCCCAGGGAGACAATATTTTTTGGATCTTCTACAGGTAACATTTCCCGGTAGCGCCACATATTTTCCGGGCGCCCTTTTAAATCTTCCTTTTTAAATTCTCCTGCACTTTTAAGATTGTAGGAGGCTAAAAGGGGGCCCCCGCATTTACAAAGGTTTACAGGCCGGTTTTTTTCATAGGTTTCTGAACACTTGGGACAATAAAGGTGTGAAAAATAGCTCATTTTTTATTCCCCTTTTTTTATTTTTTTATCTACATATGGACATGTTGACCATTTTTTCCGGTTATTTCTCCAGTTTTATAAAAAAAATGCTTCCATCCTTCTCCTGTTTTCTTACACTAAAACCGATTTCTTCTCCTAATTTGGCCAGGGTTTCTGCCGACTGCTCCTTACCTGGCCAGTAAACTCCATATCCGGTTTTAATTTCTTCACCTTCCAGTTCAATGGATAGCTCCAGGGCAATTACATCCTTTTCTCCTCCAGCATGGGGGGTAATCTCCGTATCCCAAATTAATAAGTTTCCTCCCTTTTGCAAAACCCTGGATGCTTCTGTAAAAACCTTTTTTTGATCTTCGGGAGTCATATACATTAAAGAAAAAAAGGAAGTAACAGTTGGGAATTCTTCATCAAGGAATTTTAATTCAGTTGCATCCATCTCAATTCGTAAAGCTCCATTTGCAGTAGCTTCCTGTAATTCTTCTCTGCTTAAATCAATTGCAACCACCTTTTCTCCGAAAAGGCGAGCAATAATGCCCTCTCCACCTCCACCAATATCCAAAATTCTTTCTCCACAATTAAATCGATCCAGCTTAACCTTTCCTGCAGGTAAAAAATTTATTCTTTTTGCATCAATCTCCTGGCCCAAAAAACCACCCCCGCTTTTCTTTAATGGTGAGCTAAAAAAGGAAAAATCTTTTCATATCCATATCTTTTCATTTCCTCCCCGGAAACGAAAAACCTTCCTTTATCCAATAGAATCCTTATTCCCCTGCAAATCCAGTTCTTTTGCCTTTGCAACCAAAAAACCCCGGTAAAAAACCGGGGTTTTTCCACTATTTTCAAACCACCTTTCGCAACTTGGGGTCCAGGAAATCCCTTAGAGTTTCTCCCATCAAAGTAAAACCTAGAGTTGTCAGCATCAAAACCGCTCCTCCGAAAATTACCATGTACGGCGCAATTCGGAGGAAAGAATACCCCGTCCGCAAAATTGAGCCCCAGCTTGGGGTTGGTGGAGGAACCCCCAACCCCAAAAAGCTCAAGCCTGCTTCAAAGGTTATGACAATTGGGATATCCATTGCAGCCTGGATAAAAACCGGCCCCAAAACGTTGGGCAGGAGGTGTTTTAACATGATCCTGGGCACAGAAACACCCAGAGCTTTTGCTGCCAGGATATAATCATGGCCTTTAACTCTGAGAGTTTGAGCTCTAACCAGGCGGGAATATGCAGGAAAACGGGTAATACCGATGATTATAATCAACATCGGCAGGCTGGGTCCCGTAATGGCAATAATGGTAATCGCTAAAAGTAAGGCCGGAAAAGACTTAATTATATCAAAAAAGATTAAAAAGGCACTGTCAATTCTCCCCCCGGCAAAACCTGAAATAATACCGAAGGTAATCCCCAGGATAGTGGCAAAAGAAATTGCAAGAAGAGAGACTAAAAGGGCAATTCTGGTTCCAAAAACCACCCGACTGTATGTGTCTCGGCCCAGGTTGTCCGTCCCCATCCAGTTATCTCTGGAAGGAGGTTGGAGTCGATTTGCCGGATAGGTACTCTGGGGATCGTGGGTGGCAATAAAAGGAGCAAAAACTGCCACCAGGAGGATAAATAAAATGATTACAACACCCGCTACTGCCAGCGGCTCGGCCAGGAGTTTTTTAATTATTCTCCGCATGGTTTATTCACTCCTTACCCTGGGATCTATGGGCCCGTAGGAAAGATCAGCCAAAAGGTTGGCCAGGGAATAAAGGATAACCGCAATAATCAATCCCCCCTGGACAATCGGATAATTCCTGGTCCTTATTGCGGTATAGATCAAATAACCCAGTCCGGGCCGGTGAAATATAATTTCAATTAAAACTGCCCCGCCGAGTAGGTTGCCAAATCCAACCCCGATTACTGCAATTACTGGAATCAGGGCCCCCCGCAGGGCATGCTTGAAAACAACAACCGATTCTTTTAATCCCTTTGACCTTGCAGTCCGCACATAATCCTCGGTTAATTCATCCAGCATGGAAGCCCGCATAATCCGGGCGAGATACCCCACCCAGCCCAGAGCAAGGGCTGCTGCGGGAAGGATCAAATGGTAGATCTGGTCGACTATATTCCCGGATTGACCTGCTCCCATTGCCGGAAACCACTGCAGGTAAACAGAAAAAATTAATAGCCCTAAAAGCCCTGCCAGAAAACTGGGGATGGTGATTGCCGAAATCGAAATCACCCCGAGGATTCTGTCAATCCATGAGCCCTTGAAAGCGGCTGCATAGGCTCCAAGGGGGATCCCCAGTAAAGAAGCGATTACAATACTGGTTAAGGCCAGAACTATTGTATGGGGAAGGACCTGCAAAACCAGGGTTCTCACCGGCAGGTGACTTAAAACATCCTGCCCAAAATCACCCTGGATGGCATTAAAAATAAAATTGAAAAGCTGGACATAGATGGGCTGATCCAGGCCCATTTTAACCCTGAAACTCTCGATAATATCCGGGGTCGCCCTGGGTCCTAAAACCACCGAGGCAAAATCACCCGGGATCAGTTGAAGAATGGCGAACAACAAAACCATTGCTCCCAAAACAGTTATTACGGTAACCAGGAGGCGCCGAATAATAAAACCAGTCATTTGCTTGATCCTCCTTTGCGATTAATCAATAACATTTACCCGGGTAAAACTGTTCTCACAGGGAGGCCCGGGAGAATAATAGAACTCCCCTTTCCCCGGTAGGACAATCCAGGCTCCACAGGTTATATGGTTGGCCTCTTCTTCGGGATGGCGGCAAATGGAAAAAGGATAATTGACATGATCCCTGAGGATGCCCTGGCATTTTTCCACATTTATTGAACCCCAGTTTTCATTTAAAAACCGGATCATTCGGTTTTGTCGGACAATCGTAGAAGCAGCCCTCTCACTGCAGACCTTATTTAAATCCTGCCTGTCTTTATGGCGTCCTTCATAATGGTTGGCATGACCCAAAAACCTGTGGGAGTAAAAAATCTCTGCATCAGCCGGGGTTGCTTCAACTGCATATATTTCGTCTGTATCGGAGACCATAAACTTAAAACACCCCGCCCGCTGGGCCCTAAATATGGCTTCCAGGGCTTTTCCTATGGTTTTCTGCCTCAATACTTCGGCAATTATTACATAGGTCGGGACCCCTATTTCAAACTGCAAACGGGGCAGGGAATTCCAATTGAGAGAAATGCCGTGTGAATTCAAACCTGCTCCGGCAATTACCCCGGCATAGGTGAAGGCAATTGAAGCTTCCCCCTCCTCGTTAATTGACCTCAGTAAAAAAGGATGGGCATTAATACAGAGGTCCACTGGAATATCCCAGGTCTGTCCGGTGTAAACCTGGTTATCAACAGTCCCGGGAGCCGTAACTGCAAAGCTGGTGCAGCGGGGGACAAAACAACCAATTTCTTCGTGCAGGTGGAGCATGATTATCTCTTCATAACCCCGCTGAGCACCTTCTGAAATTCCCAGCAGTTCTTCCTGTATCGAGGGTGAATAATCCTCAACAAAGGGAACAAATTTTCTAACGTGCTGAATAGTCTCTCGGGCAGTTTTATCTTTTTCAACCAGGGAGTAAAAATGCTGGAGATAATTATCAATTTCCTCTCTCTTGGACTTGCCGTGAGCCAAACCTCTTTCATAAGGAGTTCCGCTAACAGTTAAAATATCTACGCTCAAGGTTAATCTCCTTCCCGGTTTTTAAATTAAAGATTAGGGGCAGGGGAAAATCCCCCACCCCTTTTTGCAATTAATTATTCCCCGGTCCAGTAATGGTACTGGGGATAGTGAGCAAGGAAAGAAGGATCAATTCCAGGTTTGGTTACATATATGCTGGCACCATTGGTTACCCAAATGCAGGTTACTTCTTCATCAATTATCTCCTGCATTCGGATATAGATCTGCTCTCTTTCTTCGGGATCAATGGTCATATCTCCCCTGGCTTTGAGTTCATCATATTCCTCATTAGACCATTTCCAGTAGTTCCAGGCTCCAATCTGTTCGGTGGTAAACCATTCAAACCAGTAACCGGGATCAAGGATTGCAGAGAAGCTCTGGTAGTGCATTCCCTCCGGATCCCCCCGACCCATGGTTTCATAACCCGCGCCCGCCTCTACGACGTTAATCCTGGCGTTAACTCCTATCTGGCGGAGCTGATCCTGGATTATCTGAACCGAGTCAACATGAACAGAAGTCGAGTCGACCGTGATCTGGGTATCAAAACCATCCGGGAAACCCGCTTCTGCCAGCAGTTGTCGGGCTCTATCCAGGTCCCGCTCATAGTGGGGAGCATCTTCCCAGTGACCCAGAATTCCCGGAGCAAGCATGGTATTATTCCGGGGGGGTATACCCGCATAGGCGCCAGCAATAACTGCATCAACATCAACTGCGTAGCGGATTGCTTCCCTCACCCTGATATCATTAAAGGGTTCTTTCTGGTGATTAAAACCGAGCCAGTGGTAGCGCAGGGTGGAAAGAAGGTGAATTTCAGTATTGGGATCGGCCTTATAGCGTTCGTAGGAATCCAGGGAAATCTCAGTAGCGTGAAGGTCACCCCGGTCAAAAGCCATTTCCGCGACCTCGTATTCAACCATTGGATACAGCTCAATCTGGCTGAACTGGGGCGTTTCTCCGAAGTAATCTTCAAATCTTTCCAGGACAATTCTCTGGCCCGGCACCCATTCTTTCCATTGATAGGGCCCGGCACCAACGGGTCTGGAGGCGAACTGATCGCCCAGCTCCTCGAAGGCTTTTTTGCTGATTATACTACCGGGAGTGTAGGGAATAGTGCTAACAAAAAGCGGCGCATAGGTATCATTTAAAATAATTCTCCCGGTATATCTGCCGGTAACTTCAACCTCCTCCAGAACGGCCCAGTCAGCCGCATATTCAGAGTTGACATCGGGATCGATAATCCTCTCAAAGGAAAATTTCACATCTTCTGCAGTCATTTCGCCGAAACCGTGGTGGAATTGAATTCCCTCCCGCAACCGGAATTCAATGACCAGGTTATCATCGCTGATTTCGACATACTCTGCCGCGTCCAGTTCCAGTTCTGATGAACCCGGCTTAAACCTCATCAACTTGGCAAAAACGGACATATCAATTGCATATTCCGGACCAGTATAGTGAGCGGGATCCATTGTCGTTATATCCATACCCAATCTATTCCTGACCTTTAAAACATCATCAGCAAGAACTGCTGTCGAACCTAAAACCAGAAAGAGGCACAACACTAAAGCGCAACTTAATAACCAGGGACCCTTCCCTTCTAATCGATTCATCCCTCATCCTCCTTTTTTGTTTTTCCTAAACCAGTTTCTATCTCTTTTTTAACATATTTATTCCCAGGCCTCCCTCCCCTCTTTTTTCAGTATATTCAGTAAATTAAGGATAAAAAATTTTGTGCATATTATTGTTTTAATATTTTGAATTATTATCTTTTTAATATTCCCCAAAACACCCTATAAATCCTTTATTATACTACAATAAAATCCATTTATGTTAAAAATAATGCAAGGGGAAATCCAGGATAGGGGGAAAAGTGCACAAAAAGAGACTGTCTTAATTGCATTTTTTCTTTTACCATCCCAAAAATTAACAGGTCAAATTTTGTTCCGCTTTTTTTCCAGGGAAAACTATGATAGTATAAAATCTGACATATTTTTTCCTGAAGAAAGGGGAAGTCTATGGCTAACAAAAAAGAATTTTTAAAAACCATAATCCCTCCTCTCTTTTTTATTGCTGCAGCTCATTATCTTTTAATTACCCGGCTTTTACCATCTTTTCCAGTTTTTAATACCTCGCTTTTAATTATTGTTCTTTTTTTAGTTATTTTAATCCTGACAGTTGTTTTTGATAAATCCAGGTTTTTCCTGGGCCTCCTGTTTGCTCTCTCCCTTTTTGGCATAAATTTTTCCGGAGGTTTTCCTCCTGATTTTCAAAACTCCCCGCTCCTTTTTGTTTTGCTTTTAATTTTCTGGGGCAACCTTTTTTACCTGGCTTTATCCAGGGAAAAAGGCATTCTCTCTTCCCCGGGGAAAACCAGGATATTTATTATACTCATCCAGCTTGTTGCCTTTCCTCTGCTTATTTTCCCCAACCAGGACTGGCTGGATAAAATTTATTTCGAGTTTTTTGATGCTCCTGGTAACATTTCTCCTGCGAGCCTGTTACTGGCAATAATGGGACTTGGTTTTTTCTTTTTTTGTGCTGTGGGTTATATTCGAAGGGATCCTACGCCGGTTACCCTGGGCGCAATCTGGGGTGCCTCCTTCTCCCCGTTCCTTTATCCCGCTTCAAACCAGGTCTGGATTGTATTTTACCTGGCCTTAATTGCCTTTGTTATTTTCCGATTGGTGATAGATCTTTATATTTTAGCCTATCTCGATGAGTTAACCAGACTGCCTTCCCGCAGATCATTACAACAGGACATTTTAAAACTTTCCAGTCCCTTCAGTATAGCCATGGTCGATATTGATCATTTCAAGCGGGTCAATGACCGTTACGGCCATGCTACTGGAGACCAGGTGTTGAAATTTGTTGGGGCTATTTTGCAAAAGCACTCCCGGCCAGGTAAGCCCTACCGTTTTGGAGGAGAAGAATTTGCAATAATTTTCCCCGGGAAGAACAAAGATGAAGCCCTGCCCTACCTAAAAGATCTTCGGGAAAAAATGATCCAGAGGCCTTTTTACGTCAGGGGTAAAAACCGACGGCGCAAAAAACCGGGGAAAAACAGTTCCCGGCGTTTGGGTAACAAAATTAAAGTAACTGCGAGTTTTGGGCTTGCTGATAACGAGAATTTCCCAGCTCCCGGCGAGGTTATTAAAGCGGCCGACAAGGGTTTATACAAGGCAAAAAACAAAGGAAGGGACCGGATTGAAACAACCCGATAATCCCCTCCCTGTAATTTTTGAAACCTGAAATTTCCAAGTCTTGTTTCTCTCGTTTTTAATTATAAAATTCCAGGATCAAATCCCTCGTCTCTTTTTCCTGGAGAAGATCCATAATTAAAAAATGCCCTTTCCCCTTTGCTACATGAAGGTCAACGCTTTCGCCTCCCTCTGCAAATAAACGTTTACCCTGTTCTATGGGAATCTGGTCGTCCCCGTCACCGTGAATTAGCAAAACCGGCCGTGGGGATATCCGGGAAATATTATTAATAGGAGAATTATCCACTGGATCAACTCCATATTTCAGGCGCAAACTCAAACGGATTGCCGGCCGGTACATTGCAACTATTATTTCCGGCAAATTTTCCCGCCGCATATAATAGAGGAAATTATCTTCATAGGAAGTAAAAGAAGCTATGCTGATTACCCTGCTAACATCTTCCCTCCTAGCAGCAGTATTGATGGCAGCCGCTCCTCCCATGGAAAAACCAAAAAGGTAAACCTCTTTATTCTGAAGTTTTTCACTTTCTTTTATCCAGTCCAGCAGCGCACCAACATCCCTGACTACGGTATAACCCAGCCCTATTTCCTCCCCACTGCTCATCCCGTGGGCCCGCATATCAAGACTGAAAACCTCGAAGCCTTCTTGATAAAAATCAAACCCTATTTCCAGGAGAGAAGATGCATCCATCCCGTGCATTCCATGCAGCATTATTATTACTGCCTGCGGGTCTTCGCGGGGAAAATTCCAGGTGCTGAGGAAAACACCATCTTCAGCCTGCAGCTCCACCTGTTCTAAAAAATCGCTGTAATATTCAATCAATTCCCCGCTTCTCTCTACCCGTAAATTAACCATTTCTCCAATCAGGGAATTGGCATGCCAGGAAATTACTCCCCCGGTAATAATGATTAAAAGGGCAATTGCTAAAAAAATAACCAGAAAAACCTTTTTCACAGAACTACCCCCATCCTGTTATTTTTACAATTCTTCTTATTTTACCACGAGCACCTGCTTTTAGATAGTTCTTATATGCAAAAACCTTAATAAAAAATTAATAAATAATAAATAATCTATTAACAGCTCCCTGTTATACTCAACTGAGATTAACCAACAGGGAGGGGATTAAATGGATAAAAAAGTTTTAAGCATCTTGCTCTGCCTGGTTCTGCTTTTCTCCTTGAGTGTCTTCGTTTTTGCAGCCAACAGACAGAACAGCCCTGTAAATACTGTGACAGATTTCTCCCAGAATACGGGCTGCGAGGATTGCAACGGAGAACCCTTACAAAAACAATTCCGGGCCATGACCCAACGAGAACTTCTCCTTGGGGAAAATGGTTTTTTCCGTCGGCAGATGCGGCAGAGTTTTGGCAGCTAGTTGTTTCAGGGGGCAGCCCAGCAACTGCCCCTTTTATTTTTTTCAATTCCGGGAGGACTTTAAATGAAAAAAAATATCACCATTATCGCTTTTTTTCTCCTGATTACACTTTTAGTTTGCCCGGTTTTCTCCGGGGAAGTAAAAGCCTATGAAGTATTTATCCTCTGTTATCACCACATTGTTGAAGGTGACCCAGAGGGCAACTCGGAAACAAGCCTGGCAAATTTTAAAAAGCAAATGGAATTTTTGCAGGAAAACGATTTTTCAGTCCTTTCCCTCGGCGAATTTTTAAAACACCACCAGGAAGGGAGCTTCCCCGAAAAATCAGTTCTCCTTACCTTTGATGACGGTTATTTATCTTTCTTTTCAAAAGCTTACCCGGTTTTGTTGGAATTTGAATTCCCTGCAGTTGTTTTCCCCATTGTTTCCCACATGCCCGGTCTGCAGCGGACTATCCTTTTCTCGGAGAAAATGTCTTTTAATAATATTCGCTACATGAATAATATGAGTGGGTTAATTGATGTTGGCTCCCACACCTATAACCTTCATCATTATACCGAAAACCAGACTCCAGCTATTTTGCAGCAACCCGGCGAAAGCAAAGAAAAATACGAGTGCCGCATCAAACAGGATCTGGTGACCAGCAGGAACCTCTTAGCCCTGCAGACCGACCAGAAAATCATTGCCCTGGCCTGGCCTTACGGAGTTACCACGGACAAAACAAAAGACCTGGCCCAAGAAACAGGATTCAAACTATTATTTGAACTGGGCAATGTTCCCTTTACTCCTGAAGATAGTCTTCAGGCAATTCCCCGTTTTCTGGTAGACACCATTGAGTTCGCTGATTTCGTTGATTTTTTCTAGTCCTGTTTTCCCTTGAAAACTGTGGTATAATTAGTTTAATATTTTGGGAAATGGGAGAGTTTTCACCATGGGCAATAGAATTAAAATTTTAATTGTTGACGATGATCCACGGGTTTGCGAAATCCTCTCTCTCTATTTGCAGAAGGAAGGTTTCCAGGTGCTCACTTCCCAGAGTGGGGAAAAAGCGTTAGTGGTAATTGACCAAGAACCCATTGACTTAATAATCCTTGATATTATGCTTCCCCAGATGGACGGTTGGGAAGTTTGTCGTGTTCTCCGCAATAAGAAAAGCCAGATTCCTGTCCTGATGCTCACAGCCAAAACCGAGGATTATGATAAAATTATCGGACTGGACTTGGGAGCAGATGACTATGTAGAAAAACCCTTTAACCCGGTAGAAATTGTCTCCCGGGTAAAAGCGATTTTAAGGCGGGCAGCTCCCCCTCAAAAAAATGAAAATTTAATCTCTTTTCCGGGTTTGGAAATCAACACCGAGCAGTACCAGGTTATTCTTGAGGGAAAACCTGTTGAAATGACTCCCAGGGAAGTTGAAATTCTCTCCTACCTGGCCCGCCGCCCCGGACTTGTTTTTTCCCGGGAACAGCTTATTAAGGATATCTGGGGTTATGAATATACGGGGGCCAACCGCAATATTGACGTTCACATAAAACATATTCGAGATAAGCTCAGATCACGGGAAAACCAGCCCTGGGGTTTGGAAACAGTCTGGGGTGTCGGTTACCGTTTTGTATATGAACCAGGCAGGGAGCGAGAAAAGTGCTGAACACCATTTACAGGAAAATATTCTTCTCTTACCTCACCCTGATCTTTTTAGTATTAATTTTAGTCGGGGTTTCTTTTTCTTTTCTCCTGGAAGATCATATTATTTCCACCCGCTCCAATGACCAGGTTTCCACGGGTAAAGAACTGGCTACCCTGGCCCGGACTATCCTTACCGAGGTGGGCCAGAACCATTCTGAACTGCTTTTCTTCCTGGACAGGGCCCTGGAAACAAGGGTCTGGATAATTGACGAAACAGGTAACATTATTAAGAGTTCCCGTCCCGAAGCCCAGGTGGAAAGGGGCATAGCCAGAATTTCATCCAGAGAAATGGATATTCTCCTGCAGGGCGAGATAATTTCTCACCCTCCCAACAAAAATTATTACAATACCCTGATGCTTTCCACAGGTATCCCTGTAACCAAAGGAGGACGGGTCATAGGGGGTGTTTTTCTCCATTACCCCATTTCAGGAATCCAGGGTACTATCCGCCAGATCCAGACCAACCTCCTGAACGCAGCAATTTTTGCTGTCGTGCTAACCGGATTTTTTAGCTTCTGGTTTTCCCAAAGTATCTCCCGTCCAATTCTGGAAATGGACCATTCTGCCCAGGCCCTTGCTCAAGGTGACTTTTCAAGAAAAATCAGGTTGTCCCGTAAAGATGAGCTGGGAACTCTAGGCAAATCCTTTAACCACATGGCTTCCCAATTGCAAAGCACACTGAACCAGCTTTCCCAGGAAAGGGACAAGCTGGCCCACACCGTTTCCAGTATCGAGGAGGGAGTACTGGCCCTCAACCGGGAAAGGAAAATTATCCTGGCCAATCAGCCGGCAATTAATTTCTTCCGTCCTGATAAAACGCCCGCAGAATTCAGTGGGACAAAAATCGATGAGCTTATCACATCTCCTGAAGTCCTGGAGCTATTCAATAAAGCCCTGGCGGGCAGGGATAAGTACAGCGAATTGATTGAACTTGAAGGAAACCTCACTCTCTTTTTCCAGAGCTTTCCCATCAGGGACAATTCTGGAGAAATCATCGGTATAGTTGCGCTGCTGCATAACCTGCGCAATCTGGATGGACTGGAGGAAGTCCAGCGGAAATTTTTTGCGGGCGTTTCCCATGAATTGAAAACTCCGCTTACTGCAATCCGCAGTTACGCCCAGGCTCTCCTGGATGGAACAGCAGGAGACACTGAAACCAGGGAACGTTTTATTAAAATAATCTGCGAGGAAGCAGAAAACCTCGGCCTTTTAATTAATGAAATCCTGGACTATTCCCGCCTTAAGGCCGGGAAAATTAAACCCCGGTGGCAGGAATTTCAGTTGGGAGAGTTGATAAACGAAGTTCTTGCTAGCCGGAAACTAGCCCTACTGGATAAAAAAATTTCTGTTAAAAGAAACTTCCCTTCTACAGAAATTCCCGCCCGGGGAGATCCCGCTCTGATTCGAATTGTTATTGCTAACCTAATAGACAATGCAATTACCTTTACTCCACCGAAGGAAACAATTGAAATAGAAATAAACGAAGAAGAAAAAATCTGGATTTCAATAATTGATTCGGGACCGGGAATACCAGTTGAAGAAATGCCTTTCATCTGGGAGCGTTTTTTCCGGGGCAAAAGAAACAGTCCGGAATCCGGAAGGGGCTGGGGACTGGGACTTGCTCTTGCCCGAGAAATACTTTTAGCTCACGGAGAATCCATAAGTGCTCAAAACCAAAAGGAACGGGGAGCAGTTTTCTCTTTCAGCCTTCCAAAAAAATAAACAGCAGGAGAACAAAAACCACTCTCCTGCTGTTTTTTAATTCTCTTTTCCTTTCATCGAGTGCCAAATAAAATCAGGCCGATTCCACTGATAATCATAATAATTTTATATACCTCAACCTGCCCGGATATTCCTACCAGGCCAATTCCGCTTATTGTTAAAAAAACAAATGGTCCAATACTCCCTATTACCGCATTTACTTTCAGGGCATGTTCCACCCGGTTAAAATAAAACATAAAAAGCGCTCCGATAATACTGACCGAACCAAATAAAATCCTCAAGATGGCCATTCTCAGTACTGTTGGGTCCATTTTGCTCCTCCTCGTGTTGGTTGGATGCCGGGAATTCAATCAGATTTTTCTTCTAACTCTCCTAACAACATTTACTTTCCCCTGGAATAATTTTCACCTGATTTCTGTCCTTAAAATTATTTCCATTGCCTCCTCCTGGTATTCTGGAAAGGTATCATCACTTGCCGTATAAGTACTAACAAGGTACTTTTCTTCCGGAAGAAAAGAAAAAACCTGTAGCCATTTAATTTTATCGGGGAAAATGTCGGGAAGGTAACCTGTAAAAATCAACTTATATCCTGGTTTCCCGTCAATTTCGACTTCTTCCCGTTTTCCCAGTTTGAAATCCTCAATAGATTCTTCCAGGTTTTTAATTTGTTTTTCCCAGAATCTTTCCCTGTCCTCTTCTTTCTTTTCTTCGATTAGGAAATTTATATTGGCCATGAAGTCCTCATTTGTGCTATCAACCGGGAAAAGGTAAAATAATTCATCCAGATGCCCGTGGCCCAACCAGTCCATGGTGTGGTAAATTACAATTTCCTCGAATTCGATTTCCAGCAGTTCCTGCTCGCCCCCGGCCAGGACCATCCCTGGATTTAAACTCCAGGAAAAAAGCAAAATCCCAACTAAAAAAATAGCCAGTTTGAACAAAAAACCACTCCTTTTTTTAGTAATAACCGGTAATCCAGGCTGCCTTTATCTCTCCGTCTTCCCTTTAACAATTTCCTCCCAATTTATTGCAAAAAAAGGTCCGGGGAAGCTTTTAAAACAGGTCAAATTATTAAATCCTGGAAATAAAACCCGTCCCTTCCGATAACTTCTCCCGGTTCGCAATGGATTTCCTCCTGGAAAATCGGGCCACCCTTTACAAAGGTATGATATTCTCCATTCTCTCCAGCCGGGTCTACATTTTTCTTTTTTAACTCAACGAGCAGCAGGCTGTTTAATTCCCTGCCCAGATATTCCGGCCCGAGTTTATTACTATCAACAGCAATTACTACCGCTTTAAAACCCAGGGAAATAAATTTCTCAATAACTTCTTCCCACCCCATATTCCAGAGGGGATGAATGGCTTCGAGCCCAGCTTTTTTGGAAACCTTCCCCATCCACGCCCTGTGATCTTCCTGGTCAATGTCTCCAAAAACTCCTGCTTCTACTCCCCGCCGTTTAAACTCCCGGCCCATATCCAAAAAACTTCTTTCGTAGTCTTCCCAGGAAGTAGGCCTGGGAAACCAGCTTGCCTTCCCCAACCATCATAGTTAAAAGAAACCGGGGATCTCCTTTCCCTTTCAGGGCATAATAGAGGGCAAGGCAGGGAGCCTTGCCCCCCTCCACGAACAAAAAAACGTTTTCTTTGCCAGGTCCATAGCTTACTCCAGCCCTTTCCAGCAATGAACTACCTTTTCTTTTGTTCGGTTAACCTTAAAAATTCCTCTGCATCTTCAGCGGCCAGGCTCACAGCTTTCTGCCAGAAATCTGGCTGAGTCAGGTCTACACCCAGGTGCTTGCGGGCGAGGTCTTCTACCTGCATTCTACCCGTATCCCTGAGCAGGTCTATATATTTCTGTTCAAAGTTTTCCCCTTCCTGACTGGCCATGGCGTAAACTCCCGCACTGAAAAGATAACCGAAGGTATAGGGGAAATTGTAGAATGGAACTGCAGTAATATAGAAATGCAGCTTGGAAGCCCAGAAGTGAGGGTGATAATCGGCAAGACTCTCCCTGAAAGCTTTTTTCTGAGCGTTTTCCATTATCTCATTTAATTGATCCGTACCAACTGGCCCTTTCTTCCGGGCAGCGTAAAAGTCCTTTTCAAACAGGAACCGGCAGTGGATATCCATGAAAAAAGAGATACTCTTGCCGACTTTATCTCCCAGCAGAGCAATTTTTTCTTGCTCATCTTTGGCATTGCGCAGAGCAGCATCAGCTGCTACCATTTCCGCAAAAGTAGAAGCTGTTTCGGCTACATTCATGGCGTAACGCTGGGAAAGTAGGGGTAAGCCTTTCATCGCATGCTGATGGAAAGCATGACCCAGTTCATGGGCCAGGGTGGAAACGTTGCCAGCGGTCCCGGAATAGGTCATAAAAACCCTGGTTTGTTCGCTCATGGGGAAGCTGGTGCAAAAAGCTCCCTGCCTTTTCCCACCACGGTCTTCAGCTTCAACCCACCTTTTTGCAAAAGCCTGCCGGACAAATTCAGCCATGCGGGGACTGACCTGCTCAAACTGGTTAACAATAAAATTGGCCCCTTCCTCAAAAGAATATTCCTTCGAGGTCTCGGCCACTGGTGCCCGCAGATCACACCAGCGAAGTTTTTCCAGGCCCAGCATCTCGGCCTTGCGGTTCAGGAAACTAACAAACACATCTTTATTTTGCTCAATTACTTCCCACAGCACGTCAAGGGTCTGGGGAGCCATCCGGTTAATTTCCAGGGGTTCTTTTAATACCGAATCCCAGCCCCGGTGCCGGTAGAGATTCAGGCGGAACCCTCCCAGGTGGTTTAAAGCATTGGCACAGAGTTCGGCTTCCTCCGACCAAGCTTCTTCCCACTTTTCCCCCATTTCCTTCCGGACCTTTGGATCCGGATCGGCAAAAATATTGGCGGCCTGGCCAATAGACAGCTTTTTTTTCTTCCCCTTAACAGTAAACGGAATAGCCATTCGACCGGTAATAACATTATAAAGGTCACTCCAGCCGTGGTACCCATCTACAGAAAGGTCCGTAGCCAGTTTTTCTTGTTCTTCGGACATTAATTCTGCTGCCCGCTGCCGCCTTTCTTCCAGGTTATAAGCAAGTTCACTCATTTCCTCGAGAAGCTTTTCCCATACTGCTTCGGGGATTTGCAGCATTTTTTTATCCAGGGTTGTAAAAACTGACTGCAGGGCAGCGCCCAACTGCTGCATTTTCCGCCCTAAAAGCTTGGCCTGCTCGTCCTTAGTATTTTGGGCGTTAAGGCAGCCGATAAAAGAACTTGCCTCCCGGAGCCTCCCCCCTGCCTTCTGCACCCGGTCTATTAAAGCTGGCCAGTTCTCAATTTCTCCTCTTACTCCTTCGTTCAATTCTTTAATTTCTTTTTCCAGCTCTGCTATATATTCTTTTAATTCTTCTGATTCGCTGCCCCCGGGGAAAATATCTTCCAGGTCCCAGGTTTTTTCCAGGTTTTTAAGCAAG
Source organism: Halobacteroidaceae bacterium (assembly GCA_003554585.1). Classification (GTDB taxonomy): domain Bacteria; phylum Bacillota; class Halanaerobiia; order B1SED10-174; family B1SED10-174; genus T1SED10-26. Next base: position 18,850 of record PWGV01000183.1, on the reverse strand, counting down.
GTGTTTTCCCCCTCCTAGAATTTTGTTTGCTCTATTTTCCCTTCGACGGTTTCCAAAAAAACCCTTTCCTTCACCGTACTTCTGCTTTCCTTACCCCTTTCAAACCTAATCTTTCAAGGTTTTTTCCCTTTAAAAAAGGACTTCCCTCTGCTAAAATCTAATAAAAACCTAGGAGCAAAAAAAATCTTAAACCGAGTTCAAGGAGAGAACAATATGAAAAAAAGGAACCAGAAGCTGAGAAACCTACTGCAGATGACCTTTTACCGGCTGAAAGATACGGATAACTTAAAGCGGATAGAAATCACCTCTGCCAGGGAAAAAAGCACTCTCCAGGTTGACCCGGAAAATCCTCGCTATTTACTTGCAGAAAAGGACCGGATCAGCCGCGAAGAGCTCCGGGAATATCTTGAACAGCAACTGGCCGGTATTGAAAAGGCAACGGTAAAAATAATTGAAAGGGGAAGTGTTGTCCAGTTAAAGATACTCCCCGGAGACGTGAAAATGGAAATTAATACCCAGGATGAACCTGCCCAGCACCAAAAAACCCCGGAATACGGCACCCGCCAGGACTTCATCCGGGCGGGTGAAGCCGAAGAACTACTAAAGGCAGTGGGAATAATGTCCCCCGAGGGTCAAATCAAGGCCGATAAACGCCGCAAGTTCTACCAGGTTGACCGGTTTATTGAACTTATCGATGAAATAATTGAGGAACAACCCGACAAGGGAAAAATCACCATTCTCGACTGCGGCTGCGGAAAGTCCTATCTTTCCTTCGTCCTTAATTACTGGTTAACAGAAAAAAAACGGATGCCCTGTAAAGTGATTGGGATCGATGATAACGCCGATGTTATTGCTTCCTCCCGGAAAATTCAAAAACAGCTCGGTTATCACAACATGGAATTCCGGCAGGGGAAAATAATGGATTTCCATTCTTCTTCGGATATCGACATGGTATTAAGTTTGCATGCCTGTGATACGGCCACAGACGAAGCCCTGGCCCTCGGTTTACACCTGGAAAGCAAGTACATTATTGCCGTTCCCTGCTGCCAGGCCGCTCTGCACCAAAAAATTGATTTTAACCAGTGGAAACCAATCAGCAAGCATAATATTTTTCATAACCGCCTGGCTGATATCTTCACCGATGGCCTTAGAGCTGCAGCCCTGGAAGCCTACAACTACAGGGTTTCTGTGGTGGAATATGTTTCTCCACTCGAAACACCGAAAAACATTATGCTCCGCGCCATTAAGGGTTACAACCAGCCCGGAGCAAGAGGAAAATACCAGGAACTCAAGGAAAACATCTCCGGGGAAATACCCCTGGAAAATTTCCTTAAAACCCTGGATTATAGAAACAACGACTAAATATTACCCGTTAGGGGGCAAGCAAAATGGCTGGAAGGTTACTGAAAGTTAAAATAACTCCACCACCTCAACCGGTAGGGCTGGTAAAAAGGACCCGCCTTTTAGAACAGATTGAAAAAGGCCCTACTCCTGCCCGGGGATATCCCCGCAAACTGATTTTAATTTCGGCTCCAGCCGGGTTTGGAAAAACGACTCTTGCCCTGCAGTGGGCGGCAAAATGGGAAGGGAGAACAGCCTGGTACAGCCTGGATGAGAGTGATAATGATCCCCGCCTTTTCTGGACCTATTTTATTTCTGCTCTGCAGAGAGTCGAACCAGGTCTGGGTGATTTTGCCCTGGAGAATATTCAGGCCGGGGCCCCCAACCCTGAATTTTCTCCTGAACAAAGTTTGCTCGTCTCCTTTTTAAACGAACTTGTTGAAATTGACGAACCCTTATTCCTGATCCTGGATGATTACCATCTTATCGAAGAAAAAACAATCCAGGAAAACCTTTCCTTTTTCATTGAGAACCTGCCTCCCCATATTCAACTGTTTGTTACCTCTCGGGCTGATCCACCCTGGCCTCTGGCCCGCTGGCGAGCCCGGGGACAGCTGACGGAAATCCGCGGTGACCGCCTGCGGTTTTCTCCTTATGAAATAAAAGAGTTCCTGGATTTATTCGGCCTGGAAAACCTTACCGAGGAGGACTTAAGTGATTTAACCCGGAAAACAGAGGGTTGGGTTACGAGCCTGCAGATGGCTGCCCATTCGATGCAAAACCAGAAGGACCTCCGGTCTTTCATCCGGAACTTTACCGGGAGCCACCGCCATATCCTCAACTTTTTAACAGAAGAGGTCCTATCCCAGCAACCCCCGGAAATCCAGGATTTCCTTTTACAGACCTCGATATTGAAAACCCTGGATCCTTCCATCTGCCAGGCTATTACGGGTAGAGGGGACAGCGGGGAGATCCTAATTAAGCTGGAAAATCAAAACCTTTTTTTAACCCCTGTCGATCCAGATGTTTTCAAATACCGCTACCATCCACTTTTTGCTGAGCTTTTAAATTTTCAGCTTTCCATTCGGGATGAAGATCTGCTCCCAGCCCTGCACGAAAGGGCCGCCCGCCACTTCCTGGAAAGAGGGGAGCCAGGACAGGCTGTAGAACACGCCCTGGCCTTTGATAACATGGAGTGGGCCCTGGAAATAATTAACGAGGATCCTGACTTTATTTGGCAGCAGGAGGGCAACAGGAGGTTTTCCGGGTGGCTTGAAAAAATCCCTTCCGATCTATTGAAAATTTTTCCTCGCCTTTTTGCCTATAAAGCCCTGTTTTTAATCATTAGGGGTAATTTAAAAGGGCTGGATTCCTTTATGGAAGAAGCCCCTGAGATCCAGATTACCGATGAAAGTGAACGGAAGGAATTCGAGGGAATGCTGGCCCTAATCAGGACTTATCTCTCCATTTTCCAGAACGATACCAGGGCCATTGTTACCCGGAGCAGGGAAGTCCAAGAAAAACTGCCCCCGGAAAAAACCCTATGGCATAGTTTTGCAGCCCTGGCTGCTGGAGACGCCCTGGCCCTGGAAGGTGATTTGAATAAAGCTGCGGAAGAGTTTGAAAGGGCTATTGCCCTGGCCAAAAAAAGCGGACAGCACTTTTCCACGTTACTCGCGGGCTGGAAACTCGGCAATATTCACTGGTACCGGGGCCGTCTGGGAGAAGCCCACCAGATTTGCACCGAAATTCTTAAATATGCTGAAGAAAACCACCTCACAAATATGCCCCGAACCGGGCCCCTTCTTGCACTTGAGGGTTTAATTTATAAAGATCAAAATGAACTGGAGAAGGCCCGAGATAAAATTAAGAAAGCTATAAAAATATGCCAACCCGAAAAACAAATTTTGGCCTGGTGCCAGTATTGCCTGGTCCTGGTTTGTTTCTCCTCGGGAGAGCTGGCAAAAGCCCAGGAACTCCTGGGAGAAATGGCAAAAATCCAGCGTGAGGACGGCCTGCCTGCGGTCATTGGCCAGTTGGTTTCTACCTGGAGAGCCCGGATTTATCTCGAAGAAGGGGATTTCTCCCTGGCCCGGGACTATCTATCCCGGTTAAAACCCTCTGCTGAAAACAAACCTTCCTTTGGGCAGGAAACAATCCACCTGGTCCTGGCCCGTCTGGAAATAAGTGAAGGGAACCTGCAAACCGCTGAAAGAATTCTGGATACCCTGGAAAATAATCTCTCCCAAATCGAGGCAAGGGGAATTAAGATTGAAATCCTGCTTTTAAAGGCCCAACTTGCCTGTAGAAAAGATAATAAGAATTCAGCAATTTCCTATCTTACCGAAGCCTTGAACCTGGGAAGCAGCGAAAACTTTATCCAACCTTTCCTTGACGAGGGAGAGGAAATTATAAGACTTCTTTCCAGAATACCTGCCAAAAGAAAGGTTTCCAGATTTGCAGCCAGGATTCTCCATAGACTTGGGGAAAAATGGACCAACGGCCAGCAGAAACTTTTAACTCCCTCGGAAGTCACCAGGCTGAGCCCACGGGAAATGGAGATTCTACAGCTTTTGGCCCGGGGATTATCCAACCAGAAGATTGCTGATAAGCTTTTCCTTTCCGTGGGTACAGTTAAGTGGCACATTAGTAACATCTATACCAAACTCCTGGTTGAAAGAAGGGCTGAAGCAATTGCCAGGGCAAGGGAATTGAACCTGATCAGGGAAGAATAAAAAAATATAATTGAATAACCTTTTTTTGAAAACCGGGATGCTTCCCGGTTTTTTTATTTACCAACCCATTCCCTAACCCTAACCTAACTTTCGTCAGTTCTCTTTTGGCCCCCAAAATATTATTATGGATCTGCAAGAAACATTCCAGGAGGTGCGACATGAATTCTTTGGCAAAAAATCAGGTGAAACTAAAAATTTGGATCAGGGGGCATATAGATCCCGACTGGTCAGAATGGTTCGCCGGACTAAAAGCCCAACACACACCAGAAGGAAACTCCCTCCTTTTCGGGCTGATCCAGGATCAGGCAGCTTTCTTCGGTTGCATTAATCGTATTCGGGATCTGGGAGTTAGTTTAATAAAAATCGAAGCAAATTTCAAAGGGGGTTGGTGTTAAATGAAAATTCTAGTATTTGGTGCTGGACCCTTGGGGAGTTTAATGGCAGCAAGACTACATGAAGCAGGACACAATGTTTCAATTCTTGCTCGAAACCAGCGCCTCGAAGATATTAAAAAGCACGGAATTGTAGTTCAAGAAGAGGGATCGGAAAAGAAAGAAATTGCCAGAGTTACTCCTGTTAAATCCTTAAAACCTGAAGATGATTATGACCTTGTAATGGTAGTCATGCGCAAAAACCAGGCAGATGAAATTATCCCTACCCTGGCCGGAAACAAAGAAGTAAAAACTTTTCTGTTCATGCTAAATAACGCTGAAGGGCCAGAAAAGCGGATTAAAGCCCTGGGCCAAAAGAGAGTTCTCCTGGGTTTCCCTTACCCCGGCGGGGAAAGAGAAGGACACATTATGAAAATTGCCCCGGTTAATGAGAAAAAGATCTGGACCATTCCCATCGGAGAGGTTGATGGTGAAGTCAGGGAAAGAACACGGGAGATAGCTTCGGTATTAGGATCCATGCGGGGTTATAAGGTTCAGGTTCGAAGAGATATGGAAGCCTGGTTAAAGTACCACGTGGCCCTTTTAATGCCTGCTTTTGCCCCGGCGTTGTATGCTGCAGGAATCAGCATGAAGCGTCTTGCCCGGACCCGGGACCTCCAGATTTTAGGGGTCAGGGGAATAAAAGAAGCAATGCGGGGACTCCGGAAAAATGTCGGGATCCCTCCCAGCCCTTCTTTCCTGCGCATCGTTGAATTAATCCCCGAGCCTGTTTTTGTTAAATTAGTTGAGATCGTTATGCGTAAAGAAATGGCTAAATCAAGTATTGAAGGCCATCCCCGGGCGGCTCGGGATGAACTCAAAGTTTTAACTGACGAACTTATGATCATCCTGAAAGGGGCAGGAGCTGAAACACCTGTAATTGATAGCCTGCAAAAGTACTATGATCCTGAAACTCCCCTTTATCCCGATGGAAAAAGCACGCTTTCCATTAAATGGGGCGGCATCCTAATTCCTCTGGGAGTAACCCTGGCTATTATTATCGGAATAATTTTTTAAGGAGGTACCCTAGCATGAAAAAAGCAGCTTTAATTCTTGCTCCAATTTTTGTTCCCCTGAGTGTTTACTTGGTAATGCATTGGACCAGTGAACTCCAACACATGGTTTCCTTTTCACTGGGTTACGGCCTCTACTGGCTTTTCTGGTGCCTTGCCTTTCCAGTCTGGTTAATGGGCTGGGGACAATTGAAACAAGTCCTATTAAAGGTCCAACAACCTTTGAGAAAACAAGCCTTTTTAGGTGTAATAATCCTTGCAATACCCGTAATCCTCTCCGTTGTTTTTACCGGCCCTTTTGAAGGAGAACGTGCTCTCTGGCCAGAATCCACTCTTCTGATGATGTTAATCGCTATCCCAATGTCTTTATGGAACGGGTTGCTGGAGGAAATCCTCTGGCGGGGAGCTTTTATCAGGCTTTTCCCAAAAAAATTGTTCTGCGGGGTTATCTACCCTGCAATTGGGTTTGGAGCCTGGCACCTGGGACCATTTCTTGCCACTGAACCCTGGAACATTGAACAGGTTTTCATTTTACTCGGTGGAGGTGCAATATTTGGCTTATGCTGGAACTATATTGCAATGAAAACAGGTTCCATTCGCTATACGGTTTACTCCCACATTCTTGCCAACATTGCTCTTTTCACGGCCCTAAGTATGGTCTAGGAGAAAAAAGACCCGCCTTTAAAAGCAGGTCTTTTTTTTACAATTTCTCCAGGTATTTTTCAACCATTTTGGAGGCTTGGAAAAAAATAATCCTTTTATTCTTCCCGCATTCTTTCAGTTTTTTCAATAAATCCCCTCGTTTTCTCTTTTTAAAGTTCCAGTTACCCAAAATAAAGGCAGGTCCAATTTTTCGGGGTATTTGGGATTTAAATCAGGTCTATTATTTCCCCAATACCTTACTCTTCTTTTTGCTGCCCTGTAAAGATTAATTCTACGTGAAAAATCAAAAAAGAAAACGGTATCGGCTTTTTTCAGCGGGGTACAGAAGTTCGGCTGAAATTTCCATCAATGATCCAGGTAGGGCTATTTACAAGGGTTTTAATAATTTCATCCCATTCCTCCTGTAAACTTGGTTCCCAATCCGGTTTCCAGTATAGACTATCCAAATGAACAACGGGAATTCCCAGCTTTTCTCCCGGTTTCCGGGAAAACAAAGTTTTTCCCTGGTCCCCCTGGCCCAATTACAAGAATTTTTTTCACCCTTCTTTTTCCTCCTGGATTTGCGAAAATTTTGCCAGGAGTTCCAGATCAGATATATCCGGGGAAAGATCTCCACGGTTATATTCTTCAAATTTCCAGGTCAAACTCAAAGCCTTATCAATAAAAGCGGCTCGGGATATATTTGTTTTGGTCTGGTCAATTTTTTCACTGAGAACATTTACCATTTCCTCCAGGCACTCCGTTTTTTCCAAGAGAGGAGTCATGCTTAATTCATTGATCATAAAGCGACCTACCTCCATGCAGGCTGGGCCCCGATATCCTTTGGGGTCAATAGCCTTCCATTCTCTCTCATTTTTCAGGATATTCCAGTGGTTAAGATCACCGTGAAGAAGAAAATCAGGCATCTCCTCGGCAAATTCCCTCAGCCGTTCCCGGGCAGAAATAACCAATTCCTGAACTTTTTCCCCGGCACTACCCGCTTTGGGTAGGTCGGCAAACGCTTTTTCTGCCAGTTCTCGGAGCAGGGGAATTTTCCCTTTTCTTTCCCATGGGATTGGCAAATCCGCACAAATTTCCGCAGCAATTTTGAGCCGCTCGCCCCTCTCCTTTATTGTAGTCAGGTTATCACCTGGCCTAATTCTTTCCAGCAAAAGAGCTCCAAACTCCCGGTTAAAATCTAGAAGCCTGACTATCTTCCTACCACCAAAAATTTGCAAAGCTTCCATTTCCGAGAAGAGATCTGGATGGGGAAAACCTATTTTCAAAACTACTTCTCCGTACAGATTGGACCTGCAGAAAGAAATGTAATTTGCGAACATAATTTCAGATTCTGAAAGGTTTTCTAACTGCCATAGTTTAATACATTCCTCTTTTATTTTTGGAATTTCCTCAAGCCACTTTAAGCCTTCTTTTCCAAAATAACCGTAAACTTTTCTTTCTAAATCCTCAGTAATCTGTATCCCCTCCCGCAGGCTATTGGAAAAATTTTATCGGGGTTTTTATTTCCAGTTTTTCCTGAACATGTGATATGCTGTTATACCTTTCTGTGTTGCTTCTTCAATTAATTCATAGCCAAAATTTTCATATATTTCTTTGTTCTTCTTATCCGCAGTAAAAAGGTAAACCCCTTTTATTTCGGGATCTTTCTCCGCAATTTCATGGATTTTATTTAAAAGCCTTTTTCCCATTCCCATACCCTGAAATTCTCTACCAACACTAACCGCTTCCAGGGTAAGGAAAGGTTCCTCTATTTTTTCAGTGAATTTGAGGCTTTTCAGCCCTGGAATTACATTGCCGAAACGAAATTTCCCCAGTAGGGGAAGAATCTTAAATATGTCGGGAAAAATAATTTTTAATAACTTTCTCCTGGGAACTTTACGGTTTCTTTTTAATAACACGATCCCTGCAATTTCCCCATTCTTTTTTGCCAGGAAAATCTTTTCCCCGGCTTCCAGGTTTAATCTGGACTTCAATAAAAAAGCCCGGAAAAGGTATTTTTTCGTGTTTTTTTTAGAAAAATCAAAGATAAAACTTGTAAAGCCCTCATTTAAAAAGGCTCCAAGTAATACTTCAGTTCCTTTTTCAATAGTGTTTTGATCAGCAAGTTCAATTTTCATTCCATCCATTTATAGCCCCCACCAAATTTATTATTTTTCCCAGAAACTAATCAAAACCTAAACTCTTTTCCTTCCTTTTTGCAAATCCTCTGCACTGCCCATTTCCCGGTTACAGCTGCCCCGGGCAGCCCTCCGGGTGGCATTAACCAGATCCCAGCCAGGAATAGGCCTTCCAGGCCTATTAGTATCCCTTTATGGCCCCATTTTTTTGCTTTGGGGCGTGGTCCCAGAGGGCATCCTGGAACACCAGGAAGCTTAAAATTCATTAGACTTAAATTAGAATTTTCCCGGATTAATCAAAAAAGGGAAAACGGTAGTACCAAAAACCCAAAAATAAGATAAGGGATGCTCCTGTAACCGTAGCAAAGAATAACCTCTGCAGAAAACTTCCCTTTTTCCTACCCCAGAGGTTAACCATTGCAATACAACAGAGAACATTAAGAAAATCAGCCCCAAAAATATCGCCCGGGCCAGGTAAAAAGAAGGAGGCAGGTCAAAACCCAGGTAAATGAAATCCCCCAACCCCGCAAAAGCAACCAGGACAGTCCCCAGCCAGGTAAGGTGAAGCAAATGGAAAAAGAAATACAGGGCTCTTTCGGGGGTGGTTCCAGCTCCATTTAACCCTACCATACTTTGATAATCCCGATTAACCCAGGCATCAATATAGGCTCCCCATTCCAGCATTTCTATTTTCACATCTACCCCAACTCCCATTAAAAGTTCCTGGATTACAACTGCTGTTTCCACAATGTAGGGGTGGGCGCTGGAAGTAGTAATGTTTATTTCAAGTCCGTATCCGTACCCTGCTTCAACAAGCAATTCCTGAGCTTTCTGGGGAACATATTCATAAGAGGGAAATTAATCAACATCAACAGCCCATAATTCCTGCGAGGGGGACCGGCCTGGTCACCTGGACAAACCGATCATAGGCAATTTCCCCAAATTAATTCCCGGTCAATTGCATAGCTCATTGCTAGCCGGACTTTGGGATCATCAAAAGGCGGTCCGGTTGCATTAAAAGCCCAGTAGTTGTAATCAAAACTCGGTTATTCTATTACATTAAGACCCGGCCTCCCCCTTAAAATCTGGGCTCCTTCTGGAGAAATATCATTAACATGAACTTCTCCAGTTTTTATGGCAGCCATCTGAGCAGATTCGTCTTCCATTATTACATAACAACCTACATCCACATAGGGAACCCCTCCTTCATAATAATCTTCATATGTCGCAAGCAGAGTGTAATTATCAGGAACCCATTTTTCCATTTTGAAAGGTCCGGTCCCAACAGCAACATTCATTAAGTCCTCGGGTTCTTCAACTACCTCCCGGGGAACTATATTTGCATAGGTGTGGGTCACATTAATCATGAAATCCGCGAACGGTTCCTCAAGGTGGAAAAAAACAGTTTAATCATCGGGGATTTCAATTTCCTCTACCATTTCAAAATAGGTTTCAGCAAGCGAACCCACTTCTGGATCGGTCATTCTTTCAAAACTGTATTTCACATCCTTGGAAGTCATTTCCCGGTCATTATGAAATTTAACCCCCTGCCTGAGGTCAAAACGATAGGTTGTATCGTCAATAATCTCACAGGATTCAGCGATTTCGGAAATTATCTCCCCCTCACTCGAGGGTCCTACAAGACCTTCATAGATCTGGCTGTAAATCTGGATTGAAAAAGCGGAAAGAACAGTATGGGGAACAAAACCTCCGCTTCAGTGTTTTTGTCCACAATTAAAACATTTTTTTCAGCCAATCCGACCTGGCTTCCGGCAAAAACAACCAACAACATGACACCCGCAGAAAAAAGAATCGCAGCATTGAAACTTTTGGGAAGCAAGGTTAATCCTCCTGAATAGTTTTGGTTTTCCGAAACCTTCAACCAACCTGAGAATTTTTCTTAAAATTCTCGGGCATTTACACACCCTTATAACCTGCAAACCAAAATCCCTTTTCTCCAATCGGAAAAACTTCTCTATCAGATAACTAAATAATCTCTAACAAACTCATGGAGTAAATTTCCCTTTTCTGAACCTTCTCCAGGAAAAAGAAATGCATTAATTAAGCACTCTTCCCCTGAATCGATTTTGATCCCGTCGTTTGCTCCAATTGTAAGGTAACTATCCCCCGGGGGAGGCATTTCTATAAAGTTTACCCTTGAATTTTCGTCTCCGGTTATAATTAACCTTTCTTTTCCCTGTATTGCAACCCAATCAAGATTATTCCTCTGGCTTTCCAGGGCCCCGATTTTTCTCAGGCTTAATTCTCTCCCCTTTTTCAGGTGGACCCGGGATCCCCCCGTCAAGAATTCGGGATTTAAAAAAATGTAAAATCCCGACCGGACAAAAACCCGGTAATCATTGTTATTCTTTATTCTCAGGCCACAGTAAAGGGAAGGTATCCCCGGCAAAGTAAGGTAAAGAACCTTAACTTTCAGCCCCTCAAAATTTTCCTGGCGGGGGTGGATAGAATACTCAAAACCTTCCCAGTCCAGGCCCTGGCAGCTAAGCCTGCTTTTTTTCAAATCAACATCCTTTTCCCTGTTCAAGTTACCAGGATAAAAATCATCCTTTCCGGTTAAAATTACCGGGTGTATCCCTCCAAACCAGGGGTAGGTCCAGTGAAAATCCCCGGCTTCTGGGTAGGGTGAATTCAATAGTTCTATCCCCTTATATTTCAGCTCATAAACCGAACAGGCAAATTGGGGATCTATTTTCCCTTTTAAAAACCCGCTGGACAAATTCCACCTACCTCTGCCCTGGGCAGCATCATCTTTTTCCTCTCCCCCAAGGACAACTACCGGGAGTTCTTTTTCTCGTTCCACCCCCCGGAGAGAATATTTTGTTCTGGTAGAATAAATACCCGGTTTAAGGGTACCCTGTTTCCACTCCAGGCGGAAAGAATAACCCTTTTTATCCTTTAAAAAAGCCCTGTATTCCTTGCCATTCCCAAAGTCAACGTTTAACTCAAAGAGGCATTTTCTTCTTGCTGGATAAGAACCTGAAATAATCCCTGCTCCTCGCCCATCAACCAGTACGGGAAATCCATCATCCCAAAACGGTTCGGCCAGGGAAAAAACTTTTGGTTTTTTTCGATTAGGTTTTTCAGTTTCGACTAATTTTTCCCAGCTCCCTTTACCTGCAAAAAAAATTGGTCCTGGTAAAATCCGGGAAGAATCCCCTCCCAGGGGGAAAGTTTCGTGGAAAAATTCGAAGCTATTATCCCTGATTTGAGCTTTTCCAATTTTCCCCCGGGGAATAATCCCCACAACATTTTCCTCCCTTTCCCAGGCCAGCCAGGGTAAACTGGAAAAAACTAAATCACCCCTGCCCGGGAAATTTTCCACATCAAAATCTTCGGCCATAACCCCCTGGTCAACGGGAAAAACAACACGGGAAAAATCCCTGCCGGGAAAACCATTTCGGCACTGGAAACGGATTTTTTTGCTCTCCATACCCCTGTTTGAAACCATTACTTCGGAAACCACCCTGTTACCAGAAAGGCTAAACCCATGTTCAATTTTGAGGCCCTGCTCTCCGGAACCTTCCTGAGTTAAAAATAATTTACCGTTTTCAACATGATAAATAAACTCTCTCTCGCGGAAAAGGGCGGGATTAAAATTGGGTCCTGATTGCCAGGCTTCCGTTTTAAAAACCCACCTCCCGAGAGATTTATCATAACCCTTAACCCAGGACCCCTCAGCGGTAATTGCAATCCGGTCATTTATTAACCAGGGCATCCCGTTAATTTTCCCTTCCCCAATTGTTCCCGGATACCTGATTATAAACTCCTGTTTTTTAACAGCCTTAATAACTTCTCCATCTGCCCTAATTTCTATGAGTCCCTTTCCTTCTACTTCTCCTTTTAATGACAGCTTTATTTCACCAAAACCCCCGGGAGCAATTTCCACTGGGATTTCTTTGGATTGATCAGAAATTTCTTTTTTGCACTTGACCCCGACTTTTCCAGAAAACTTCTCCTCCAGGTTATTTTTTATTTTAAATAAAATTTCTTTTTTTTCCCCTGCAATTAACTCCGGCAAATCATTTGCTAGGATTAACTCCAGGCCAGGTTTAATTTCTTTTCCCACTCCCAACAGGACCTGTTTCCCCCCTGATGAAATATTTACGGAAAATTCCCTTTTTTGCCTCTGGTCACCGGGATTTATTTGAGGAAGGCGAATTATTTTTTCCAATTCCCAGGATTTGTCCACCTTAATCTGGCTTCCCGTAGGCCAGGAGTCTCCATCTCCGAAAAAAGAAATGGAAAGAGGTTTTTCTCCTTCCTTTCTTTCTATTTTTCCTTTCAGGACCGAAGATCCCGGGTCGGAAACATTTTCTTCTCCAAGGGACAATCCAGCTTTTAAACCTGGAGCTGAAAAACTTTTTATCTGCTCACAAATCGGATCAATAACCACCTCAAGGGTATCCTCTTCCCATTTCCATCTGTAATAATATCCTTCAGAGGAAATTCCCCCTTTTAAAAACCCGTACCAACCTTTTTTAGAAATGAATTCCCCCAATAGGGAATTTTGCATAATCAGGGGAAGAAAATTAACCATATATACTCCTGCCGGCTTACTGAAGGCTCCTTCTCCGGTTTTTTGCAAAAAACCGGTCTTATTATAAAGGGGTAAGGCCTTTCTATTGGCAGTCCAGGTATGCAAATCAAGCCTGTTCAAACCGGTTTTAAAAACTTCCTCAAGACAGGCCCGGAGGAGATCCCTGCCCACTCCCATGCCCTGAAATTCCGGGTGGACGTTGACCAGGTTAATGTACCCTGTTTTATTTTTTTCGCTTTGTAAAAAGTAACTTAGCATTCCGGCTATCTTTTCCTTTTCCATCGCCAGGAATATCTGGGGATCATTCTTTTCAAGCCACTCCTGAATTGTTCTTCGGTCAAACTCAATCCCACTCTTAATTCCACCTGCCGGCCAGCCATCTTTGCTTTGATTGAGATGTTCTGCAATTTTTTCTCCAAATTTTTTCTCAAATTTACGAATTTCCACCCCTTCATCCCCCTTGGTAAAAAGGCCAAAAGAAATTATTCAAGATCTCCCCCGTCATGAATAGAACAAATTACATTATGCAAACGGGCCCTGACATTATTCAAACCCGGTTTAAATTGAGGGTGAAGGTGATTGGCTAAAAATACCACTACCCGTTTATACTCGGGGTCGATAAAAATAGAGGAACCGGTAAAGCCCGTGTGTCCGAAAGACCTGTCCGAAAATAGTTCGCCTGCTGGAGCAGGGCCAATCTCTGGATATAACGGAGTAGGAAGGAATGGAGCCATTGATGACTTCCCAGCAGGTTTTTTGAGCGTATTTTTTAATAAAACCCAGCCCAGGCCAAATTCTTTTAGTCCCATCTGCTGCTCCCTTACGGCAAGACTGGCAAGGGACCGGGGTAAAAATCCTTTTCCTTCCAGAGAAAGCAGCCAGGCCTGGCCAAATTTGGTCAGGTCAGAAGCGTTGCTAAATAAGCCTGCATTTCCACTTATCCCCCCCATGGAATAAGCAGCGTTTCCATCATTAACCTCCCCGGGAGCAAAACCCTCACGCCACCCAGAAAAGCTAAGACCTGCTCTGTTTACCATGCCCTTTTCGATTTTATGATCTTTCTCCTGGAAAACAAAATCTTCCTCCCTGTATCCTTTTTCCAGCGGCTTAAACTGGGTTCTCTCCATTTCCAGGGGTTCAAAAACAAATTTTTGGGCAAGTTGATCAAGGGATCCTTCTCCTATTTTTTCCAGGAGAAGCCCCAGGAGAATGTAACCCAAGCAGCTGTATTCATTTTTTTCTCCAGGTTCATAGACGGGTTCCAAATTAAGAATCAAATTCAGAACCCCCTCCCGGGAAACACCTCGAGAATAGGTTGGGTACCAGGCTCGAACCCCGGAAGAATGATTAAGTAGATGTCGGAATGAAACTTTACCAAACCGGTGGTGAAATTCCCCGGGAATGTAACCGGAAAGGGATTCATCCAGGGAAAAATACCCTTTTTCCATCATTTTTAAGGCGGTAGTGGCAGTTGCAATGGGTTTGGTTAGCGAGGCCAGGTCAAAAAACATTTCCCTTTCCATAAGGTTTTGTTCTTTTCCCACTTTCCTATTTCCGCCTTCGTACTGGAAAAGGACATTTTTTTCATCTGCAACGTTTACCTGGTAACCGGAGTAGATGCCTTTTTTCATCCCCTCATCTGCAATTTCTCGAGCAACATTCCAGCCTCTTTCCATTGTGCCCCCCTCTCAAACCTTGATTTTTGGATCAAGGATATCCCTCAATCCGTCCCCAAACAGGTTAAAGCTCATAACAGTTACCATGATTGCCAGGGATGGGAAAATCACCGTCCAGGGCGCCAGTTCCATGTAGCGGCGGCTTTCGCTCAGCATTGAACCCCAGGAAGGAGTAGGAGGTTGTATCCCCAATCCCAAAAAGCTCAGGGCAGCCTCTGTCAAAATCGCTCCCGATAAAGCCAGGGAAGCCTGGACAATTACCGGGGCCAGAATATTGGGAAGGATATGCCTGGCAAGGAGACGAACATCCTTTAATCCCAGGGCCCGGGCCGCCATAACATATTCTTCTTCCCTAACAGAAAGAACCGAAGCTCTAACAATTCTTGTAAAAACAGGCATATTGGTTATACCAATAGCGATCATTGTATTGGTTAAACTGGGGCCGAGGACCGCGATGACCACAAGGGCAAGTAAAATCGAGGGAAACGCAAAAAGGATATCCATAAACCGCATTATAATACTATCTAAAAACCTGCCGTAATACCCGGCAATCAGCCCTAAAACCAATCCGCTGAGAACTCCAATACTAACTGCAATAACTCCAACCTGCAATGAAACTCTTGCCCCAAAAACAATCCGGCTGAATTCATCTCGCCCAAAACGATCCGTTCCAAAAATATGGTCTGTACTAGGGCCTTCCATCCTGCGGAGAGTATGCATTTCCCGGGGAGAGTAAGGAGCGATTAGCGGGGCAGCAATAGCAATAAATATTAATAAAATTACAACTACGGCACCAATGGCACCAATTTTATTTTTTTTCCACTGCTTCAAAAACTCTTTAAAATGCTTCCACATAAGAAATCCCTCTCCCTACTGATATTTGATCCTGGGATCAACAAAAGTGTATAGAATGTCCACAACGGTATTCACCAGGGCGAAAACAATAGCAATAACAAGGACACAACCCATTACAACCGGATAATCCCGATTGTGAATCCCCGTTAAAAGTAACCTGCCAAGTCCAGGCAGAGAAAAAATCTGCTCAACTATTACTGCTCCTCCGAGTAAATACCCTAGCTGCAAACCAACCAGTGTTAAAATAGGGATCAGGGCATTCCGGAAAGCGTGGCGGTAAATGATAAGTCTTTCGGGCAGACCCTTGGAACGGGCAGTCCGAATATAATCCTGTCTGAGGACTTCGAGCATGGCAGACCTGGTCATCCTGCTAACAGAACCGGCCATACCTGTTCCCAGGGCAATAACCGGAAGAACTAATATTTGCAGTGCCATAACCGGGTTATTCCAGATATTAACAAATCCTATGGGAGGATGCCAGTTAAAAACATTGGAAAGGAAAAGGATCAATAAAACCCCAAGGGCAAAGTTGGGTATGGAAACTCCAATAAGAGCAAAAATCCGAATAAAGAAGTCGCTAACTGTATTCTGGCGTATCGCCGAAGCAATCCCTATGGGAAGGGCCAGGGAAACGGAAAAAATCATCCCAAAAAAAGCCAGCTGCATCGTTACCATAAAGCGGGTTGCCAGCTCATAACTGACCGGAAGTCTGGTTAAAAGGGAATAACCCAGATCTCCCTGCAGTAGCTGCCCGAGCCAGTGAAAGTAACGAAATAGGAGGGGTTGATCCAACCCTAACTGTTGTCGGATTTGTTCGGCAAGTTCTTCGGTCCCCTCTATTCCCAGAAATATTCGAACCGGGTCGCCGGGAACAAAATTAATTGCCACAAAAACTAAAAAAGTAATCCCCAGAGTTAAAGGGATCAAGGCTAGAATTCTTTTAATAATATATTCTCTAATTTCCAACACCCCCTGCCGAAACCATTGGAGCGGGGTCTGCTTGAACAGACCCCGCTTTTTTCATTTAATTTTCAATAGTGATATAAGGGAACAGGCCTTCGCTCATGTACGGAGTAGGCTCAAAACCCTCAATGTCTTCACTGGCAATATAAAACTGGGAAGGCGAATTCAGGAAAAGGTTAGGAGCCAGTTCGTTTACAAGAAGTTTTTGGGCTTCGGCATAAATCGCGGCCCTTTCTCCCTGATCAACTACCACCCTGGCTTTTTCTACCAGTTCGTCAAAGCGTTCATCAGAAAAACCCCAGACGTTGGCTCCCCCGTTGGTATGGAAAAAGAAATAAAGGGCCCGTTCGGGAGTACTTCCTGCCCCATTACGCCCGACCATTGCCTGGTGGGTCCTGTTTATCCAGGTATCAATATAAGTTCCCCATTCTACCATTTTAATTTCAACATCAACTCCAACTCCAGCCAGCTGTTCCTGGACCATTACTGCTGTATCAACCAGCCAGGGATAGGCAGGAGAAGATGTTATAGTAAAGCTGAGGTCATTATTATAACCGGCTTCTTGCAGGAGTTCCCTTGCCCGGGCTGGATTGGTTTCATAAGAAGGATATTCGCTAATATCAACGTCCCAAACTTCCTGGGAAGGAGGTACAGGACCGGTAACCCGGGCATAGCCATCATATACAACCTGGGCCAGCAACTCCCTATCCAGAGCATAACTCAGGGCAAGCCGGACCTTGGGATTGTCGAATGGTGGCTCGGTAACATTAAAAGCAAGGTAGGTATAATCAAAACTGGGGTATTCTACAACATTTACCCCGGGGCGGCCCTGGAGAATACGCGCTCCTTCGGGAGAAATATCAGTAATATGGGCATGGCCGGTTCTGATAGCAGCCATCTGGGCTGATTCGTCTTCCATAATAAGGTAACGGACCCCATCAACCCGGGGAATTCCTTCCTGCCAGTAATCTTCAAAAGCGGTTAAAAGTGTGTAATTATCCGGGACCCATTCGGCCAGCTGGAATGGTCCTGTCCCAACGGCTACATTCATCAAATCCCCGTGCTCATCAATGACTTCTTGGGGAACAATTCGAGCATAGGTGTGGCCGATATTGATCATGAAGTCAGCAAAAGGACCGTCAAGGTGGAAAATAACGGTGTAATCATCTGGTGTTTCAATTTCTTCCACCATGTCAAAATAGGACCTGGCAAGAGAAGCGACATCGGGATCAATCATTCTCTCAAAGCTGTATTTTACATCAGCGGAAGTCATTTCCCGACCATTATGAAATTTAACCCCCTGGCGCAGGTTAAATTTGTAGGTAGTATCGTCAAGTATTTCCCAGGATTCCGCCAGCTCAGGAACAATCTCCCCGGCTGAATTAAATCCTACAAGACCTTCATAAATCCGGCTGTAAATTTGAATCGAGGAAGCTGCAGGAACAGTGTGAGGGTCAAATCCCTCCGCTTCAGTATCTTTTGCCACAATCAAAATATTGTCCGAGGCTAAAGCCCCTTCGCCTAACCCAACAAAAAGGACTGCTGCCATTGCTAATGAAAGAATTAACCATTTCCAGTTCGTTGCCTTTTTCAAAACATCCCCTCCTAATTTTTTTTGGAAAACCTCTTTAAACCCATGGGTTTATTATTACTAAAATAATTAAATAAAATAATAAAATTTCCTTCTTATTTTTCCCTGAATAAAAAGAAAATTTTACTCCAAAGAAAATCTTTTTCGCTTCCCCCCCCCCTTAAAAATCCTTATTGCTGGCTATTTCCCGCTTACCACGAACTTTTTTCTCCGAATTTAAAAATTAGGGCTATTAATTGTAATTTTACTCAACTAGTTTCCCTGTTTTGATTAAATTTAACTTTTCCTCTTCCAACAATCCCTTCTCTGCCGAAAATACTTTTCCTGTTTTTTTCTCCCGGACATGTTATAATAGTTTTTTAGCATATAAATTTTAAGGATTGGTGAGCAAATTGGATACAAAGTTTCAAGAAAAGCTGCGCAATATTGCTATCATTGCCCATATTGATCACGGAAAAACCACTCTTGTAGATGGTCTTCTCCGACAATCAGGAATCTTCCGAGAAAATGAAGTTATTTCTGATAGAATTATGGATTCAAATGAATTGGAAAAAGAACGAGGAATTACCATTCTGGCCAAAAATACAGCCGTTAGCTTTAAAGATTTTAAAATCAACATTGTCGATACTCCCGGTCACGCAGACTTTGGAGGTGAAGTGGAAAGAGTTCTCCAGATGACGGATGGAGCACTTCTTCTTGTGGATGCCCTTGAGGGGCCCATGGCCCAGACCAAATTTGTTCTGCGCAAAGCCCTGGAAAAAAACCTCCGCATAATTGTTGTTATCAACAAGATAGATCGCCCCGAAGCCCGGCCTGATGAAGTTTTAAACGAAGTTTTTGACCTTTTTGTAGAACTTGAGGCCCAGGACTGGCAACTGGATTTCCCCGTTGTATATACCAACGC
>PWGV01000099.1 GCA_003554585.1 Halobacteroidaceae bacterium | reverse complement strand
CGCCAATCATCGGTGAAAGCATAAAACCTTTACCGCAACCGAGAGCCAGGTAATAACCCTGAACTCCTGGAACTGTCCCCAGGACAGGCTGGCCGTCGGGTGATATGCCGTAATGGCCGGACCAGTGCCTGATAATGTTAACATCTTTCATCACCGGGAATTGATCAATTACTTTTTCAGCCAATTCCCTAATAAAATGCCAGCTGCAACTGTAATTAACCCCCTTAGGCTCTTTAGGGTTCCCGTAGCCAACCAGTATAGATCCGTTAACAACCTGCTGACAGTATGAGTTATGATAAAAATTCATGACCAGCGGTTTAAGAAATGGATCAAGTGGTTCTGTAACCACAATTTGATGTCTTTCCGGTTCTACCGGCAATTGGTGTCCAAGCATTTCACTGATAAACTTCGCATAAGGCCCAGTTGCGTTAACCACGGTTGATGTGGCAATTTCACCCCTGTCTGTTATCACTGCCGATATTTTTTCTCCCTGCTTCTTAAAGCCTGTAACCTTTGTATAGGTGTAAAAATTTACTCCTAAACGCTTAGCAGCCCGGTAATAAGCGTCGGTCACTTTAAAAGGATTGGCCTGTCCGTCTTCCATGCAGATTGTGGAAGCGACAACACGCTCTGTATTGAGCACCGGGACAATTTCTTTTACATCATCAATACTTAGAAACTGAACAGGAATCCCCAGTTTTTTATGCAGATTCAGGTTTTCTCTGAGCATATCTGCCTCTTTGTCGGAGTAGGTAACCATCAGGTAACCGTTTTGCCTGAATTCGACATCCCCGTCATATTCAAGCATTTCATTCATTACTTCAAACTGCCTGATGCTGTAGCGGGAAATTAGACAGTTCATTTCTGTTCCCCACTGCTGCCTGATTCCAGCTGCACAACGCCCGGTAGAGCCCCTGCAGATATATCCTTTTTCCAGCACGACCACATTTTTAAAACCAAGCCTGGCCAGCTTATAAGCCACAGCACAGCCGATCGAACCGCCGCCGATGACAACAACATCTGCAGTCTTATTCATCTTTATCAACCCCTGTAATCGCACCAAACTTCAAAGGTTTGGTTGGCGGGCGGAAGGTAGAAAGATCAATATCAGACGGGCTCTTTTGACCTGCCCGGGCCAGTTCAATCAAGAGATGTCGACGGCAAGTTCTGCCCTGGCATGCTCCCATGCCGATGCGGGTTGCTCTTTTAATTTCTTCAAAACCGTCATAACCTTTGCTTATCCATTCGCGAATTTCTTCTATGGTTAAATCTTCACAGCGGCAAATGATAGTTTTATCGGTCACAACGCTCATCCTTTCCTGCGGACCGCCAGGGCCCTTTCTCTAACTCTGCCCAAAGGGAAAGAACAAATCTCTTAATCTGCTTGGACAGACCCGGTTATCATTAATACAAGCAGCTTAGACTTCAATGCTGCGAATTTCATGCGCGAATTCTTTAGGAACAATCAGGGTTATCAAATTGGTGTTTTTATTTTTCCCTGCTGAGCGCACTTTTTTTACTTTAACTTCGGCGACTGCTTCACCTTCCCGGTTTAACCCTTTTACAGTGCTGCCTTCCTCGGGCACAGGTACAAACTCCCAGGGAATTATAACCAGGGCTTCGTCATCAGAGTATGTTTCATCAACAATAAATATCGCCAACCCGGGGCAGGCTCCAATGCAGACGCCACAACCGTTACATTTTTCGAAATCCATCTCAGGCAGGTCGTTAATATCTTCAAACGGCAGGAAGCCGCCCTGTTTACAGGCTGTATAACATGGATCACAGGGTATTTCCTGGAAACATTCAACAATAACCACCGGCCCTTTCGCCAGGCGTTCTTTGGATGGTTTCACCGCTTCAATCTGATCGTCGGTAGGCACACCGGTTTTTGACAACAAAATTATTTCACCTCCACAAAACTGCTCAGGCTTTCCAGACCAATGCGGATTTTTTCACCGACAGGTCCTCTTCTTAAATGTTCAAGTTCACGCTTCGCAGCGGCGAGTAATCCTGAATAACTTTCCTTGCCGTATCCCAGGTTAAATGCAGCAGTAAGTCCGGCAATACTGCCTTCAACCATGGCTGCACTGGCCTCCTCAATTCCTCCGACATCTCCGGCAACAAAAATATTGGGAACTGAGGTTTCCAGATTATCGCTGCGCAGGGGAACGTGACCTCCCAGCTCTGGTATATAAGCCATCTTACAGCCTGCCTGAAAGAGGATTTCCGTCAGGGGAGTTAAGCCGACGGCAATACAAAGAACATCCACTTCCAGGTCTTTTTCTGTTCCCGTTACAGGATTCCGATCTTGATCAATTTCAGCCATGGTTATCTTTTCAAGACTTTCGCTGCCATGAGCAGAAAGAACTGTATGTGAAGTATAAATGGGCACACCCATGCGGCGCACTTTTGACGCATGGACATGGTATGCTCCGATATGGGGCATAGCTTCGATAATAACAGGCACTTCAACCCCGGCCTGAAGAAGCTGGTAACTAACGATAACCCCGATATTCCCCGCCCCGACCATGGCCACTCTTTTACCCGGAAGCACACCGTAAACATTCATCAGTGTCTGCACTGCTCCCGCTCCATAGATACCTGGCAAATCACAATTGGGAAACATCAGGGTGTTTTCCTGGGCTCCGGTGGCAATAATTATAGCCGCGGGCTTAATTGTGGCAAATTTTCCCTTTACCTCCAGGGATACAATCCCTTCTTCATAATAGCCAAGAACAGTGGCATCCTTTAAGATCTTGATATTAGGGTGTTCTTCTGCTTCCAGGTTTAGCTTTTCTGCAATTTTAAATCCTCTTTCTGAGGCATACTGTTCCTTAGAGCCAAAGAACATATGGGTCTGCTTAACCAGCTGCCCACCAAGAAATGAATCGCGTTCCAAGAGGGCCACTCCGGCGCCCTGTTCGGCAGCGCTTAAGCTGGCTTTTAACCCGGCCGGACCACTTCCGATTACAAGGATCTCAGCTTTATTCATTAAGCGCACCCCCGATAGCACCTCTACCCTGCTGAGTTTCAACGATCATACCGCTCTGCAGGGGCTCTACACAGGTACGCACGTTTGGTATACCGTTAACCCGCATATTGCAGGAAGAACAATTGCCGATTGCGCACCAGAAACCACGCGGCCGTTTATAGTTTCGACTGTGCGATAAAACCCTTACCCCCGCCGCATGCAGTG
>PWGV01000123.1 GCA_003554585.1 Halobacteroidaceae bacterium | reverse complement strand
TAACCAATTTCCAGGTAATGGCCCCAGTGCAACAGGCACCATAACAATAGGGAAAAGGTTCCTCCCTGCAGTTATCACAAGCCTCAAGGAAATCCACCTGGACTTCCCCGGTAGCCTTTTTAAGGTTTACATCAATAAAGCTATGGGAAGCCCCAAAACTACTTGTATTCCTAAAATGGCAGGCCAATTCACAAGAGCGGCAGGCGGTACAATAATCTAAATTTACTTCAATTAGACCTCTCTTCAAAACTACTCTTCCCCCTTTTCTTCCACAGGGTATTTTGACTCATCTATTGCTTTTAAATAAGCCTTTACATTTTTTTCAGGAGCATCAACTGGAAGACTGGCGGAAATAACAAAACCGCCTCCCTTTCCTGCTTTTGCAAACCAACCCTTTACCAATCTTTCTATCTCCTCTGGAGTTTCTCTTAACATTGTTGAAGGATGAATTAATGCCATCAAAGTAATTCCCCGAGAGTAAGTAATTTCTTTAAACTCACCCAGATCAATTTTTTTATATCCACCTATCCCCTTAATTTCTTCTTCGGAAATGGGGATCCCTGAAATACCCATAGCACAAAGGGTTCGCAAAAATTCCTTCCAATCTTTCGTTAAACTTGAACCCCAGCCATAAAAAAGAGATCCGGTTTTTCCGGTTTCTGGATGTCTTAAAGCTTCTATGCACCGAGTTATATAGGGAAGGCAAAACTCATAGAAAATTTGTGGAGAAATATTGGGTAAACAACTCCAGGCTTCCTGTAGGGTTGGACTAACTTTATTAACTGTTTGCAATGCCTTTCCAAACTTAACAACTACCTTACAACAAAAATCAAGAAGTTCATGAACAAAAAGGGGGTCGTTTTTCATATCAAAAAAAATGTTTTGATAACCCCGCAAAATTACCGCCAGGGAAAACGGTCCGATACAGGATGTTGGTGCGAAGATAAAATTCCCCAAATTTTGATTATGGATCTTGTTTAACTCTATAACATATGGCATTCTACCATCATTAAAGGGATTGGGTATTTTTAGTTTTGAAAGATCTCGTTTTTTTTCAATTACCGGTTTTTTAAAAGCCGGGGCAGCTTTCTCCGGAAAAATAACTTCGCCCCCCAAAGCCTCTGCTTCAATGGTATATCCATCACTATACATTAAAGGAACTTCATTTCCCAATTCTACAACCCCAACTGCTTGACAATAATACATTCGGATAGGATCCGTATAATATTCATGGGTAGAAACTTCTTTAATACCTATAGAACTGGGATCAAAAAAGGAAAGCCCTCTTACCAAACGATCCGGTTCTTGCAAACTCCAAATCCTTTTATTCCTTTCATTTGGTTTTGAAGGTTGGTTTTTTATTTCCAATTCCATTTTACCCGTTAACATTTCTATCCTATATTCCAATTCTTGATTGGAAACGGCCATTACTTTTCTCCTCCCGGTTCTTTTGGGAAATTAGATAGTTTTTTAAAGGATGCAATAAGGAACTAAAAATTAGGCGGAGTAGCTGTTATTAAGAAACGGCTTTCCTTTTTTTTCAAATTGTTTTTGAAACTATGGGGAATATCACTGGAATAATAAAGAGTATCTCCCTCATTAAGTTCGAAAACCCCTTTTCCCTGTAATATTATTTCTACTTTCCCCTCAAGAACATAAATAAATTCTTCCCCGTGATGATGCACAACTTCCGGGGAACTACCCTCTGGAGGTAAAATAATAATTGCTGGTTCCATTTTGAAGCGGGGATTTCTAACCAAAAATTCCTCCAAAACATCTCCCTGAGGAAGAGAATTCCTTACCATTTTTTTTCGGTTTTCTTTTCTAACCAGACTGACTGATTCATCATCTGCCATGGCTAAAAAGGAAACAACCGTTTCACCTAAAGCATCAGAAATATTTTTTAGCACAATTAAATTTGGACTGGTTTTATTCTTTTCTATTTGACTTATGGTTGCAGCAGAAACTCCTGTCAGTTCTGCTAATTTTCGTAAAGAATAGCCTTTTTCTTGCCTGAGGGTTCGAATTGCATCACCGACAGGCATAGCCCCCTGATTCTTTCCGTTCTTATCCGAGTTAAATTTCACAGTTCTCCCCCTTTTGCTAGTGAGGATTATGAGAAAAAAATCCTTAAAACTAACAATTAAAACTTTTTTCAATTTCTCCAATTGGAAAAAATGGTTTGGGGATTAACCCTTAAATTTTTTAAACCGATCGGGAGAATGATATCCGATTTTCTCTCTAATAAAACCTGCAACTTCTTTAACTTCTTTATACAAATTTTCTTCATCGATTGTTAATACTTCTCTATCCTTCATAACCCAACTGCCATCGCAAATCAAATGCTTTATATTCTCCGAATTCATAGCCGTTACAAGGTTGGCAATAATATCGTGAACGGGAAGCATGTTCGGAGAATCGGGATCTATAAAAATAATATCGGCCTTTTTACCTTCTACTAAAGAACCAATTTCATTTTCCCAGTTTAGTGCTTTTGCTCCATTAATAGTGGCCATTTTCAAAACATCTTCTGCAGGCATTGCAGTAGGATTTCTTAAACGCCCCTTATGAATTAATGAAGTAAGCCACATTTCATCAACGATATTCATTCTGTTATTTGTTGGGGCACCATCAGTCCCAAGCCCAACAACAATATCTTTTTCCATCATTTCAGGGATCTTGGGAGAACCAAGGACCCTTAAAGCGGAGGCTGGATTATGCGAAACCTTAACCCCTTTTTCCGCAAAAATCTCTATTTCTTCTTCGTCCATCCAAACACAATGAATTGCCAAAAAATTTGAATCGAGAACTCCAAGAGTTTTTAAAAACCTAACGGTTGATAAACCGTTTCTTTCTATAGATTTCTGGTTTTCTTCTGGAATTTCTGCTACGTGCATATGAATTCCAACACCCAGGTCATCCGCAATTTGTTTGGTTTTGAGGATCAATTCCTGCGAATTGTTGAATATTGTTCTCAAACCAAACCAAACCTTAATCCTTCCACGGGCTTTGTTGTGCCAGTTATTAAAAATTTCTGTTTGGTCTTCAATTAAAGCTTCAACCGGTTTGCTCCAGCCCGAGGGCAAACCCTCTCCAATATCCATTACCGATTGGGCTAAGATTCCTTTTATTCCAGCCTGTTTAACGCCTCTCCCCATTCCGTCAACATACTGCCCCCCGGCTTCAGCAAAAGTTGTTACCCC
>PWGV01000125.1 GCA_003554585.1 Halobacteroidaceae bacterium | reverse complement strand
TGTTAATATTGGACCAACCACCTTCAACTGGAGAAAACCTTTTTTCTGCCCTGCCACTGTCCTGACCCAACCCCTCATTCCATCTAACCAGAAATTGCTGGGCAGTTTGGGTTCGGAGATCAACCATAATCCGGCCAGCATTGGGCGTTCTTAAACTCCCGGAATAATTCTTTACCCACTCTCGGCCGTACAAATCCGAGCCTCCAACATGCCCCCTGATATCAAGAATTGCCACATTTGCATTTCTCAGTTCCTTTGCTCCATCGGTAAATCTCTTCATTTCTTCCTCTTCCCAGCCCGGAGCTATCCTGTGAACAATTACCGGATAGCCCTCCCTCTCATAGGTATCATAAATAATCCTATCGAATCTCATGGATTGAATGGGGAAAAGGTTAATAAGCTCCTCGGACCTCTGGTTGTCTGAAAAAGAAAGGGTAACAGGGTAAGGCCAGCCATCACCCGGAGTAACCTTTCCCAGTCGGTAAGCCAGCTTCCCTTCTTCATCCAGAGAAAGTTTTAAGTACTCTCCAGGATCTTCTCCATTTATAGCATCCAGGTAAAAATGTTCACCTTCTTCGATAAAATAATAACCTTTTTCATCCCTAAGAAAGTCAAGCTCTCTTGAATAATGAAAGTGGTGTTTGGTAAAAAGGGCCTGATCCCCAAAACGGAAATGACCATCATTGATAAAATAAAGGTTTTCTATAATTATTGAGCTAAATTCCTTTACCGAAATCATTTCCATTCCCCTGATTTCCTCTTTTATTCTCTCCCTGCTTGTTTCAAAGGTTTCATCTCCGCCAAATAAACCATACCCTGCATAGCCGTATTTAAGCATTTTAAAAAAGAAACCTACGTCTTCCAGAGCTTCTTCTTCGCTAATTTCTGGAACAGTTTTACCCATTAAGAAATGGATTTTATCCGGATCAATTTCCTTGAAATCTTCGAAAGAATAGAGGATTTCTTGAACTTTATCTTTTATCTCCTGTTCGCTAAGGGGATTAATAACACGATTCGCTATTACAGCCTCCACCAGTTCGGGTTCTGTTTTCAGGTCCAGGGGATTAAACTCTCTGCAGCCACCGAGGAAAAGAAAACCCAAAAAGCAGATAATAAGTAATTTAAATCCCTTTTTTCTTTTCCCCGTCTTCCAACCCTGGTTTTTCCAAAACATATTCTTCCCTCTTTTCCTAAATTTATTAAAATAAGCCCTCGAAGTTTCTCAATAATTTCCCAAGTTCAAATTCCTCAATTTTCAGAAATTTTCCTTCTTTTTATTACAAAATATTTTCCTAACAAATCAAAATTCCTCGGGGAGAAAAAAAGAAACCGGCAGGTTTTTGACCTGCCGGTAAAATAAATTTCTTTCTTAAAAAAACTGCCTGATAAGCTGCCCGAAAAATTGGGTGTAATAGAGAACCCACATAAACCCAATAGCACTAAGTGTAAACAGTGTGTAGTAAAGGCTTGAACCTACAGTCCAGTATTGTCTCCACCAGGACAGGACAACAAATACAACCATTGCTGCAGTTAAAACAGCCAGGACAATGGGGATATAAATCAAGAAATCAAAAAATTGAGGAACTTCTCCAAACATTATTTCCGGAACCCCGAAGGCAGGGTCAACCCTGGCAAAAACACTTACCAAACCAATCATCATTATCAGGATTAAAAGAGCAAACCCAAAGCCAACATACCGGGCAACATTTGCTCCTGTGGGATTCCAGTAATCCTCTCCCCTGATTTTTCTTACTATATACGTAATTGGCCAACCCAGGAAGGTTCCAAGAGCAAATAACATGGTAAGAACTGTAAGCCCTCCCAAGAACATGCTCGAACCATGCCAAGGCACCCGGCTAAAAGTCATCGGTCCTCCTGGAACCAAAATTGTTTCTCCTCCAGGGCCCTCAACAAAACCAATTTTTTCTACCAACTTAAATCCATCATGCTTCGTGTTCTGATAAAGACCTGGTTCAATTTCAACCAATCTCGCTTGCTCGCCAAAAAAGCTTGTGACCAGGTAACCATCTTCATCCACATTTACGGGAACCCGCTGAAAAATTCCCAGGATCTTTTCAAAAGAGGTATAGTTACTTCTATTGGGGTGATACTCTCCCTGGAAGGCCAGGGCGCTTTCCCTGGCACCTCTCTCTGGTTCAGGTAGGGGAGAATATTCCTCGGGGAAATATCGGTCCATAAAGGCCTGGAAAAGTTTCCCGCCTTCCATTCCTGTTCCTCCGCTGTAAGAAACAAAAACACCCAAATTATGTTCGGGGACTAGAAATAAGCCTGATGTAAAAAGAAATGTAGATCCCCCATGACTCAAAATATATTCTCCATTTATAAAGTCTTCAATAAAACCCAAGGTCATCCCGGAAATTTCCGGGTGATGGGTAAATTGCTGTGTATGCATTTCTCTTGCAGTTTCAGGGCCTATAATTTCCACCTCTCCAAAGCTGCCTTCCTGGAGGTGGGCAATCATAAATTTCGCCATGTCCGAAGCCGTGCTGCTCATTGAACCTGCTGGAGAACCGGAAATAAACTCAAATTCTCCCTGGTGAAATTTTCCACCCTGGAATTTATAAGCATTGGCCATATCGGGAGCAAGGTGGTCTGGTAAAGGCTGGCGGAAAGTACTATTTTCCATTTCCAGAGGAGTTAAAATATTTTCTTCAACATATTCTGCAAAAGGTTGGCCTGAAACCCTCTCAACAATATACCCTGCAAGTGCCGTTCCGTAATTAGAATAAGCCATAACTTCTCCCGGAGGGAAAACGCGAGCAGGTAAGTAGGTTTTCAGGTAATCTTCGAGGGTCTTCAGGTTTTCTTCTCCAAGCTCAAAGAGTCCCTCTCCCCTATCTTCAAAACCGGGAGTATGAGTCATCAAATGCTTAAGATTAATTGGAGCAGGAGCTTCTTCTCCCCCTTTAATAATTTTTGCGGGAATCTCGAAATCCAGATACTGGTTAATATCAACTTCTAAATCAAGTTCTCCCCGCTCTACAAGCTGCTTTACAGCAGTCCAGGTGATTAGCTTGGATACCGAGCCCGGGCGGAAAAGAGTGCTTTCCGGGTCAACAGGAGTTCTTGTTTCAAGATCAGCAAACCCGTAACCTTTAGAAAGGATAATTTCCCCATCTTTTACAACCGAAAGAGTCGCCCCAGGAATGTTGTACTCATCAAACTGGCCGGCAATAACCCCATCTAAAAATGCCTCAAGCCCATCAATGTCAGTAAAATCTGCCGCAGAGTTAGCCGGAGTTGTCGAGAAAATAAAAAAGAAAATGAGAAAAATCCCAAGCTTTTGTGTTCTCTTCAACTTAAATCTTCCTCTCAACGTTTTATTTAACATTTTTTCCTCCTGGCCTTTTTTTTAAATTTCCCTATAAATAATTTTTCTCCTTTTAAAAAGTTTATTTCATACAAAAAACATCCACTTTAAATATTAACTCCATATCAGCAGCGGTTTTAAGCCCTAACCCCTCTTCCAACCTGGTAGATAACATTATCCAATAGCATAATATTTCCTTATAATCAATTTACCTTTTTCCCATTTCGTGTTAATATGTTAATAAATTAATCTATTAAACTTCCCTGGGATTTTTTCCCACAATTCTTTCGGGTAAGACATCCTCAAATTTCTAAACCCAAAACCAAATAAAAAGAGGGAGGCGAAGGTTATTAAAAATCAAAAGGTTTTGCGGGTAGGAATTGGTTTGTTCATTGTTTTCTTGCTGTTTGTTGGATGTTCTGCTTTTCGGCAAGAAACCCCACTAAAAGCTGATTTCACCTGGAGTCAAGCCCCGGGTGAGGATGATTTGGCTATTCAATTTGTTGATAAATCTATCATTCCAAATCCATCGGAAATAGTTGTTTATGAATGGGATTTTGGAGACGGGGGTACTTCAACAGAACAGAACCCTTTGCACACCTTTTCAGCATCAGGTACATACCAGGTTAGCCTTACTGTTACCATTCCCAAACCGGAGAGCGATACCGCTTCCAGAGCTGTTACTGTTCCATTAACTACTCTGCAACCTGGAGGAATCTTCTTCGGAGAAGATGGTGTTGCTTTAGCTGCACCAGAAGGGGCTTTGGAAGAAGGGATCGAAATTTTTGTGGAAAAAATTGATGATCCCAGGTCGAATGTTTCCTTTCCCGGCTATCTTGAGCGTTCAACGGTTGTAGGCAATTTTTACCAAATTACTGCTTCTGATGATGTAAAAACACCCAAGTTAAATTTCCTTTTACTTGGCTTACCTGTTCCCGAGGGTGTTTCCCCTGAAAATCTTGCAATCGCCTCACTCTCTCCGCCAAATATGATCATAGATGATCGACCTGAAGAAATACCTTTCGAAAGATGGGGTTTTCTCCACGGCGTATATGATCCCGAAAGCGGCTTATTTGGGACGCTATTACCCTTTGTTGGAACCGAACCCCAGGTATTCGTCCTGATAGAGGGGGGCTTTACCATAGATCTCGATGTTGAAAACAGCAAGGTAATACAATCTCAGGATCTTATATCAATTGATTTTGATGGATTTTTTGTTTATTGTGTGGGTTTTGAACCTGGAGAATGTACTCCAACCCATATCCAGAACACGGAAAATGCTTTACTTGAAGCGTATGAAGCTTATGTCGATACGTTGGGTTACACTGATCCTCTCTTGAGATTTGTAATTACTGAGGCAAATTTTTCATGGTTCCCCCCAAGTTTCAGTGTTTTATTTGAATATGAGTACCAGTTGAAAAAAGGCAATGCGAATGGTTGGTATAACTCAAACCTAAGAACTGCCGGCACTACTTACCCCGGGCATCCAGTTGCTCCAAACCCTATTACTGCACATCATGAACTTTTCCACTCCCTGCAGTACGGCTACAGCGCTTATTTTAATAACCGTGAGGAAAGGGTTTTTGGTGTTGTGGAGGGAACAGCAGTAGCTTCCGAACTTTCTTTATCTGTTTTAAGCAGAAGTGATAGACCTTTAGAGGGGCGCAAACCCTTAGAGGTTGACGTCCCCTTATTCCAAAGAACCGCTCCTTTAAGGGCGGGCACCAACGATTACCGGACACAGGATTTTTGGCTATTTGTAGGAAGGAAGATGGAGCCACTAAATCAACAGGTAGATTTCCTTATTCCTTTTTTTGAAAAGGGAGGCCTAAGAGAAGATGTAGATAAAGTTCTCAGGGAAGAAGGAACTTTTTCATCTCTAAGTGACGCTTACTGGCAATGGGCAAAAAACCAGGCTTTTGAAAAAGAAATTATTCTTGGTCTTGATAATGATGGACTTAATGTTCCCCATGGGGAGCCGGGAACCTGGTCGGGACATGGGAGCCTTACCAAAATAAATTATCATCCCCTCAACTACGAAAACATTAGTCCAACTACTTTTAACCTGACCCCCTTAACCTCAAAAGTTTTTGAAACCACATTTGAAAAAGAAAAATACCCATATTCAACAACAATAGAATTAGGTCCAAGGCCCGATATTGAATGGATAGTTTATTTAGTTGATAATGAAACCGGGGTGGCTAAAGATAATTATGAACCTTCAAATGGAGCCTATTCTATTTTTGTAGATGGGAATGATGACACAACGGCATATATTCTTGTTTCCAATACCAACATGGATACCGCAGTCAATAATATCGAAATTACATTCTCCGCTCCCATTGATAGCCACCATATTTCCAATATTTCAATGTTACCCCAGTCCCCGGCCATTATCCCGGTAAGTGAACATCTAACTTTCACATATGATTACCAGACTTTTCAACCTGAAGGAGTCCTAATTTTTGGTCGCCCATTTACAAAAGGGGGGCTTTCCCACGATTATAGTGCCCACGGTTCCATTATTCACCCCATTGGGGAGGGTACAGGAAGCGGCTTTTTCACACTTAATTCCGAGGGTTCGGTGGACCAGGTTCGTTTCAGGATGTGGGATGCGGAACAGGAAAATTTGCTCCTGGAATTATTTGTTGAGGTGGATTATTATTTTGCCGAGAATAGTATAACAAATATTATCCTTTCTCCCCCTACGCCTTATGACCTTTATACTGGGGATCAGGTAAACTTCACATTCGATTATTCTACAGCCGAATCAGACGGAGTAAGAATTTTTGGTCGCCCCTTTACTGAAGGCCAACTCTCAAATGATTATTTCGCTCATGGCTCCATTATTTACCCCGGGGGCAAGGGAGAAGGAAGTGGTTATTTTGGACTTGATTCACCAGGAACAGTTGATCAAATTCGTTTCAGAATGTATGATGCCGATCAAAATAACATTTTGCTCGAATTTTTTATCCCGGTTGACTATACTTTTAACCCCTAAAAAATCCTTTTTTAATAACTAAACTCTAAAATGCTTAAGGAAACCTTTTCTGTGACAACTTTTTAAGAAGCTGAGCTAATAGCATTTGAGTTATTTGGAAATAATACCCTACAAAAGAATAAAAAAGCTAAATCTTCGAATAGAGAACCCAGCTCGGGAAAAATAATTCTTCGGTAAATTTATTATCCCATATAAAAATGAGGACTCTTTGGCTTTAATTTCTTGCAGGGTCCTCCTTTCCTCAATTTATCCTTTTTTGTTGCTTTTCTTTTTAGCCCTTTTTTGCTCCTTAAAATTTGCTCCCCGTTAACTTTTTAATAAATAAGAAGTTCCCCTTCAGGCATAAACATGAACGATTTATTCTTGTTATCTTCTCTAGAATCTTTTTAAAGCCTTAGGCAATTGAGATTTTTTTAAGCATTTTATGGGGAGCATTTTTTATAAGTTAATTTTATTTTCTTGGCTGGCCACATTTCCTTTAATATCTGTAACAGTAACCTTAATAGTATATTCCTCTCCCTGACCTCCCCTGTTTCGTAGTTCATGAGTTCCACTGGCTTGATTGCCACTTATTTGTGAGGTTTTTGAATCTACAACTGACCCTCCATGAAACATTTCACTCTTAACTGAAGCAAGACCAATATCTGAAGAAACACTCCATTCAACTGTTACTCTGGCCCATGCCGGGTTGCTGGTGCTGGTAATTTTAACCTCAACAATTTCAGGGTTTTCATTACCATTATCCCCATTTTCTTCAACAATCATTTTCAGTTGAAAATCCACAGTTGTATCCATATTAATCTCGATATTTTCTTTGGTAACCGAATAATACCCATCCTTGCTTGCAGTGATATTATAGGTTCCTTCTGGAACTCCTGATATCTCGTAATAACCATTATTTCCTGAAGTCGAACATAGTTTATCATCTATTTTTACCGTTGCTCCGGGTAATATTTTTTCATCCAGATCTATTACAGTACCTGATAGGGTATAAGTCGCATCACCTGGATCATCAACTATTTCTACCCGAACGGCAAGATCAGCCCGTACCAGTCCGTAACCCTGATGATTGGATGAAAGGCCCAGGTTCTCTGCAGTTTTTTGGAGAACCTCTCTTAGCTCAACATTCGTTAAAGCTGGGTTTGCAGCCCAGGCCAATGCAGCTACCCCCGCCACGTGGGGTGAAGCCATAGAAGTTCCACTCTTTGTCCCATATCCATCGCCAGGTATGGTGCTTAAAACACCTGAACCTGGAGCAATTAACTCCACGGCAGGACCAGTACTGGAATAGCTTGCTCTCCTGTCATTATCTGTTGAGGCAGCAACGGCTATAACAGATTCGTAAGCAGCTGGATAACCAACGTTGTCTCCTCTTCCTGCGGGATTTCCACTGTTCCCGGCAGAAGCAATAATTAGATGTCCTTTAGAATAGGCAACGTCACAGGCATCCTTTAAGGTCTGGGAATGGGTGCTGCTTCCCAGGCTCATATTTAATATACTAACCTTATCATTCTTTACAACCCAATCGATACCAGCCACAACTGATGCAGCGCTCCCGCTCCCACTATCACTCAATACTTTTACAGCGTATAAGCCAATTTTTGGTCCAACTCCAACAACACCCAGGCTGTTATCAAGAGCAGCTACTGTTCCCGCGACGTGAGTTCCGTGACCGCTTCCATCAGAACCCCAGTGGGTATTATCTACAGTGGTAACACCTCCCAGGAGAGCAGGTAAGTCTTGGTGATTTTCATCTATCCCGGTATCAAGAATTGCAACAGCGACCCCATCTCCTCTTGTAATACCCCAGGTTGCAAAAGCATATGTTTCCTCTCCAAAAACCCTATCAATTCCCCAGGGAACTGTTTGATTAAGGGCAAAAAATTCTACATCGGGTTCAACATAACGTATTCTTGGATTTTGGGCAAGTTTTTCAATTGCCACTGAAGGGATGTTTGCTGCAATTGCAGGAACAATTTCAAAGGTCCGGGTAATTTCTCCTCCCAGTCCTTTGACCTGGTCCAGTTCTGCCTTCCCCGGTTTTTCCAAAAATCCAATTAGGACCTTAGTTTTTCCATCAACAATTTCAAATTTACTGCTGATTTGGAATTCATCTTCCTGGCCCAGGTCTTTTAGATCCTGGTAAAAATGGGCACATCCATTAAAAACAAGGGCTGTCACCAGAAGAAACACAAACAACAGGGTTTTTCCTTTCATTTGCCTCCCCTTCTTTTTTAGGAATTCTTTTTTCCAACCCAAGCCCGGCCCTTTTCACCTCTCTTTTTTAATTTTTTCCTCCAAAAAACCATGGTCCAATAGGGAACAACAATCTCCAGCAACCATTGAAATGTTATTTTTATTTCGTTAATGGAGTAAATTCTACTTGAAAAAAAATTTTCCTTCTTTAACTAACTAAACTTCCCAATAAAGGTTTAAAGTTCAGATAAAAGGCTACCTCAAAAAAACTTTCTAAACTAATTAAAGGGAGCGGCCTCTTTTTTCGGATTTTCCCAAACTTCTAAACAAAAAAGACCACAACCAATAAAAGATGTTTGTGGCCTTACTTTTTTTGTTTTAGTTGAATTTCAAGAGATTAAAAACGCAGCAATGATAGTCGCTCCAACGGCAAAGACGTTATTAATATTGTGTATGATCATTGGGTAAATCATGCTTTTTGATTTTTCATAGCAAACTCCGTAAACAATGCCCAGGCCTGTGGCATAAATAACCTGGAAAAGGTCATATGAAACGGCAAAGGGAAATAATTCCCACCTTACATGGGCAAGTCCGAAAATAACCGCAGCAATGATATTTGCAGTGCTTATATTCCCCTTGAAAAACCTCCCTTTGACGAATAAACCCAGCATTGTTATTGCAAAAGCCCTAAAAATCAATTCTTCAGAAAGCCCTGGTAAAAGAAACTGAAAACCTAAATAACCAAATATATTTCTAAAGGTAAGGGGCGCATCAAAAACAGGAAATGAGCCAGTAAGAAAAATGATTAGCAAAGAAACCAGCAAATAAACTCCACCAATAATGGCAAAAAGGCGAACAAAAAAAAGTCCAACTTTGCTATCCCCCAGGCTAAACCCAAACTTAATACCCCTTGTTTTAGTAATTAAAACCATAATAGCGAGAAAAACTAGCCCCTGGATGATATGACGCACCCAAAGCCAGGCAAATGTTCCATCAGGGTCAATACCCGAATAGTCAAACTGGCTGGCAAAAAACCCTGCCAGCCTGGGAACTCCAAGTAACAAAACTGCCAGAAACAAAACCCACAAAACCGGCTTGAGTATTTTTCCCAATTTTTCACCTCTTTCCACCAGAAATTTTTTTATTTCTAACTCCTTTAACCAGAGCTTTAGCCCGAAAAAATAGTAATATAAAAGTTAAGGATTGCTAATTTGTTTTGATAGCCTCAAATTAACTTAAAGACATTATATAACCAAAACATGCCTTTGTAAATATTTTCCTGATAATTAAAGCCACTTTTTCCTTAACTCCAATAAAGCCATGCGAAAATTTAATAGACCCCCCCTTGCCGGGGTGGTCTCTTCTTATCCGTTAATTTTAGGCCAGCGAGAAAGGATATAGCCGTATAGGTAGGTTCCCGTTAGCATCCCCGAAAGGGTGAAAAGGGCAATAATTCTCCCCTCCCCAATTTGGGCAAGAACCGTTCCCGGGCAGGCACCGGCCATTCCCCAGCCAATACCAAATAATGCTGCACCAGCTATACTTAAGCGGCCAAGTTTCTTTTGTTTAATTTCTATTGGATTTCCGTTCCTATCCAGATTCCCTTTTGCCTTTAAATAGCGCATGCCCAGGTTACCAACAATAATTGCGGTTAAAATAACCCAGGCCAGGTGCAGGTCTTCTCCAGTAAACATTTGGAAGATCACCTGGTAATCAGAAGCACCAACCCGGCTTAAAACAAACCCGAAATAAACACCAAAGGCCAGGAAGCAAAGCTTTTTCATCATAAGCCTCCACCTCCCAGAAGATAAGCCTTGAGAATTGCAGCAGCTATTGCTCCAAAGACAAGAAAAACAATTGTAACTATAATGCTTGATTTATGGAGGTTGGCAATCCCGTGAATACTATGCCCCGAGGTGCAACCTCCCGCAATCCTGGCGCCCAAACCTAAAAACAATCCTCCTGTGAAAAAGAAAACTGCATACCCTAAAAATGGCCAGGTCAGGACTTCAGTAAAGAGGGGCATCTCAAGGCTGAAAATTGGCCGGCCCTCAACTCGTCCAGCAATAAATGCCCCTAAAATCATTCCTATTATGAAAAACACTCTCCAACCCCAGGTATCGGCAAATTTTTCCCCCTGCAGCCAGGGCAGCTTTGAACGGGAAATAATTTTCACCAGGTTACCATATCCCGTAGAAACTCCAAGGGCGGTATTCTGGAAATAATAGAGGGCAGGCACCAGGAGGCCAATCAGTATTCCTCCGACCCACCAGGGCCAGGTATTAACAAACAAGGCCTGGTACATTTTCTATTCCTCCTCCATGGGGTAGCCCGCGTTTTTCCAGGCCGTAGTCCCCCCGAGCACATTATAAACTTCGGTAAAACCTCTCTGCTGGAGGAGACTGGCTGCGGTCATCGACCGGTTACTTGTATTGCAGAGGGTATAAATCGGTTTATCCGGGGGCCATTCTTCATAGCGGTGGCGAATATCTGGTGTCGGTGCCAGGATTGTTCCGGGAATATGGCCCGGTTCATATTCTCCCCTGGCCCTGTTGTCCAGAACAAGGGGTTTTTCCTTTTCCATTTTCTTTTTTAACTCTTCAATGGACATGGTCCTGACCTGCTGTGAAGGCCTACCGCTGTTAATCCAGGCAACCATGCCTCCTTCCAGGTAACCTTCCACTTTATCCAGCCCCACACTCTGCAAATCTTGCACAGCTTTTTCCACTGTTTTCTCATCTGGAGATATTAAAAGAATCGGCTTTTCCGGCGGCAGGATCCAGCCGGCAAAGGTAGGCAGGTTTCCGGCCGTACTAATGCTAAAGGATGCGGGGATATGTCCCGCTGCAAAGGAAAGGTACGACCGGATATCAAGGGCAAGGTAATCTTTTTCCAGCAACTCTGCAAATTGATCTGGCTTTTTGGGAGAGGGTTTGGAAAGCTGGTCTACTGTAATGGGGCCCTTGCGGTTGATCTCCGAGCAGCGGGCAAAATGATCGGGAGCATCAGGCATTCCGGCCAGAATACCCTCCTTAAACTCTTCAAGGTCATCATACTGCAGGGCATAATTGGCCCTTTTTTCTGTCCCCATTGTACTTGATAATTTCGCAGAGAGATCCCTGCCGCAGAGTGAACCCATACCGTGGGCAGGATAAACTTCCAGGTGATCGGGGAGAGTTTTCAACCTCTTAATACTCTCAAAAAGGTCTTCTGCCAGCTTTTCTTTCTTATCCGGGAAAAGGTCCGGTCTTCCGACATCTCCAATCAGTAGGGTATCCCCGGTAAATGTAAGGACTGGTTCGCTATCCCTCTCCAGGTCAGTTACCAGGTATACCGCACAATCTGGAGTGTGACCCGGGGTTTCCCATAATTTGAACTTGAAACCCGCCAGGGTAAACTCTTCTTCATCCTCGAGGGATTTATGGTCAAAGGTACAACTTGCCGTAGAAGGAGCATAAATGGTAGCCCCGGTTTCTTTTTGCAGGTCCATGTGACCGGAGATAAAGTCGGCGTGGAGGTGGGTTTCTAAGATCCCCACAATTTTCATCCCCCATTCCTTGGCCTGCTTTAGATATGGGGAAATATCCCTGGCAGGATCCACGACAACACATTCATTACCATTACCTAAAATATAGGAACAATGGGCCAAACCAGGTTTGTAAATCTGGGCAAAATGCATTTATAATACCTCCTCTTTTTTTAGTTTCTCACATCCAGATAGCGGTAATAACCAATGCTGCTGCGAATCCCGCTAAAATGGTTATAGGAACTCCCACTTTTATAAGGGCCGGAGCAGGAAACGGAGCCCGGCTCAACACCATCAGTGTCGCCTGGTGGGTGGGCAGGATAAGGGCCATGTTGGATCCTGCTGCAACCGCCAGAAGAAGCCCTTCGACCTGGAAACCGGTTGAGCCTGCCAGCCCCAAAGCAAGGGGGGCCATGAAAACCGCTGCTGCGGAATTATTTATTGCATTGGATAAGGCTGTTGACACAAAAATTAATATTAATACGATACCGAATGGACCCCAGCCAGCGGTCCACCTTTCCAAAAATCCGATTAGGGGCTCTACTCCATCTACAAATTCCAGGACTGCTCCCAGGCCAAGCATACCTCCCAGGAAAAGTATTATTGGAATATCAATGCTTTCATAGGCCCGGGAAGGAGACAAAACTCCGCTTAAAATCAAAAGAAGTGCCGCTGAACCAAAGGCCAGGGAAGGGTGAAGCAGGCCAAAAGCTACAAGAACTACTGCAACACTGACCAGGAAAAAAGTGATCTTCTTATCCCTGTTTTCCAGTGGTTGAAAAGGAACCTCCTTCCAGAGATCAATCTCCTCCTCTTTTTTCTCCTCTTTTTCTTCCACCCTGGGGAAAAACCCGCAGGCCCGGCAGAAATACCAGACTAAAAAAGCCATCAAAATCATTGCCAGACCATGGGGAGTAAAATCAAACATTCGGAAAGATTTGCCCATCGCTGATACAAGGAAGCCGGAAATTATTATGTTGGGAGCAGTACCAATAATGGTTAAAGACCCACCCAGGATAGACGCGATGGTCAGTGGTAAACTCAAACTTCCGGGGTTCAGCCTGGCCCTTCGAGCCATCCGGTTTGCAGTCGGTAAAAGCAGTCCAATAGCACCTACATTATTCATAAAAGCCGAGAGAAAAGCTGCTGTTCCGGCCAGCCCCAGGATCTGGTACTGGGCCCTTTCAACTTTTCGGGAAATTAATTGCCCGAGCCCCCTGAGAAGACCAATATGAGTAACTGTTTTGCTTATTATAAAAACCGAAATAATTGTTACAAGCGCGGGATGTCCAAAGCCAGAGAAAAGGGTTCTTGGGGGTGCCAGCCCAAGAAGGCCTAAGAATAACAGCCCGGAAAGGGCTAAAAATTCCATTCGAAAGCGCCCGGTAGCAATGAAAATTAAGACCAGGATGATTGTAAACCAGACTATTAATTCCTCTACCCCATTTTCCCCACCTCCATCCCGAACAACTCCTGTAACTTTCCAAATTCCATCATTATTCCTTCTTTCCTGCTTTACTCTGCAAAATAAGCAACCAGAAAAAGCAGGGAAAATAAAAAAATAGCGCAAGCTAACAGATTTGCGCTATCTCATTTTTTGTTGCACTCTTTATTTTTCCTCCAAAAAATTTTATTCCTAGCGGGTCCGCCGGAAAAGAACCCCGCCCAGGAATATTCCGTAGATAATCATTCCCCCCAAAAAGTACAGGTAATAGAGGTGGTTGCCGGAAACAAAACCCATAACCGGGACATTTAATAGTGCAATAAGGGGCAGCCCAATCATAATGGAAAAACCGCTCCCCAAAACCATGTTTTCTGCTGCTCCGCTCTCCATGGCCGGGTCAATCTCCCGGAGGAGGGCCACTCCCGTGGAAATGGTCCCGGTCTGCATTCCAAACATGGCGATCAGGTTGGCCAGCCGTTGTTCGGGGAAAGCTCTCCTGATGACAATAGAAAGATAAACATAGGTAAGCAGACCACCGAGAAGTGTTAAGATAAGCAGGGGAACAAAAACATCGCTGATGTGGGCAAAAGAAACGGCACTAATTGAAGCTGCCACCATGAAATCAAAAACCCCTCCGGAAATCCTCTGCAGGATAAAATTATTCAGGTAATCTTCCT
>PWGV01000061.1 GCA_003554585.1 Halobacteroidaceae bacterium | reverse complement strand
TTTAATACCTCAAATAAAAACTCATAGGGAATATCTACCCTGTCACCTTTTTCAATTTTTCCGCTCAGTACTTTTTCCCTTTCATCAAAATAATGCTCTTTTCCTGCTTCATCCACCCATCCAGCAAGATAATAGATATGATCCTGTTCGCGATGATATATGCTGCCTCCAATTGTCTCATTATCTTCTACTGCATGAACAATAAACTCCATTGTTTCATTAACCTCTTCTTTATTTTCAACAATGGATTTACTGAAAAATTCATCTGATTCACTAAAAATCTCATTATCTTCTTCATCATAAAATATTGCTTCTCTTTCACTCTCAGGTTCCGCTTCAAACACAGCAGTAATTTCTTTATCCTCATCCATAGTAATTATATAGTCATCTTTCTCCATCACTTCCTCGCCATCAGGACCAGCCCATTCAGAAAATATCCAGCAAAAAGCCGCAGGTTATTAGCCTGCGGCTTTTAATTTTAGGTTCCAAATTCCCCTATCTCGCTTCTGAAGTTCTTACCACCCTGAAGCCAATATTTCCACAGCCCTCATCCCTGTTATGATAATATCTAGAAATATAATTTACTTCGAAAAGTTTGTAATCACAATCATTATAACTTCCCCCTTTTATTCCACCCCAGTTAAGCCACTCCCAGA
The DNA here is from genome assembly GCA_003554585.1 of Halobacteroidaceae bacterium. Lineage (GTDB taxonomy): Bacteria > Bacillota > Halanaerobiia > B1SED10-174 > B1SED10-174 > T1SED10-26. The sequence continues at coordinate 2,562 of PWGV01000061.1, read as the reverse complement.
CATTTCCGCTCATATCATATAATCCTAACTCGTTGGCCTTTTTTAAACCCACAGGTTTTGTTGTCCAGTTAGCATTATCATAATACCAGGCAACTTCATCTAGATTATTGCTTCCAGAAAAGCGGGTAGCAGTATAATCTTTTCCACCTCGTGCAGCATATTCCCATTCGTAGCTTTCAGGAATCCTGAAACCCTCAAGTTCTTCAGGCTCACCTTTTAAAAACCACATCTCGTCATCAAAATAATAAGCTGGTTCCAGACCTGCTGCTTCACTTAACCAGTTACAATATTCCACCGCATCATTTTGGGAAACATTTATTACAGGTCTGGAGCTCTTTCCATAGCCATTGTCATAAGGAATATCCTTACCTGTTGCATTACAAAATTCAGTATACTCATCAAAGGTTACAGGATACTGTCCCATTTCAATATTATGGCCTAGATAAATATCCGGCCAAATAGTGAAATCTGGAATATAAAATCTTATCGATCCAGAAGGAACACCAATGAGCTCTGGAAAACCTTCAGGAAATCTACTTATAACATTAAAATCAACATTATTTGCTGCACCGGTTACAGTTCTGCTTGCAGGTTCAAAAGTGAACAAAAGTGCGCCCATCGTCGGAGTTACAGTTACATCTCCCCTTAAATTACTTTTGCTCCAATTCCCGTTTTCATCTGGCTTAACACTTGAATGTCCTCCCGAAAATCTTATTTCCACATTCCTATAATGAGGAACTGCAATATAATTAAATGGACCACTATACAAACCATTAATCTTTCCTGAAATACTATAGGGGGGTTTGTCGCTGGTAAAATTTACATTACTTGTCGATTTTAAAACTTCTATACTGACAGGTTCAAAATTGTAACCAGGTTTTGCTGCGGAAACATTTCCTGTGCCACTGAGAAGATGCTTTGACCATCTGCCATCATTGTCAGTTTTTACGCTTGAAAAATTCCTGGGAAAACCCGAAAAGTTAATATCTACATCACTAATTCCAGCACCAGTTTTATCGGTTGTCATCCCGGATATTCCATAAGCTAATGGAATATTCAATAAAGGTCTCCTCGGGAGTTCGAATTCCGGTTGTTCTTTAAATCTTAAGATTTGAAGCTTAACAGCAAGTCGAGCATCAATAATAAAATCCAGATCATAATGCCATAACCATTGTGGCAATATTTGCACCTCGGCCTCAGCCATTAAATTTCCATAAGCCCCGGCTGATAATCCTCCTTCTAACACATAAGATACACCAACCATTAAATCTAATTCTACACCAGTATAGACTTTGGCAGATGCCTTACCGTTTAAGGTTGGTTCATTTACTTCAATGCCTGTCCCGGTTAAGCCTAAGACTCCAGAATCTCTCCATCTATCATCAGCTTCTTTTCTAATTCCTATTTCAAAGCCTCGAGAATAAGCGGCTCCTGCGCTAAATTCAGCAGAGACTTCTGCTTCTGCCCCTGCCACCAGCCTTAAATAAGGATTTATATTAACACATAAAAATATGGGAATGCCCGGCGGTGGTACAAGGGGAGTATTAAGAAGTACAATTTCTGATTCTGGCCATTCAACTTCATGGTCTACATTAACCTCAATATCAACCGCTGTATCTAAATCCATTGAGAAAACCAAAATTAATTCATTAATTCTACCTCTCCACCAGGAAATATCTATATTAGCTTCTAAATCATGATTAAACTTAATGTGCCCACTGACCGAACCTTTTCCATCAAAAATAGACCTGTCAAAATCACTTTCAAAGAAAAGTGTTTTAGCCTCTTTATCTACTTTTAAAACTCTTACTCCCTCTGCTTGCTCTATTTTTGCAACCATTTCTTCAAAAGAAAATGTCTTTTCTATTTCAATATTTCCTTCATATATAACATCCTCAAGATTTGCTGGTTTTACCTGAAATGTTTTATTATCATCATCAATACCAGTTATTTCTTTTAGCAAACCATGTTCAGCATTTGGTACAGCCTGATTTACTACAATTATATCTCCTACCTGCAATTGCTTAACAAAGGTGGTTTTTTCCTTAAATGACAGTTCATCTCTAGCTGGAGAAACATGTTCTATATTACCAGCTTCACCCGTGGTAAATATTTTAGCTCTTTCCTCTAAAACAATATCTCTCTGCCAGTCTTCAAGCTCAATACCTACAAAATTAACATCATTCCTGGCCCCTTCCACAACTATTACTCCCGGACTAAAGGTGTTGTTTGCATAACTGGCTGATACTTCAACTACACCTGCTAAATTGTGCTTTTCCCAGTATCCCTCTTGGTTTGTGGTTACAGAGGAGTAATCATTCCCAAAAAAGATACTCACTTCTGCAAATCCTTCATCCTCCTGGGTATATACATAGCCAGAAATACTGTAGGGCTCCCCTACAAATTCTCCAGATAATACAAATTCGGCTGTTATCGACTTATTGCTGTTCATATTTATTTTGTAATTTTCGCCATCTTCAATTACATCATTAGCATTTGGACCTGTCCACCTATCAAATTCCCATCCCTCTGCAGGCGTGACAGTTAGGTCTACCGTGGCCC
>PWGV01000207.1 GCA_003554585.1 Halobacteroidaceae bacterium | reverse complement strand
TTAAGTTGGACATTCGCGATACCTCCTTGGAATTAGCTTGCGTTAGCTTAAATTTTCTCGGAGGATCGTGAATGTCCTTCTCTTTTCAATTTTTATTTACCCACTAAAACGGAGGAGAACCACTTTTTTATTATATCTTTGCGGGGCTGGTTTGTTTTGGTATAAATCTTAGAAAAAATAACCCTTGGTAAAAAATAAAAAAAGAGGGTATTTTCTGCAAATATCTCAGAAAAAAGGATAAAGGCTGATTTATTTAGAGAATGCTTCTGGGAGAAGGAACGAGGAAATAAATACCGAATATAATGATTTAATAGAAGTTTTTAATGGATAAGGGGGAATAATTTTGGCGAGATGGGAAAGATTGATTATTTATCCGCTTTTAATGGTTTTTTTGTTTGCACTTATCGCAGGTTTACCCTCTTTGCAGGCGGATCCTGAAATTAAAGAGGAAATCCGAGCCAGGAGGATCGCCCTGGTTAATGAAAACAACGACGAAATTGCGGTTCTGAGGGTTAATCCTGCTGGAGGAGCCCGTTTTGGGCTTTTTAACAGAGAAGGGTTGGAACTGGTTTCTCTGGGAGAGACTTACCAGGGCAATGGAGCCATCATAATTTATGACAAGAATGGAGAAAATCCCATTGTACTAACAATAGAAGATGGTGAACAATAAAACTTTTGTGTGATATTTTTTAATTGAAGGGAGGAATGCAGGAACTTTATTTTATTTTCCGAAGATTTTATTAGGATGAAAAATTAAAGGGGGAATTAAAATGCCCAGAGACGAGTTAAAGGTCTTCTCCGGGACCACCCACCCAGAGCTAGCAGCAGAAATCTGTAGCTATTTAAAAAGACCCCTGGGGAAGGCCAGCGCTTTTAAGTTCAGTAATGACAACATCTTCATAACGATTAATGAGAATGTAAGGGATGCCGACGTATTTATTGTGCAGACCTCCTGTCCTCCCGTAAATGATGGGCTTATGGAACTTTTGATTTTCATCGATGCCTGTCGGAGGGCTTCTGCAGGGAGGATTACGGCGGTCATCCCTTATTATCCTTACGCCCGCTCTGATAAGAAGGATCAACCAAGGGTCCCGATTACCGCCAGGCTGGTTAGTGAACTCTTGACTGTGGCCGGAGCGGATCGTGTTATTACAATTGATCTTCATGCCCCCCAGATTCAGGGCTTTTTTTCTATCCCACTGGATCACCTGACCGCAAAGCATATTGTTGCCAAATACTTTAAAAAGAAAGGCACCGAAAATAAAGTTGTTCTGGCACCCGATGTGGGGAGTGCTCACTTTGTGGAGAAACTTGCTGATTTGTTAGATTTACCTTACGCTGTTGTTGATAAACGGCGAACCGGAAATGAAGAAAGAGCAGTCGCCCGTGGAATAATTGGTGAAGTTTCCGGGAAAGATATAATTTTTTTTGATGACGAAATCAGCACGGCTGGATCATTGCAGGATGTTGTTCGCCTCTTGAAAGAAGAAGATGCCGGGAAAATTTACGCCTCCTGTACTCACCCGGTTCTATGCGGACCGGCTATTGATCGGATTAAAAAGCTTCCCATAGAAGAACTCGTTGTGACCAACAGTATTCCCATTCCCCAGAAAAAACGGCTTTCCAATTTAACTGTTCTCAGTCTGGGGTCGCTTTTGGCGGAGACCATAAAAAGGGTTCATCACGGTGAATCAATTAGCGCCCTTTTTAGATAGATTAACGATTTGAGGGAAAAAGATGAAAGCAAAACTGATCTTAAATGAGATCCTGAATAATCCCCGCTGGGGCAGAAATGTTACTCAAAGAGAGGTGATCCCGGGCCGGGAAGCGATCCTGGAAGAGATTCCCGATTTTATCCGGGATGATCTCAAGGAATTGATGGAAAAAAAGAAAATCGGCTCCCTTTACAGCCACCAGGTCCGGGCAATTAAAACCGCCCGCGAGGGAAAAGATATGGTGGTTGTAACTCCGACAGCTTCCGGAAAAACCCTTTGTTACAATTTGCCCGTTTTAAACCGGCTTTTGGATAATCCCGAGGCCCGGGCTCTTTTTCTTTTTCCTACAAAAGCTCTGGCCCAGGACCAGGTTGCGGGTTTGGTCAGCTGGGGAGAAAAACTGGGAGAAAGAATCAGGACCTACACTTACGATGGGGATACTCCAGGAGAGGTTCGAAAAAAACTGCGCACTGCAGGGAACATAATTATTACCAACCCGGATATGCTGCATACTGGAATTTTACCTCACCATACTAAGTGGATAAAGCTTTTTGAAAACCTGGAGTTTATCGTAATTGATGAACTACATACCTATCGTGGTGTTTTTGGGAGCCATTTTGGCAATGTTCTGCGCCGTTTGGCCAGGATCTGTGAATTTTATGGTTCACGCCCCCAGTTCATTTGCACTTCCGCAACTATAGGAAATCCCGGTGACCACGCATCTCGGCTTTTGGAAAGGGAGGTCAGCGTTATCGATGAAGATGGTTCGCCCCGGGGACCTAAAGAAGTGGTTTTTTATAACCCGCCGGTAGTCAATGCAGCCCTCGGTATCCGGCGAAGCTCTCTTCTCGAAGCAGAAGGTCTGGCTGCAGAATTAATTGAAGCCGGCCTGCAGACGATTATTTTTGCCCGGAGTCGCATCCATACCGAGCTTTTAGCTACCTACCTGGGCCGCAGGTTCAACCGGATTGGGGACATTAAAATCCGAAGTTACCGGGGAGGTTACCTGCCCCGGGAAAGAAGGCTTGTGGAAAGAGAACTGCGCGAAGGCGAATTGAACGGTGTGGTTAGCACCAATGCCCTGGAACTGGGTATTGATATTGGGACCCTGCAGGCTGCAGTTTTAACGGGCTACCCCGGAACAATTGCCAGCACCTGGCAGCAGATTGGAAGGGCCGGCCGATCCCGGGATTATTCTCTGGCTTTTATCGTCGGAACTTCAGGGCCTCTGAACCAGTTTATTATCAACAATCCTTCTTATTTCCTGGAGGGATCAACTGAAGAAGCCCTGATCAACCCTGACAACCTGGTTATAGCAGTAAATCATATTAAGTGTGCCGCCTTTGAGTTGCCTTTTTCTGAAGGAGAAAGTTTTGGGCGGCTTGATTTGCAGGAAGTTCTGGATTTTCTGGAAGAAAATCAGGTCCTGAGAAAAACAAATGGGCGCTACTACTGGATGGCTGAAGGCTACCCCGCGGAAGATATTTCCCTCCGCAGCGCAGCCAGTGATAATTTTGTAGTCATTGATTCCCAGGCAGGGGCAAAGGTAATTGGTGAAGTGGACCGGTTCAGCGCCCCGATGCTGATTCACGAGGGTGCTATATACATCCACGGGAGCAGCCAGTATCATATTGACCGGCTTGACTATGACCAGGAAAAGGCCTATGCCCGGCCTGTCGATGTTGATTACTACACCGATGCTGACCTGGCGGTTGACCTGAAAGTCCTGGATGTGTTTGCAGAGGAACAAAGCGGAGTTGTCAAGCGTGCTCAGGGAGATGTTTCTGTCCTGGCCAAGGCTACCAAGTACAAGAAAATAAAGTTTTATACCCATGAGAATGTTGGCTGGGGCAACATCAATCTTCCCGAGGAAGAAATGCATACCTCGGCTTACTGGTTCAGTATTCCCGAAAGTGCAAAAGATAGAGAAAAAATGCAGAGTGCCCTGATGGGAGTTGCAAATCTTCTGGGCAATGTAGCTCCCCTGGAGATGATGTGTGATCCCCAGGATTTAAGAGTCCTGGCCCAGGTGAAAGCCCCTTTTACCAATCAACCTACCATTTATATCTACGAAAGGTACCCCGGCGGGGTTGGGTTTAGCGAAAAAATGTTTTCCCAGCACTTTGAGCTTTTGCAGAGGGTAAAAAATATTCTGGATAACTGCCCGTGCCAGAGTGGTTGTCCTTCCTGTGTGGGGCCGGTAGAAGAAGTCGGGGAAAAAGGGAAAGACAATTCCCGCTGGTTGCTCGAAGGATACTTGCTTTAAAAGCCCTGCCGGGCTTTTTTCTTTTTATCTTCAGGAGAAAGAGGAAAATTCCGGGACCGGATAGAATAGTACATACGTTTCCATTGTAATTAGTTCTCCGGGAGGTAGGAAAATGGATCTGCAGGATAAACTCCGACGAATGCACAAAAAAACATCCCCGGCATCCCAACCGCAAAAAAGCTTGCCGGACCTTGCTCCTTCTTTGGGAGGGGAAGAAATAGCGGGTTCGGAGGGGAGTTTTTGGCGGATTAAAAAGCAATTGCCCGGGGATCTTCGCCATGGACCTTATCGTCTTGGAGAAATAGCAAAGCTGGATTTTTCCCGGATTAGCCTCTGGGAAAGAACCAGTAAAGGTGAATTCAATCCAGCGGATTTAGTTTTTTTAGATACCGAAACTACAGGGCTGGCCGGGGGAACCGGCACTGCTGCCTTCCTGGTGGGTATGGGATTCTGGGAAGGAGAAAGGTTTCGCCTGGAACAATATCTGATGCGGGATTTTCCCGAAGAACCGGCAATGCTTCAGGAAATTTCTGAAGTTCTTGGACCCAAAAAAATTCTTATAACTTTCAATGGCAGAAGTTTTGACTGGCCACTACTGCAGACCCGATTTACTCTGGCCCGAATGCATAAAGAAATTCCGGCCTGGGAAGAACACTGGGATCTTCTTTTCTGGGCCAGAAGACTATGGCGAAAGAAGCTCTCCAGTTGCAGCCTGACTTCCCTGGAAAGAAATATCCTTAACTTTTTCCGGGAGGGAGATATTCCCGGCTGGGAAATTCCCCAGAGGTACTTTGAATTTGTCCGCAGTGGCCGGGGAGAATTGTTGCGTGACATTTGCGAACACAACGTTTGGGACATCCTATCAATGGTGGGAATTTTGCTGCACCTGTTTGGGGAAAAATACAGCCAAGCCAAACGGGTTGAATGTCCCCGGGAGGCTATTGCTCTGGGCAGACTTCATGAAAAAAATGGCCGGGGAAATTCTCCGGAAGATTATTACCTGCAGGCCATCAAAAAAGGGAATAAACAGGTCAGGGTAGAAGCTTTGAAAAATCTTGCTTTATATTTTAAAAAACAGCAGAACTGGGAAAAAGCAAGGGAAACCTGGATTTCTTTGCTGGAAATTCAGGAGAATTCCATACTGGCCCGGGTTGAACTTGCCAAGATTTATGAACATCGGCTTCCTGACCTTTCTAAAGCTCTCCAAATGACCATGCAGGCGCTGGTTTTTGCCTGGCATGAGGGGTGGGAAAGAGCAGCTGCAGAATTAGATTACCGCCGGAAAAGACTTGAAAGGAAATTAAAAAGATGATACCTTAATGAGGGGGTTTTTCGCCGATACATAAGGCAGATGAGCGCCCCTAGCCCAGCTTTTGGCGGGGATTTTTTTTGAGGAGGAATAAGGTAATGCAGATTTTTCTGGTCAGACACGGAATAACAGAATGGAATCAAAAAAAGAAGATCCAGGGGAAAATGGATGTCCCGCTTGCTCCTGAAGGTAGAAATCAGGCTAGGGAGGCTGCTTCTTTTTTCGGGGATAAGGATTTAAAAAAAGCCTACACCAGTGATTTATCTCGGGCCCGGGAAACTGCTGAAATTATTACCAGTTCCCTGGGGATTGAACCTGAAAATATACCGGGGCTTCGGGAAATTGACATGGGCAACTGGGAGGGCCTTTCCTGGGAAAAGGTGGGAGAACGTTTCCCCGGGGAACAAAAAGCCTGGATTGAAAACCCCTTAAAGAGTGGCCCGGGTGGAGGGGAAAACATCAGCCAGGCTGCAGAAAGGTTCCGGGAAAAGGTTTATTCAATCACAGACCCGGTAACAAATCATTCTCCCATTTTAATAGTGGCTCACGGCCTGGTTATTGGAACCCTTGTTGCCTGGGTCCAGGGGAAATCTCCCCGTTTTTGGCGGGAGTACTCTCCCGAAAATGCGACAATAACCGAGCTTTACCGGGAGAACAATACTATGGAACTTGTAAATTTTAATAAACCGGTTTAGTTTAACAATGCACCCGGTTTTCAGAGGGGTCTGGGGAAATTAATCTTGACAAGGTTCAGGAAAAAGGGTAAAATAACATATTAATAAAATACTGAAATGCAATGAAGGAGAGTAGTAGCTTTTACCGCTTCAAAAGAGAGGATCCTCCCTGCTGCAAGGGATCCGGGGTAGGAAAAGTGAAGTCGCTCCTGAGCTCTCCGGGTGAAAAAAGTAGTCCGGAGCGGGTCGAGACCGTTATTCTCCCGAGTGCTGCGCAAGCAGAATTAAGGTGGTACCGCGGAACCTCCCTTTCGTCCTTTGCACGAGGGAGGTTATTTTATTTACAAGGGGGGGGAAAAACATGGAAAGTCTACCAAAAAGATATGACCCGCATAAAATTGAAAAAAAATGGTACCGGGAATGGGAAGAAAAAAATTATTTCGCTCCGCAGGGTGATGGACAGTCCTTTACTATTCCCATGCCTCCGCCCAATATAACAGGAGAACTCCACATGGGGCATGCTTTAAACAATACCCTGCAGGATATCCTTACCCGCTGGCGGCGGATGGCGGGTGACAGGGTCCTGTGGTTACCGGGAACAGATCACGCCTCCATTGCAACAGAAGCCCGGGTTGTCGCCGATTTAAAACAAGAAGGAATTGAAAAAAAAGATCTTAATCGAGAAGAATTTTTAAAGAGGGTCTGGCAGTGGAAAGAAAAATATGGGGGAATGATTACCGAGCAATTGCGCCGGTTGGGCTCCTCCTGCGATTGGACAAGAGAAAGGTTTACCATGGATGAGGGCCTGAGCAAAGCAGTTGTTGAAGCTTTTATAAGGTTATACGAAAAAAAACTTATTTACAGAGGGGATTATATTGTCAACTGGTGCCCTCATTGCCAGACAACTCTTTCAGATATTGAAGTTGAACACGAGGAGAAAGCAGGTCACCTTTACCATATTAAATATCCTCTTGCTGATGGAAGCGGTGAACTGATAATTGCAACAACGCGTCCAGAAACAATGCTCGGGGATACCGCTGTAGCCGTGAATCCCGAAGATGAGAGGTACAGGGAATTTGTAGGCAAGGAAATTATCCTACCCCTGCTGGAAAGAAGGATCCCCGTAATCGCAGACAGTTATGTTGACCCTGAATTCGGAACGGGAGCCCTAAAAATAACTCCAGGTCATGACCCCAATGACTTCGAGGTTGGACAGCGCCATCAGTTGCCCCGGATAAACGCGATGGATGAAAAAGGTGCGATGACCGAGGCCGCAGGTCCTTACGCCGGACTGGATCGTTATCAGGCGCGGAAAAAAGTCCTTGCGGACTTAAAAGAAAAGGGCCTTCTCGCCAGGGTTGAGGATTATGAGCATGCAGTTGGTCACTGTTACCGCTGCGATCGGGAGATTGAACCCCTGGTTTCAAAACAGTGGTTTGTCAGGATGAAACCTCTTGCGGAACCTGCTATCGAAGCCGTTAAAAAGGGTGATGTTTGTTTCGTTCCATCCCGCTTTGACCGGATTTATCTGCAGTGGATGGAGGAAATAAGGGATTGGTGTATATCCCGCCAGCTCTGGTGGGGACATCGTATTCCTGTTTGGTACTGCCAGAGTTGTGAAAAGGAGATTGTGGGGAAAGAGAAACCCCCGAACTGTCCGGACTGTGCAGGCACTGATTTAAAACAGGATCCTGATGTTCTGGATACCTGGTTCAGTTCTGCCCTTTGGCCTTTTTCAACCCTGGGCTGGCCGGAAAATACTGCAGATCTCCAGATATTCTTCCCGGCAGATGTGCTGGTAACAGCTCGAGATATTATCTTTTTCTGGGTTGCCCGGATGATTTTTTCCAGTATTGAATTCATGGATCAGGCTCCATTTGACGATGTCCTTATCCACGGGTTAATCCTCGATGCAGACGGGAAAAAGATGAGTAAATCAATGGGAACTGGAATTGACCCCCTGGAAGTGATAGAAGAACACGGTGCAGATGCACTCCGTTTTGCCCTGGTTAATGGGTTTACCCTGGGCAATGACAACCGGTTCCGGGATGAAAAAGTTGAAGCCGGGCGAAATTTTACCAACAAACTCTGGAATGCTGCCCGCTTTTTCCTGATGAACCTGGGTGATTTTGATCCAAGGGGACGGGAAATAGTTCCCCGGGATTTACCTTCACGCTGGATTCTGAGTAGAATGCAAACCTGGAGCGAAGTGATTGACGAACACCTGAAAAGCTACAGGTTTAGCGATTATGCTCGAGAAATATATGAATATATTTGGAACGAGTTCTGCGACTGGTATATTGAAATGGCCAAGCCCGCACTCCAGGCAGATGATGGTAGTCCTGAAAAAGAGAAAACCCTTACCGTTCTCTGGCATGTCCTGGGAGGGTTGTTAAAAATGCTGCACCCGATTATGCCCTTTGTTAGCGAGGAAATCTGGCAGGCAATGCCCAATGATGAAGAAACAATAATGTATGCACCCTGGCCCCGTCCTAATAAAGAAATGATTGATGGGGAAGCAGAAGAAGAAATGGAAACCCTGCAATCGGTAATAAAAAGTATTCGGAATATAAGACAGGAGATGAATATTCCTCCGGGAAGAAAAATTACTGCCCAATTTTTCCTCGAAGAAAACCAGCAAGAAATTCTGGAAAATGGGAGTGATTACTTGAACCGGCTGGCCGGAATAGAGGAATTTTCCATCCGCTCCGGAAGTGATGAGAAACCCGAACATGCAATTTCGGCCGTCACGAGAGGAATTGAAATAGTTCTTCCCCTTTCCGGGCTTATGGACCTGAAAGAAGAACTGACCCGCCTGGAAAAAAAGAAGGAGAAACTGGAGCAGGAACTGGAAAGGGTTGAGAAACAGCTTTCTAACGAGGGTTTTGTTAACAATGCCCCTGAACAACTGGTTCGCAAGGAAAAGGAAAAAAGAGAAGAATATAAAGCTGACTATGAACTATTATGCAAGCGTTACAGTCAAGTTAAATCAGCCCTTGAATCCCAATAAAACAGGTGTTGTCGGGGGATTTATTTCATCCCCCGACTTCTCTTGACAAGCGCTTACGGGGAATATAAAGTAAAAGGCAGAAATAGAAAAAGGAGGCGGCGACTTTGGGTTTTGACCCCACGGAATACATCTATAGTTTCTCACTATTCGGTCGAAAAGGCGGATACAAACCCGGATTGGACCGGATTTCCTTTATGCTCCAAGAAGCAGGAAACCCTCAGAAAAAATTTAAGACGGTTCATATCGGGGGGACTAATGGAAAAGGTTCGACCGCTGCTTTCCTGGATTCGATTTTGCAGTCCAACGGCTTAAAAACAGGAAGATTTACCTCTCCGCATCTCCATCATTATGGGGAGAGGATGATGATAAATAGCCGGCCGATGGATGATACAACTCTCAGGGAATTGGTCCTTGAAGTAAAACCCATCATTGAGAAGGTGGAGGAAAATACCGGGGAAGGCCCTCCCAGTTTTTTTGAAGTAACGACTTTTCTGGCTTTTTATTATTTTGCCAGGCAAAAAATCGATCTAGGGGTAATAGAAGTCGGTCTGGGTGGTCGTCTTGATGCAACAAATATTCTAAAACCAGTATTAACTGCAATAACCAATGTGGGGCTGGAACATACCCAGTTTCTTGGCGATACCATTGAAAAAATTGCTAAAGAGAAAGCCGGGATCGTAAAAAAAGGGGTTCCCATTATTACTGGGGCAGCTTCCCCCGCGCTGGAGGTCATAAAAGCAAGAGCTGAAGAGAAAAACTCTCCTTTTATTTCCTTACAGCAAGATTATTCCTGGGAAAGGCAGGAACAAAGGCTTGAAGGGCAGAAATTTAACCTGAGTACCCCTTTCAGAGAATATAAAAACCTGTTCATACCTCTTGCGGGAAAACATCAAATGGATAATGCGGTTCTGGCTGTGAGTTTGGCTGAAAAGCTGGAGCTTTCAGAGGAAAGAATTAGAAAAGGTTTAGAAAATGCATACTGGCCGGGAAGGTTGGAAGTGGCAGGTTTTCAGCCCTTAATTCTCCTCGATGGAGCCCATAATCCCAGTGGTTTTGAGACCCTGACTTCTTTTCTGGAAGATGAATTTCCCGGAAAGAAAATAGTTTTTGTCCTCAGCTTTTTAAAAGATAAAGATGTAAATCCTTTTCTGGAGAAAATTGAAGACAAAACTCAAACAGTTATTTTTACCCGGGTTGATAACTTTAGAGCTGCCAGCCCCTGGGCCCTCCGGGAGATGGCCCAAAATGAGGAAATTCCAATGGAAGTAATTCCCAAAATCGGTGATGCACTGGATAGAGCAAGGGAAATTGCCGGTTCAGGAGGAATAGTTTGTCTTACCGGGTCCCTGTATGCAGTTGGAGAAGGGCGAGAAAATCTTGGAGCCAGGGAATATTTGATAAAAACTTAAATATAACACGATTAAAAGTTCTGGTGTGGAATCGGATTATGCCAAGGCAGGAGGGAAGTGATAAAGGGGATGAATTTAATCAGAAAGTTGTTTGCAAGGGAAGGGCTTTCCCTGGCAGGAATTTTAATTGTTATGTCCATTTTTACTATGGTAACCGGTGTAGCTCTGGGCAATTGGATGATCAGAACCGTAGCCGGTCCAGGTGCGGAAGAGGCTGAAGTAGTCCAACAGGAGCAGCAGTGGGAAGAAGAAGTTATCCCACAGGAACCCGAGGAACCAGTTCCCCCTGTCGAGGAGTTACGCGAGGATGAAGAGGAAATTGTAAGCCCAGAAGACACCTATATGGTGCAGGCTGGAGTTTTCAACTCCAGGGATAATGCTCAAAGGCTGAAAAGCCTCCTCGAGGAAGAGGGTTTTCAGGTTTGGGTTACCGATTCTCAACCCTATAGGGTTCATCTGGGAGTTTTTTCAAATCGCCGGGACGCGGAAGAAATTAGAGATGAGGCAGAAAGAAAGGGCTTTGAAGTTTTTATCGCCCACTAATTGTGGGCTTTTTTATGGGTTTGGGATTGTTTTTTTGGGAAATTATTATATAATATATGGGGTTTTAATTGAATTTTAAGTTTGATTGTGAAAAAGAAAACATGTTTTTGCAGGATTGATTCTTTTATTCACGAAAATAGAATGGGGACAAAAAGGAAGGAGTGAATAAACGTGGCTAGTAAAACCTTCAAAAGCGGGGTTATGACCCCGGAATTTAAAGCACAAACCCGGGGAAAAGAAATAATAGATATTGCAGTCCCCCGCAGAGTAATATTACCTTTAAAAGAAGGTCCTGGAGATCCGGCCAAACCCATTGTCAAGAAAAATGACGAGGTTCGGGTTGGACAGGTTGTTGCTGAAGCTCAAGGTGGCTGGGGCCTTCCAGTTAGAGCCTCTATTGGAGGGAAGGTAGAAGGAATAGTTGAAATTCGAACCGCCTCCGGCCAGTTAGGTAAGGGAATTGCCATTGCCGGTGATGGAAGCATGGATCTTGAAAAAATGGGATCACTGGGTAATGATATTTCGAGTCTTGATCCCGAAGCGATAGCAAAAAGAGTTCAGGAAGCAGGAATACTGGGAATGGGTGGAGCGGGTTTCCCTACCCATGTAAAACTAATGCCTCCTCCCGATGTCAAAATTGATACCGTAATTATTAACGGTGCTGAATGTGAACCTTATCTAACCTGTGATGAAAAGGTGATGGAAACCCGGCCTGAAGAAATTATCGCTGGTTTGCGGATATTGATGAGGGCTCTGGGTGCAAAAAAAGGAATTGTGGGAATTAAGGCCCATAAAAAGAAATCCATAAAATTAATCAGTGAAGCGGCGAAGGATTTCCCGGAAATTGAAGTAAATGGACTTGTCGATAAGTACCCGATGGGTGCAGAGAAAATGCTGATTGATGCTCTCACGGGGAGGCGAGTTCCCCAGGGAGGTTTACCCTTCCATGTGGGAGTTGCGGTAAATAATATTCAAACAGCGGTTGCTGTAAAAGAAGCAGTTCTGGATGGAGTCCCCCTCTTAAGGAGAGTCGTAACTGTAACCGGTTCAGGAATTGAAGAACCCGGCGATTACAGGGTATATATCGGGATAACTGTTGAAGAATTGATTAAAGAAGCCGGAGGCATGAAAGATAATGCAGCTAAAGTAATTGCAGGTGGGCCGATGATGGGCCAGGCTTTGCACCAGCTGGAGAGCCCAATGGGAAGAGCGGATACCGCAGTATTGGTAATGACTGAGAAAGAAGCGCATCTTCCCCTGGAAAGGGCCTGTATCCGCTGTGCCCGCTGTCTTGATCATTGCCCTGTCTTTTTGAACCCCATAACCCTTGCTAATTATTCGGAGAAAGAAGTTATTGAGGGTATGGAGAGGTTAAAAATAAATGACTGCATAGAATGTGGGGCCTGTTCTTTTGTTTGCCCGGCTAAAAAACCGCTGGTGCAAAACATTATCCTTGGCAAAGGAATTGTTAGAGAGGCCCAGAGCAGGAATGGAGGGAGTGATTAATCATGGCAACTGATAAACTAGTTGTAACCCATGCCCCTCATATAAGGGATAGGGATTCCGTGCCTGGAATAATGGGCGGGGTCCTGATTGCACTTATTCCTGCACTAATTGCTGCAACCATTGTGTTTGGCTATTACAGCCTTGTTCTTGTGGCAGTTTGTGCGGCGGCATCGGTTGTTACAGAATGGGTTTGGATGGCCTTGCGGCAAAAAGAGGCAAAAATTATTGTCCAGGATTATAGTGCAGCCTTAACTGGTGTTCTACTGGCTTTTACACTGCCTCCAACAACCCCTATCTGGATGGCAATCTTGGGTAGTATTGTGGCTATTACAATCGGAAAGCAGATTTTTGGAGGGTTAGGCTTTAACATTTTCAATCCTGCCCTTGTAGGGAGAGCGTTTTTGACTGCCTCTTTCCCGGTGGCCATGACAGATTGGGTTCTGGATGGAACTTCAACTGCAACCCCCCTTGGTGGGGCTGCTGTAACCAACCTGGAATTATTCTTAGGAAATATTGGCGGCTCCCTTGGGGAAACTTCTGCTTTAGCCCTTCTTTTGGGTGGGGCGTATCTGTTATACAAAAGATTAATTGACTGGCGTTTGCCCCTCGGATACTTAGGAGCTGTTGTTGTTTTGGCTTTGGTTGTTGGTGAAGATCCCATTTTCCACCTTCTGGCAGGGGGATTGATGTTGGGAGCTTTTTATATGCTTACTGACCCGGTAACAAGCCCTCTGAGCCGGAAAGGTCGGTGGGTCTATGCGGTTGTTGCTGGAATTATTGTATTTATGATCAGGGTTTGGGGAGAAGCTCCTGGTGGAGTCCTTTATTCCATTTTGATCATGAACATGGCCGTTCCGTTGCTTGATCGCTTCCTACCCGACAGGATTTTTGGGGAGGTGAAGACAAAATGAAAGAGAATCTGAAAATGGTCCTGGTTCTAACCTGTATTACTCTTCTTTCCGGACTTATTCTGACGGCCACCTACGAATACACCGCCCCAATAATTGCTGAACAGGAGGAAGCCGCTCTCGCCCGCGCCCTAGAAAAGGTTCTGGGAGAGGTAACTGATCTGGAACAGGAAATTATTGATGAAAAGGAATATTTTATTGGCAGAAAAAATGGTGAAAAGGTTGTCGCCCTTGTTACAAGCGCCGGGGGTTATGGTGGACCTGTCCGGGTAATGACGGGAGTCAACGTTGATACTCAGGAAGTATTGGAAATCAATGTAGTTGACCATACTGAAACCCCTGGACTGGGGACAGTAATTGAAGAAGAAAGGTTTGTCAGCAGGTTCCGGGGACTTGATTTCCAGGATAGCTTCAGGGATGATGTCGATACCATCAGTGGAGCAACAGTATCATGTGTTGCCGTTATAAGAGCTGTTGAAGGAGCGGTAGCTTTAGTCCGCTTAAATATACTCGGTGAAGATGTAGAAATCCCCGAAGATTTAACCCCCGAAGAAATGCGTGAACAATTCCTTGCAGAATACGTTGGGGAAGACTACGAGCAATACGAAGAAGCTGGCCTGACCGTTTACGAGGGTCCGGAAGTAATAGCGTTAGAAGGAAGCAAGGAAGGTTACGGAGGTCCTGTAAAGACAATCATCGCGGTTGATCTAGCGAGCACCGAGCTGATCGGCATAGAAGTCCTGGAGCAGGAAGAAACTCCAGGTTTGGGAGATCCGATAACAGGAGATGACTTCCTGCAGAACTTTATCGGGCAGAGCTACCGTGAAGACTTCAGGCTGGTGGAGGAAGCACCGGAGGCAGGAGAGATAGAAATACTTTCCAACG
>PWGV01000013.1 GCA_003554585.1 Halobacteroidaceae bacterium | reverse complement strand
CAGGGGAGAAAAGAAGTTATAAGGGTTAAATAATTTCTATTAATCATTCCCCGGTCAATCTCCGAAATAATCGCCTGTAATTTTTCCTTTCGATTGGAATACCTGTATGATAAAATGTAAATAAATAAAAGAAGGAGAAAAATAAGGCAAAAAGGTTATCAATAATTACCAGGATTTTAAAAAGGTTTTTAGCTTAATCCAAAAAATCCCATACTCTATTCTGGTAGGTGGAGTTGATTAAATGGTAAAGGAAAAGCAATATAAAAATGTAGGCCGGGTAGTTTCGGTTCGAGGTAACGTTGTTGACGCCTATTTTCCCCAAAAAGCTCCGGCAATTGACCACTTGCTTTTTGCGGGGGAAGAAGAGGATGTTGCTCTTGAGGTGAACATCCACCTGGATAACAACCTGATTCGGAGCATAGCCTTAACCCCAACCGGGGGGCTTTCCCGGGGGGCCCTGGTATTTGATTCTGGAAGCCCGATTATGGTTCCGGTAGGGAAACAACTTCTTGGTCGGGTTTTTGATGTTTTCGGGAATACAATTGACGATGGGGAAAAAATTAAAGACAGCGAGTACCGCTCAATCCATCAAAAACCTCCTGCTCTGGGGAGACAGTCAACAAAAACCGAGATCCTTAAAACCGGAATAAAAGCTATAGATATTCTCTCCCCCCTGGAGAGGGGAGGCAAGGCCGGTCTTTTTGGTGGAGCAGGAGTTGGGAAAACTGTTTTGCTAATGGAGATTATTAATAATATGGCCGGTCAGTACGAAGGGGTAAGTATTTTTTGCGGGATCGGTGAACGAAGCCGGGAAGCGGAGGAACTCTACCGTGAAGTCGAGGAAAGCGGAGTTCTTCCCAGTACGGTTTTAGTATTTGGCCAGATGAATGAACCCCCGGGAGCCCGTTTTCGAGTGGGGAATACTGCCCTGACCATGGCGGAATATTTTCGGGATGATTCCCGGCAGGATGTCCTGCTTTTAATTGACAATATCTTTCGTTTTATTCAGGCCGGGGGAGAGGTTTCAGGACTTTTAGGCCATCTTCCCTCCCGAATGGGATACCAGCCTACCATGGCAACCGAACTTGCCCGTCTGCAGGAAAGAATTACCAATACCCGCACCGGTGCAATCACATCGGTTCAGGCTGTTTATGTTCCTGCTGATGATTTTACGGATCCTGCCGCGGTTCACACCTTTGGGCACCTTTCTTCTTCGATTGTCCTATCCCGGCGCCGGGCCAGCCAGGGATTTTATCCCGCCATTGATCCCTTACAATCTGGCTCCAAGATGTTGGTTCCTCATATTGTGGGAAGCAAGCATTATCAGATTTCCCGCGAAATTCGTAACACCCTCGCCACTTATGAAGAATTGAAAGATATTATCGCGATGCTGGGTATAGAGGAGCTTTCCCGGGAAGATAAAAAGGTTGTTGCAAGGGCCCGCCGCCTGGAAAGATTTTTGACCCAGCCTTTTTATACCACAGAACATTTCACGGGTTTGAAGGGTTCCATGGTTAACCTGGAGGATGCTCTGGCGGGTTGCGAGAGAATTTTGAATGATGAATTTAACGAATATGGGGAAAGGGCGTTTTATATGATCGGTAATATCGAGGAGGCTGAGAAAAATGCGCCTGAAGGTGTTGCTCCCGGAGAAAGTCCTTCTTGACCAAGAAACAGAAAAAATTAACGCAGAAGGGGAGAATGGTTCGTTCGTCCTGCTTCCCCGTCACGTTGATTTTGTCTCTTCCCTTGTTCCCGGGTTATTATCCTACACGCCCCCCGGAGGTGAAGAGGTTTTTCTCGCCACAGATCATGGGATCCTGGTAAAATGCGGGGACGAGGTTTTGGTTTCCACCCGGTTAGCGGTTCTGGGTCCCGAACTGGGAACTCTGGAAAGGATAGTCGAGGAGAACTTTAAAGAGGTTAGTGAAAAAGAGCGGAGTACTCGCTCTGCTCTGGCTCGCCTTGAAGCAGACCTGGCCCGGCGTTTTTTCGAGTGGAGCGGAGGACGCTATGAATAAGAAAAATAATGACAAAGAAAAGCTTAAAAAAACAATTTCCAGAAAAGAGGCCCGCAAAATTTCTGCCCGTGGAGAGAATAAAGGTTTGTGGTTCGGGCTGGGAATGTTTGGCCTGGTGGGCTGGTCTGTGGTTATTCCTACTCTTTTAGGCCTGGCTTTTGGAATATGGCTTGACGGTCATTTTGAGGATGGGATTTCCTGGACCCTTACCATGTTTTTTCTGGGTCTGTTCCTGGGTATTTACAATGCCTGGAATTGGATTCAGCGAGAGGGACGGGTAAAAAAAGAGGAAAGCGAAGCGGGGGAAGATAATGACAATTGATCACCTTTTCATAGTTTTAGCCTTTACCGCGGGAATTCTCCTGGGAATATTTTACTTTGGTTTTTTATGGCTTGTGGTCAAAAAACTGCCGGAAAGCCGCCATCCCGTTTTACTGGTTATAGGAAGTTTCGTTCTGCGTTTATCGGTAACCCTCCTGGGATTTTACCTTGTTTTTGGCGGAAGCTGGCAGCGGATCCTGGCCTGTTTAATCGGATTTATTGTGGCCCGTACATATTTAATTCGAACTTTAGGGCCTCCCGGGATAAAAATGCAGAGGAAAGGAGGCGGGACAAGTGCAGATAACACCTGATGAAATAATTTACTGGCAGTATGGACCGGTCATTATCAATGCAACAATTGTTTTTACCTGGGGTTTAATAGTTTTTATGGTTGGTGGTTCATTTCTGATAACCCGGAAAATCAAAAAAACCACCAAACCCTCCCGCTGGCAGATGATGCTGGAGACAATAGTAGATGTTATTCGCCAGCAAATAACTGAAATAAGCAATCAGCCTTCGGCAACCTTTCTTCCCTTCATTGGAACCCTCTTTTTATTCATTGTAGTCTCCAATATTTTATTGGTCGTTCCGGGTTTTCAGCCGCCTACAGGGTCTCTTTCTACAACCGCTGCCCTGGCTCTTTGCGTGTTTTTTGCAGTGCCCATATTTGGTATTTCCCAGCAGGGGTTGGGATCGTATTTAAAACAGTACCTTAAGCCGACTCCTTTTATGCTGCCTTTCAATATTATCGGAGAGGTTTCCCGGACCATGGCCCTGGCCGTTCGTCTTTTCGGGAATGTAATGAGTGGAACTTTAATTATCGCAATTTTGATCAGCCTTATTCCCCTCGTTTTTCCGATTGTAATGCAGGTCCTGGGGCTTTTAACTGGAGTAATACAGGCATATATTTTCGCCATTCTGGCTCTGGTCTATATATCTTCTGGAATGCGGGAAAAGCAAGAAAATAATAATCAAGAGAGGGGTTGAAAATAGCATGGATAATATCGGACTGATTGGAATGGTTTCTATTATTGTTTCCGGTTTCACTATTGCTATCGGATCAGTGGGGCCTGCCCTGGGGGAAGGACGTGCTGCAGCCCAGGCCATGACTGCAATTGCCCAGCAGCCAGATGAAGCGAACACAATTACCCGGACTCTTTTTATCAGCCTGGCCATGATTGAATCAACAGCAATTTATTGTTTCGTGGTGGCCATGATTTTAATTTTTGTAAATCCGTTCTGGAATTTTGTAACTGGATAGGTGGAGAGAACTTATGTTGATTAATTGGTTTACTGTCGTAGCACAGATAATAAACTTCCTGATCCTGGTTTTGCTTTTGCGTCGTTTCCTCTATGGCCCCATAATCCGAATTATGGATGAGCGCGAGGAAGATATTTCAAGACGTATAGAAGAAGCCGAGGAAAAAGAGAAAAAGGCGGAAAAAGAAGAAGCCGCTTACCGCGACCTGAAATATGAACTGGAACAAAAGCGGGAGGAAATGGTCGCCCGGGCGGAAGAAGAGGCTCAGGAGTGGCGGAAAGAACTGAGGCAGAAAGCCCGCACGGAGATCGATTCCCTCCAGGAACAGTGGAAGGAAGCCCTTGAAAGGGAGAGAGAAACCTTCCTTCAGGACTTTAAAATCCGGGCCGGGGAAGAAATCCACCAGGTCCTTCGAAGAATATTAAAGGAACTTTCCGGGCGCGATCTGGAAGAGCAGATGATAGGTATTTTTTTGGAGAAACTGGCCGAACTTCCCGAGCAGGAAAAGAAAAAAATAACTTCTGCTATGCAGCGGGCTGAAGAAAACAAGGGAATTCAGGTTTCAACCGCCCGGATGCTGCCAGAAAAACTGCAAAAAGAAGTCGAAGAGGAAATTAAAAAAATGATTGGTAACTCGGTGGGAATAAATTTCCGCGAGGATCAAGATTTAATCTGCGGAATTGAGTTGCGTTCTCTTGGCTACAAGGTTGCCTGGAACATAGATGATTTCCTGGAAACCCTGGTTGAAGAACTTTCCGAAGTTCTGACCCGGGAGGAAGAAACAAAGCTTCTAAAGGAGAACTAAAATGGGAAATGAACTCAAAGGAGAAGAAAAAAGATTAGAACAAACCCTCTCCTCTGCCCTGGAAACTTTCAGCCAGGTAGGGAAGGAGAAAATACCTTCTATTGAATTAAAAGAAACTGGCAGGGTTCGTTTTCTTGGCCAGGGTGTTGCCCGTATTGAAGGACTCCCCGGTGTTCGTTCCGAAGAACTGCTCCGCTTCCCCGGTGGAAAATTCGGGATTGCTTTTGATTTAACCGAGGAAAGAATTGGAGTTGTCCTGCTTGGAGAGGGAGAAGGTCTAAAAACTGGAGCGGAGGTTAGAAGAACTGGCCGGGTAATCGATACTCCTGTAGGCGAAGCCATCCTGGGCCGGGTTATTACGCCCCTGGGTGGGGTTTTAGACGGCAAAGGACCTGTTTTTTCGGGAGAGCGCAGGCCAATAGAGGCCTCTCCCCCTACAATAATGGAAAGAAGTCCGGTTACCGTTCCCCTGCGGACAGGAATTAAGGTGATTGATGCTTTAATCCCCATCGGAAAAGGGCAGCGCCAGTTGATTCTGGGAGACCGGCAGACAGGCAAGACTGCCATAGCTCTGGATACGATTATTAACCAGAAAGACAAGGAAATGATCTGTATTTACTGTTCTATTGGTCAACGCAACGCTGCAGTTGCGAATCTCATATCAGACCTGGAGCAGTACGGAGCTCTTGATTATACCGTTGTTGTTGTCGCTGGAAGCGAAGAACCCCCTGGTCTCCAATATATTGCGCCCTACGCGGCAACCTCCATGGCTGAATATTTTATGGACCGGGGACAGGACGTTTTGATTGTTTATGACGATCTTACCAAACATGCCCGTTCCTACCGCGAGCTTTCCCTTCTTTTAAGGCGACCTCCTGGTAGAGAAGCTTATCCGGGGGATATCTTTTATATCCATTCCAGGCTATTAGAAAGAGGAACCAACCGCAAAGAAGAGTTTGGAGGAGGTTCAATTACTTCTCTACCAATTATTGAAACGGAAGCTCAGAATATTTCAGCTTACATCCCAACCAACTTGATATCCATTACTGACGGGCAGATTTACCTTTCCCCTGACCTTTTCCAACGGGGCGTTCTACCTTCCGTTGACGTGGGGAGATCTGTTTCCCGTGTGGGGGGTAAGACTCAGCTCCCTGCCTATCGCGCGGTGGGAGGAGACTTACGACTTTCCTATTCCCAGTTTAAAGAATTGGAATCATTTTCTCGATTTGGAACGCGCCTGGACGAAGAAACCAAGAAAACCCTGAACCGGGGTTACCGGGTTCAGGAAGCCTTAAAGCAATTCCAGTACCAGCCCATTCCCATACCGGAACAAATAGCCATGCTTTTCGCCGTTAGCGAGGGTCTTCTCGATCATGTTGAGATTGATGATATTGAAGAGGCCGAGAGGAAAATTCGGGAAGTTATCAAGGAATTGCCGGAAATTATCTCCAAAATCGAAGCAGGCGAAACCCTGGAAGGGGAATATCGGAAAAAACTGATCCGGGAAATTAAAGCTGCTCTAGAAGGCGGTGAAAAAGATGGAAACAATTGAGGGTTTAAAAAGACAGATTGACAGCACAAAAGAATTGTCCTCGGTGGTCAGGACAATGAAAGCCCTTTCTGCGGCAAGCATTCGCCAGTACGAAGAAGCCGTGGAATCCCTGGATCAGTACAGCAGGACTATTGAACTGGGTTTTCAGATTGTCCTGAAAAATCTAAATTCAACTGTACAGGTTAATTCAGATAAAAAAGAGGGACGGATCGCTGCAGTTATTTTCGGTTCTGACCAGGGTATGTGCGGCCAATTTAATGACATAATAACTGAGTTTGCCCTGGAAAAACTGGAAAAAAATTTTGCAAAGGGAAGTTCTTTTGATCTCTGGATTGTGGGCGAGAGGCTGTTGGGACCTATCTTCCAGGCAGGTTTAAAAGCTCGCCATTATTACCCTGTTCCCAGTTCTGTTGAAGCTATTACCGACCGGGTCCAGGAACTGCTTTTAGACCTGGAAAAAATAAGAAAAGAGGAAAACCTGCAGGAGATCTACCTTTTTTACAACATCGTTACAGGTAGTAATTATTACAGGCAGCATTATTTGAAATTGTGGCCGGTTGACACCAACTGGATGGAAGGTTTGCAAAAAAAACCATGGCCCGCCAGGACAGTTCCAACTGCATCTATGGATTACCACAGGTTATTTAGCGTTCTTACCCGGAAGTATCTTTTTATTTCCCTTTACCGGGCCCTTGCGGAATCCCTGGCAGCAGAAAATGCTGCCCGGTTGGTAACAATGGAAACCGCCCAGAAAAATATCGAGGAGAAGGAAGAAGAACTGGAAAGCCGGTATAACCGGCTCCGGCAGACTGCAATAACCAGCGAATTGCTTGATATTGTTTCTGGTTTTGTTGCGCTGGAAGAAGAAGAGAGCTAATTGGAAATCGAAAAAAGTTTAATTTTACCCAATCCCCGCCCGGGGATTTTATTTTTTCGGGAAATTTAGAACCTATATTCCCGGATTACTGTAACGAGGTTGGAGGGGCAACCCCCATTTTTTTATAAAGATCTCTTTGTTTTTCTGTAAATTCCCCGATACGTATTGTTGCCCCTGGCTGATGAAAACATTCAATGAAATCTAATTCGTCCAACAATCCCTGGATGGTGTATTTTTTGAATAAATCGTTGTCCTGCATTTGTTTTTTTAAATAGGAAAGGAAAATTAAAGCGATAAACTGTACAAATAATTTACCATCAAGGCTGGCATCTGAAGATACTAAGAGCCGGCGCATGTTCAAGCGCTCTTTTAAATTACCAAATGCTTTTTCTACCATGTTTTTATTGCGATAGATTTCAAGAGCTGTAACTGGATCCTTAATTTCATTGCTCATAAGGGCGAAATAACCGTAGTTTCGTTTCTTCTCGTCAATTACCTCCTGTTTAGCAGTAACTTTAATGCCCCGCACCGGTGTTGACGAGACATCAAAATATTTAGCATACAGCTTTTCGTGCTCAGGCCGCCTTTTATCACTTAATAGTTCTTCCTGCAAATTAATCAACCTGGTATTGAATTCCTTTTCCTCTTCAAGAGCTTTTTCACTGTTAAAATACAAATGAAGATAAATGCGACGTTTCCCTGATATGGTATCTCCTTTGCGAGGTCTTTTTTGGGAATAAGACCAATCGATAGTTTTGGTTTGAGCATACAGTTCATATTTCTGGCTATAATTGCTCCAATCCCTCAGGTCATCCCTGGCTCTTTCCAGTTCGTCCTTTACAAAGTTCAGCGATAACTTCACTGCTATAAGAAATTTAAAATGATGCTTGAATAAGGCGTTGATATTTTCCTCGCTGTAAAAGTCTCGATCCATAGCCAGCTTGATTTTCTCATATTCAAGAAAATCCATGTCTGCAATGAGGTTTTTAATGGTCTTAACATCAGTTATATTCCCGGGAAGCTTCCGGTAGTAAAAAGGAAGATTTGATTCCTCTCCAAAGAGGAGGGCCAGGTTGATTTGGGGAAGATAATCGCCTTCTTTGTTGTGACCATAACGAACCTGTTTGAGTCTTTTGGAATAACTGGATATTGAAGTTGTGTCATAAGCCCAAAACTCTTTTTCAATACGCCTTTTGCTCTGAAGACAGAAAAACTGATATCGCTCATCCTCGCTAATAGAAGCAAATATTTCACTGCTCCTCTGGGATGGGATATTCTGTCCGTAGGGATGTTTGTGAAGAGAGGACCACTTCGGGAATCGCCTCAGTGGAGTCCGGTCTTCTAAGATTAGATAGTAGGCAATGGACATTATCTGCTTGTACCTATCCGGGAAGCATTTTTTTAGATCTTCAGTAATCCCAATTTTCTCACCAATCATATCCAAAAGATAGGTCGCTCCAAAGAAACTGCGTTTTACTTTTTCAGCAGGAAGCGGACCGGGCTTCTTAGAGAGCTGTGTTCCTTTGTTTTTCCTTTTTCTGGTGGGAACTATTTCCCCAGTTTCAGGGTCAAGCTTTCCGATTAGTTTTCTTTTAGCCCGGGATTGTTGTTTTTCTTTATCCCAGTATGAAACCGATTCGTAAGCGTAGGTAATTCCAGTCCTCTTATCTTTTTGATAAACAATAGCGGGCATATCCACCCCTCCTCGTTATGGTATTATAACACATAACGAGGGAAAAGGGAAGCAATAAACCCTAATAATCTTTTGTTATCAGTTTCTTTTGCACTTCATCGTTACAATTTTTCCGGGAATGAAGGATGTACCTGGGAAAAGTAATGGAAGAATCAAGTTCTGACAAACTCTTTTCCTCCCCTAAACACCCCTATACCAAGGCACTTGTGGCGGCAATTCCTGTTCCAGACCCCCGGGACAATTGATTTCGAGGCAACGGTGGAAGGGGATGTCCCCAGCCCAATTAATCCCCCTTTGGGGTGCAGATTCCACGCCCGCTGCCCGGAAGTAATGGAAATCTGTTCAAAGAAAGAACCCGGTTTTACAATAATTGAAGGGGACCACCGGATTGCCTGTCACCTATTCGGGGAATAAAGTAGTTTGTAAAGGTTTAGAAAAAGAATTGTTTTTCCAGGAAAAAATAAAAAACCCACCGGAATAAAAACCGGTGGGTTTTATGATTGAATTTAGAGATTCCTTATCCGGGAATAATATTTGTCAATCAAGGCCTGGTTGTGTTTTTTAACCCTGGCGGAATTTGCTGCCAGAGAACCGTTGAGATATACATCCGGAACTTTTCCCTGTTGCAGGAGGTCTTCGACTGCCTGAACAAGGAGAGCGTTAAGGATGTACGAGCCAGCGATGGTTGATGTTGCTCCCACACCGGCTTCAAGGTCCTCGAAGTTTACAGCAGCATCCCCAATGGGACAGCAGTTATCAATTATAATATCAGCGTGGTCTTTCAATTTTTTACCGGTGGAATGAAGGGGCTTCAGGTAATCAGAATAACGGACGGAAGTAATGACTATAACTTTTATTCCCCTCTTCTGAGCCTCCCGGGCTACATCAATAGGTGCACCATTATTTCCGGAATTGGAAACAACAATCAGGACATCTTCAGGAGTAACCCGGTGGTAGTCGAGAATTATTTCTCCGGTGCCCTCAATTTTCTCCATTCCTGCACTTTTGGTGATTTCTGTATGGCCGGTCATGCTTGGTTCTAAAATTGCGTGAACATTGGCTAAAGTCCCTGCCCGCCAGAAAACATCTTCTGCAACGATGTGGGAGTGTCCAACCCCAAAGGTGTGGATTATCCCTTCTTTTTCAATTGTTCTGGTGATGAGGGAAGAAGCTTCTAAAATCGACTGCTCCTGGGTGTCTTGAATTTCCTCCACAACCTGGTTCATTTCAGCAAAGTATCTTTTCCAGGATTTTTCAGTATCCAATTGCCCCACTCCTTTCCAGGTAGGTGTTCTTAATTTAGAAAGTTTATTCCATCTGGATTGCTGCACCCACTGTCCCGGGTCCGGTGTGGACGCCAATTATCGGCCCAACTTTTGTAAAAATATCAACTGGTGTGCTTAGAGCATCGGAAAGAGCTTTACTTAGGTATTCTGCGGAATCTTTTGCCTGGCCGTGGGCGACTGCAATCCTTTTAATGGTTTTTTCTTCTGCCTTTTCTTTAAAGAAAGCAGTGATTTTGTCCAGGGCTTTTTTCTGGTTTCGCGTTTTACCGTAGGGGACATAAACTCCCTCTTCATTAACTCTGATTACGGGCTTAATGTTAAGGGCCGCTCCAAGGAGGCTGGAAACCTTTCCGATTCTGCCCCCTTTATAAAGGTATTCCATTGTGTCAAGGGTAAAGAGGGTCTCGATTTTGTTCCTTGTTTTTTGCAGGTGCTGCAGTATTTCAGTTGTTTTATATTTTTTTTCGATAAATTCGGCTGCTTCCAGAACCAAAAATGCCGCTCCCAAACTGATGTTGTGGGTGTCGACAATATGAATGGGCTCATTCAGTTTTTCTTTTGCCAGCCGGGCTGAATTCAATGTTCCGCTCAAGGCCGAAGAAATGTGGATGGAAATTATTTCCTGATAATCCTCCAGCAGGTTTTTATAGAGCTCCAGAAATTCTTCGGGGCTGGGCTGGGAAGTCTTGGGGAGAACCTCTGATTTTTTCAAACGGGTGTAAAAATCATCAGCGGTGATCTGATTGTCCTTAATTATTTCATCTCCAAAAATAACGTTTAAAGGAATTATATTTATTTCGAATTGTTCGATCAACTCCGGGGTCAAATCTGCGGTGCTATCAGTAACCAGAGCGATTTTTTTCAAGTCAAACACCTCTCTTTCTTAATTATTTCCAATTATAACATATTAACGGGTTATTTAATAGTAAAAACGTAAGCAGAGTTAAAGGGAAGTTTGAAAAAATGTACCTGGAGGGGAGAGGTTTATTCATTTAAACAGGAGAAGTTTAATTTTAAAGAGTAAATTTTTCGTTAGTTAAAAAGGGGAGGAAAATGATGAAAGGATCTTTCCTGGGACTTTTAATTGCAACTTTCCTGGTGACTCTCGCTGTTTTTTTCCAGGGAGGGTGCACTCTTATCGGACAGGGTTTTTCTGCTGCTCTGTCAACTTTACTCCAAGCCCTGCCCTTACTTGTCGTTGCTTTTATTGTTACCGGCCAGATTCAGGTATTACTCTCTTTGGAATGGATAGATAGGCTCTGGAATAAGCTATCAGGAGTAAAGGGAATTTTTATTAGCTCGGTTGCGGGAGGAGTTTTTCCAGGCCCACCGTACGTTTACTATCCTTTTATCTCGACTTTTAAGGACCGGGAAATTCCCTCTTATATGTTCTTTTCTTTTGTGGCCGGGAAACAGGTATATGATTTGCTCCGCCTGCCCATGGAGATGAGTTTGATAAATCCGGGGATTGCGCTTTTGCGAAACCTGATAACCCTGCCCATGCCTTTTTTAATGGGCCTGATATTCAGGCGTTTCATTTCCCGGGAAACAACAGCCCGGTTTTTTGGAGGAAGGGGAGTTTAAATTGCTGTTACCAGTTATCCTCTTTGGTGTGTTGGGAATTATTTTGGTTTTTATGAACCTGCGAAAGGGAAGGCATATTTCGGGTTTCCAGGCTGGATTAAAGCAGTTTATGGGAGTTCTACCGATTTTGGCAATTGCCTTTATCCTCGCGGGAATGCTCGAGGTTTTATTGCCGGAGGAATTTGTGAGAAATTGGCTGGCCAGAGAAGCGGGTTTCCGGGGGATTTTTCTGGGGACAATAGGGGGAATGGTTCTGGCCATGGGACCTTACGCCTCTTTTCCGATTATCGCCTCCATTCATGGAGCAGGGGCAGGGCTGGGAACGGTGGTGGCTTTGATTACGGGCTGGTCTCTCCTTGGTCTCAGCCGGCTTCCCTTTGAAATAGGAACCCTGGGTTTTAAGTTTTCTCTGGTCAGGATGGGGATCGGTTTCCCCTTTTGCCTGGCTGCAGGTTTGATTGCCCATGGTCTCGATCTTGTTTTCTTTTAAAGTGATGCAGGAATTCTTATCAAGGGAGTGGAATTCGAACAGTAAAACAGCTGAATTTTTTGGCCTGGAAATATTTCCAGTTCCATGAAAATTGAATGGAGGTAAAACTATGCTACCTATTAAGAACAATATTTTCTGGGTGGGAAAAACTGACTGGGAGTTGAGGCGATTCCACGGAGATGAATATTCCACCCATCGCGGTTCTACTTACAATTCTTACCTGATAAAAGAAGAAAAAACGGTCTTAATTGATACTGTCTGGAAACCATTTGCCCGGGAGTTCGTGGATAAATTTCGCAGCGAAATTGATCTCGAAAAGATCGATTATATTATCATCAATCACGGGGAAATTGACCACAGCGGAGCTCTGCCCGAATTAATGGAGCTAATTCCCGATACCCCGATTTACTGCTCGGAGAACGCAGTTCAATCTTTAAAAGGACACTACCACAAGGACTGGAATTTTAAAACCGTAAAAACAGGTGACAAACTGGATATCGGGAATGGAAAAGAGCTGATTTTTGTGGAGATGAAACTTCTCCACTGGCCGGACAGTATGGCCTGCTATCTTACCAGTGACGAAGTTCTTTTCAGCAATGATGCTTTTGGCCAGCATTATGCTACAGAAAGGCTTTATAATGACCTGGTCGACCAGTGCGAACTTTTTGAAGAAGCGATTAAATACTATGCCAATATTTTAAATCCATTCAGTCCGCTGGTTGAAAAGAAAATTAAGGAAATCCTTTCTTTAAACCTCCCCATAGACATTATCGCTCCCAGCCACGGTGTTATCTGGAGGGAAAACCCCGAGCAGATTATAGAAAAGTACCGGGAGTGGGCCGATAATTACAAAGAAAACCAGATAACCCTGCTTTACGATACTATGTGGGAAGGGACCAGGGTTTTGGCCGAAAACATAGCCCGGGGTATAAAAAAAGGAGACCCGGAAGTTGAAATTAAATTATTTAATACAGCTAAAACCGACAAGAATGATCTCCTGACTGAGGTTTTTCGCTCCAAAACCGTTTTATTCGGCTCTCCAACTATTAACAGGACAATCTTAATGAGTATGGCCGCAATCCTTGATGGAATTGAAGGATTGAAGTTTAAGAACAAAAAAGCTGCCGCCTTTGGCTGTTACGGCTGGAGTGGAGAAGGAGTAGGTAAGTTGAATGAAATGGCCATGAAGGCCGGGTTTGAGTTAATCGAGGATGGCTTAAAAGCAAAATGGATGCCCGATTCTGAGGTAATTGCAAAGTGCATTGACTTCGGTGAAAGAGTTGGCAAAAAAAGCCGTTAAAGATACAAAGCCAAAAAAATACCCCCGCTCCAATTCGTTATGCGGGGGTTTTTCTTTTTAAACATTCATTTTTTTGTTTATTATTCCCAACCAGGGAAAATTCTGTGGTACTGGTCAATAATCTCCTGGTACCGGAAACAACTCTCCAGGTGGTCGTTTATCAAACCTGTAGCCTGAAGATGGGCGTAAATAATTTTTGGTCCAACAAATTGAAATCCTCTTTTTCGTATTTCATCACTGATTTTTTCGGAAAGGGAAGTCTGGGCTGGAACTTCTTCTAGGGTGGCCCAGTTGTTAACAATGGGTTTGTGGTTAACAAAACCCCAGATATAGTTACAGAAACTCCCGAATTCTTCCTGTATCTCAATAAACCGGCGGGCATTATTGATGGAAGCCCTGATTTTACGCTGGTTCTTTATTAGCCCTGGATTTTCAACCATCCCGGAAACTTCTTTTTCTCGAAAATTTGCAATAACCGCGGGATCGAAATCGTGGTAGGCCTTGCGATACTCCTCTCTTTTTTTCAAAACTGTAAGCCAGCTCAAACCGGCTTGGGCCGATTCTAAAACCAGGAATTCGAACTGTTTTGTGTCGTTTAAGATGGGGAAACCCCACTCTCTATCATGGTATTCCCTGTAAAGGGTGTCATCTTCACACCAGGCGCATCGTTCCAGCATTTTGTTTCTCCTTTCTGCGGGGGGGGGTTGGAAATTTAGCCCCCTGAGATATGTGAAAATTTAACTGTAAATAGTTTTCAAGAACGGGGTGGGAGCAAAAAAAAGGATTTAAAGAATTGGACCTAGCTAAACCAGTTTAAAAGAGTTCTTTTTTTACTAAGTATATAACTGAAATTCGGCAAAAGCAGTTCATTTCCCTTTAGATTTTTCTGGGGTTATAAAATAACTTTTTTGGTTCTTCTCCAAAACAGTGGAACCAATAAATTCCAATTCTTATGGGTAGCCTGAACAAGTCTGCTTGATTTTCAAAGTCAAATATTCATAGTCATGGTAACCATAAGCTTTGCGAATTATAACCTTGATTTTGTTGTTCACTCCTTCAAGT
>PWGV01000017.1 GCA_003554585.1 Halobacteroidaceae bacterium | reverse complement strand
TTTAGTTTCCGAATTTGGCAATCCCAATTCCTGGGTAGAGCGGGAAACAGTTTTTCTCAAGTGGTTAGAAAAAAACATGTTTTAAAAAAGTTGATTTTTCTAAGAGGGGGAATCAAATGAGAAAGGTTCAGGGAAACTTCCAGGGAACCGGAGGGGTAATCCTTTTTTTTAGAGGATGGGTCCCGGGAAGTCAATTAAAAGGAGTTTTACAGGTTCTGCATGGGTTTGGAGAACACAGTGACCGTTATCAAAACCTGATTAAAAAAATTGTCCCCGAAGGCTTCGCCGTTTTTGCCCATGATCACCGGGGGCATGGCAAGAGTGGTGGTTGGAGAGGTCATGTTGATTCTTTTCAGGATTACATAGAAGATACCCGGCAATTTAACGCGGGAGTTGTATTGCCCCGCTCACAGAATAAACCAATATTTTTGCTGGGTCATTCAATGGGGAGCATAATTGCTTTGAATTACCTGCAAACAGAACAGGATCACTACCAGGGAGTAATTTTATCCGGAACGGGTTGTGAACCAAGAAGCAGTGGACCAATGACTGTACTGGTAAAGGGCTTAAGTTCTGCTTTCCCCCGGGGAAAATTCAAATTTCCCCTGCCTCCTTCTTTTATCAGCCGGGATCAGGAAGTAGTGGAAAGATATGAAAAAGATCCCCTGGTAGAAAAGAAATTATCCTTTCGCCTGGCCGGTGAACTTTTTACCTGGTTTAACCGGGGAGTTGAAAAGGCGAGAGATTTACACCTCCCCATTTTAATCCAGTGTGGAACTGAAGACCAGGCTTTTCAGGGGGAAAAGATTCTTTATGAACGGCTTGGCTCAAGGGATAAAAAACTGCTTCTTTATCCGGGTCTGTACCACGAGGTTTACAATGAACTCGAGGAAGATCGGGAAAGAGTGCTTGATGACTTACTGAACTGGCTTCTAGAGCACTTGTCCTAACAATAAAAAATCAGGGGGTTCCAGGATGGGAGAATTTATTTTAGCCATTGACCAGGGGACAACCAGTTCCAGAGCAATTTTATTTGATCATGAAGGCAAGCCCCTGGCTTCAGAACAGCAGGAATTCAGCCAGATTTATCCCCAGCCAGGATGGGTGGAACATGACCCCGAAGAAATCTGGAGAGTGTCCTTGGAAGTTATGCGCGGAGTTATTTTTAAAAGCGGGATTAATTCCCAACAAATAGCCTCTATCGGGATCACCAACCAGCGGGAAACAACTGTTTTATGGGATAAAAAAAGTGGGAAACCGGTGAGCAATGCTATTGTCTGGCAATGTCGGAGGACTGCGGATATTTGTGCGGGGTTAAAGGAGCAAGGGCTTGAGGATAGTTTCAGGGCAAAAACCGGCCTGGTAATCGACGCTTATTTTTCCGGGACAAAACTAAAATGGCTCCTGGAGAACATTGAGGGAGCAAGAGAAAAAGCTGAAAAAGGCCAGCTCTGCTTCGGAACCATTGATTCCTGGCTTATCCATAAACTTACCGGTGGGAGGGTTCACATAACCGATTACAGCAATGCTTCCCGGACGTTAATGTTTAATATTCATGAACTCAAGTGGGACGAGGATCTGTTAGCTATCCTTGATGTCCCCGCGAAAATTTTACCCGAAGTGAGGTCTTCCAGTGAGGTATATGGTTACACCGAAAAAAATCTTTTCGGTTCGGAAATCCCCATTGGTGGGATAGCGGGTGATCAGCAGGCTGCTACATTCGGACAGGTCTGTTTTTTCAGGGGAATGACCAAAAATACCTATGGTACAGGGTCTTTTCTTTTGATGAATACCGGAGAGGAAGCTATTTCTTCTCAGCATGGGCTTTTAACAACTATTGGCTGGGGTATAAAGGACAGGGTTTATTATGCCCTGGAAGGAAGTATTTTTATAACCGGGGCTGTTGTGCAGTGGTTGCGGGATGGTTTGCGCCTGATTGATGAAGCAAGGGATACTGAATGGATGGCAAAAAGCGTCCCGGATACAGGGGGCGTATACCTGGTTCCGGCTTTTTCGGGTCTGGGAGCTCCCCACTGGGACATGTATGCCCGGGGAGTTATCGTAGGATTGACCAGGGGAACTACAAAAAAACACCTGGTTCGGGCAGGCCTGGAATCCATTGCCTATCAATCCCGGGATGTAGTTGAAGCCATGGAGAAGGACGCGGGGATTAAAATTCAAAATTTAAGGGTAGACGGGGGAGCTGCAAACAACGATTTTTTGATGCAGTTCCAGGCAGATATTCTCGGGGTCCCCGTTGAAAGACCCAGCACTACTGAAACCACAGCCCTTGGTGCCGCTTATCTTGCCGGTCTTGCGGTAAATTACTGGAAGGATATCGATGAAATTGCTCGAATCTGGAGAAGAGATGAACTTTTTCAACCTGCCATGGAACTATCCCAAAAGAATGGTCTTTACTCTGGTTGGAAAAAGGCAATAAAGAGGTCTCAGGGCTGGGTGGAATAAACCTGAAAAAGGAGATGGAAAATGCAGAAATTCGATGTAGTAATTGTTGGTGGTGGAGTTGTGGGTTGTGCAATTGCCCGTGAACTCTCCCGCTACAAAATAAAAGTAGCCCTGGTTGAAAAAGAAGTTGAGCTGGGAACTGGAACGAGCAAAGCAAACACTGGGTTGATTCATTCAGGAGTTAACGTGGATAGCTCAACCATTAAGGGCAGGTTAAGCCTTGAAGCAAACCCTATTTTTGACCGGCTAACCTCTCAACTTAATATACCATTTAAGCGTAATGGAAGCCTGGTGGTGGCTCAGAGCAGGGAAGATCGCCAGGCTCTTTTGCATTCCCTGGAAGAAGCAAAGGCCAATGGCATCCGGGAAGTTAAATGGCTGGAGAGGGAAGAGCTTATCCAGAAGGAACCAGCAATTAACCCTGATGCTCTGGGGGCAATTTATGCTCCATCTGGTGGTATTATCTGTCCTTTTGAATTTACTCTCGCCTTAGGGCAAAACGCTCACAGCAATGGGGTGGAGTTTTTCCTTGGCACCCAGGTGCAAAAGTTATTGGTAGAAAAGGGCCGGGTTGCGGGGGTGGAAACAGACAAAGGGATTATATGGTCTTCTTTTGTTGTTAATGCTGCAGGAGAACTTGCTGATGAAATAGGTTACGAAATAAAAAATGAGGGCATAACAATTAAAAGCCGGCGGGGGCAATACCTGGTTTATGATCGTGAATATCCAGTCAGGGTAAATCACACTCTTTTTCCCCGCCCGACGCAAGTTTCCAAAGGGATAATTGTCACACCCACTGTTCATGGTAATTTAATGGTAGGACCGAATGCCGAGGAGGTTCCAGGGAAAAATGCCCTGGAAACAACGGAAGCCGGGATTAAGGAAGTAATAGAAGGGGCCAGGAAACTCGTTCCCAAAATTGACACATCTGCAGTAATCAGGATGTTTAGCGGGCTCAGGGCAGTTGCGGACAGTGATTTTATTATCTCCCCTGCCCAAAAAACAGGGGGACTTGTTCTCGCCGTGGGAATTCAGTCCCCGGGATTAACAGCGGCCCCTAAGATCGGGGAGCTGGTAACTGAACTGCTGGGTGATATGGGTCTTGAGCTTAATGCAAAAACTGATTTCCAGGAAGAAAGGCTTTCCTTAAAAAATTTGGGTGAAATGAACTGGGACGGGAGAGCCAGCCTTGTGGAAAAAGATGGTGATTATGGGCAGGTTATCTGTCGTTGTGAGGGGATTACTCGCGGGGAAATCAGGGACGCAATTTTATCACCGCTGGGTGCTGTAACAATTGATGGGATCAAGCGCCGAACCAGGGCAGCTTCGGGGAGGTGCCAGAGTGGTTTTTGTGGACCCCGCCTGGTAGAATTATTACAAGAATTTGCCGGGATTTCGCCTCTGGAGGCCAGCCTTAGAGGGGCAGGAACCCAGATTTTAAAGTATCGTTCCAAGGAACTGTTGTTGAAGGCGGGTGAAGAAATTGCGGACCTATGATGTAGATGTAATTGTAATAGGGGCAGGACCTGCCGGGCTTGGAGCAGCCATTAAAGCCCGTGAAAATGGCGCCCGGAAGGTATTGGTTCTGGAAAGGGATTTTGAACCTGGAGGGATCCTCAACCAGTGCATTCATAATGGGTTTGGTCTGCAGTACTTTTCTGAAGAGTTAACCGGCCCGGAATATGCCGGACGCTTTATCCGTAAGGCTTCCCGGGCTGGTGTTGAAATTCAGACTGACACCATGGTTCTTGAAGTTAAACCCTCCCGGCAGGTTATAACCTCGAGCAAGCGTTACGGGTTGCAGGAATTCAAGGCAAAAAGTGTTGTCCTGGCAATGGGCTGCAGGGAAAGGACCAGGGACGCCATCCAGATTTATGGAACCCGCCCCGCCGGAATATTTACCGCTGGAACTGCTCAGCGTTTTACAAATATAGAAGGTTTTTTGCCCGGGGGGAAGGTAGTTGTCCTGGGTTCGGGAGATATTGGTTTAATTATGGCCCGGCGGATGAAACTTGAAGGTTGTGAGGTTCAGGGAGTTTTTGAACTTTTACCCTATACCAATGGGTTGAGCCGCAATGTGGTTCAATGCCTCAATGATTTTTCAATACCCCTCTATTTACAAAAAACTATCACTCAGGTCCATGGCCGAGATCGCCTGGAAGGGGTTACGGCCCTAAAGGTTGACAAAAAACAAAATCTTCTTCCCGGGACTGAAGAATTTGTTCAGTGTGATACTCTTCTTCTTTCAGTAGGTCTCATTCCGGAAAATGAATTATCCCGGAAGACCGGAGTTGAAATAGCTCCTCTAACCGGTGGCCCCCGGGTAAACCAGGACCGGATGGCAAATATCCCCGGGATTTTTGCCTGTGGAAATGTAGTCCAGGTGCACGACCTTGCCGACGACGTGACCGTAGAAAGTGAAATAGCTGGAATAGCTGCTGCCAGGTTCCAAAATGGAGATATTCCTAAAAAAGAACAAAAAATAGAAGCAGGGAAGGGTTTGCGGTATGTGGTTCCACAGAAAGTTGATCTTTCTTGCTCTAGAGAAACCCCGCTAATATTTTTTATGCGAGCAGAATTACCAAGGCGGGAAGTGAAGATTATTATCAGCCAGGAAAGGCAGGAAAAACTGGCTTATCCCCTTCCTTTTATCAAGCCCGGGGAAATAATTAAAATTACAGTTCCTCCGGAAAAAATAAAAGAACTCCAACCCGGATTGAATATTCAAGTTGAAGTGAGGGGAGGGGGATAAAATGGTTGAGAAAAAACTGATCTGTGTTATTTGTCCTGTTGGTTGTGAAATCAAGGCGTCGTTTGAAGGTGAAGATTTAAAAGAAATTGAAGGTTTCCGCTGTGCCCAGGGTGAAGAGTACGCCCGGGAAGAATTTACATCTCCTTCCCGTATCCTAACCGCGACGGTGCAGGTAAATAATAGCAGGGTAGCTCAGCTCCCGGTAAGAAGTAATCAACCCCTGCCTCGAGAAAAGCTGGAAGAGGCAATGCTTGAGCTGGCCAGGGTAAGCCTGGAAATTCCCATAAAAGAAGGGCAGGTTATAATAAAAGATATTCTGGGTACGGGATCTGATATGGTAGCTTCCCGGAACCTGGAGAAATAAAAATAGCTGCTCAAATGAGCAGCTATTTAGCCATTTTTCGGACCAGGTCGGCCCGGGTTATGATACCTACCAGGTGGCCTTCATCAACAACGGGGAGTCGATTAATTTCCTTTTCCACCATCAATGTGGCGATTTCTTCAACAGTTGCATCGGGTCCAACCGTTTTGGGATCTGTGGTCATTAACCCTTCAACAGTTACAGAAAGGTATTTTTTGAATTCATCCTCGAATTTTTTAAGATTTCCCAGATAAATAATGCCGCCCAGAATGTTAATATAGTCAGGAAAGGAAAGCTTTTTATCCTTCATAATTATGTCCCGTTCGGAAACAATTCCCACCAGGCGATTATCTTTGACCACTGGGACACCGCTGATCTGGTTTTCACTTAAAACCCTTGCTGCTTCTTCCACGGTGGTATCGGGACTTATGGTAATTACATCTTTAGTCATAATATCGCGAGCTTTGAGCATGTTTTTTCCTCCTTTAATTTTCGGGTTATTGGTTAACTTAGACTAAAATGCGATTTTTCCTGCTGCACTGTTAAAGGGAAGTGATAAAAAAAATTGAATTATTTAAGGATAAAGAGGA
This sequence comes from Halobacteroidaceae bacterium, assembly GCA_003554585.1. Classification (GTDB taxonomy): domain Bacteria; phylum Bacillota; class Halanaerobiia; order B1SED10-174; family B1SED10-174; genus T1SED10-26. The sequence continues at coordinate 8,111 of PWGV01000017.1, read as the reverse complement.
GGCGGCTGGATGGAAAAAAGATGGAGGATATTTATTCTGGGAATTGTTTTCCTGCTGGGAATTTTAGCTGCGGGCTGCAGCCCCTGATGATTTGAGTAACCGCCGTAGGCGGTCTATAGGCCGGTTATCGGCCTTTTTTTTATGCTAATTAGCCCCGCGGAAATTGAAATAAGCCCCAGTAAAACTGCTGTAAATGGGGGGGCTATTCCGGAAAAATCCCATACAAAAGCGGCCAGCGGGGGAACTCCAACAACTCCAGTGGAATAAAAGGCAAAGAAAACCCCGGAAGTTGAGCCAAAGTGGGGATCAGGAGCAGAATTGATCAGTTTGATTAAGGTGGGAAAAACAAGGCCAAAACCAACTCCATATCCCCAAATACAAAAAGCAATAATTACGGGAGAAACAAAGGGAATAAAGGAAATGAAAAAGAGAGCGATAAAAAGCCCAAAAATAATTAGAGGAATATTGCCCCAAACCTTTTTGCCAACCTTTGGCCAGATGGAAAGGGTGATAATGGTACTCAAGGCAAAGAGAGCGAAATAAAGGCCGACAAATGCAGAGGTAAAACCCAACTCCTCCAGGCGAAGTGGTAAAAATAACATCATGGTTCCGGTTGCGCCCATTAGAGCAAAAGCGAAAAAGAAAGAAGACCTTAAAAGTGGTTGAGAAATAATAAGTTTTACTTTTTCTCCTGGAGAAAGATGGGTTGATTTTTCAACTCTGGTTCCGGGAAAATTTAACCGGGTAGAAATAATTGCGGCGGGGAGAAGGGCAAGAGCCAGCCCCAGATAAGCGATCTGAAAACTAAAAAAGCCGGCCAAAAAGCCAGTTAAAAGGGGTCCGGTTAGAGCAGCCAGACCAATACAGATTCCATAAAAAGAAAACCGCTTTGAAGAGCTGCCTACGGTATTTAATGCACCCAGGGTTGAAGGTATTAGAAAACCTCCAAGCAGGCCATGCAGGGATCTGAGTAATATTATCTGCAGGGGGCTTGTAAGGAAAGAATAACAAAAAACAATAAAAGTAATTCCAATAAGGCTAAATGTTAGGGGTTTATGGAAACCCCGGTAATCAATAATAACTCCTGCCCAGAGGTTTCCCAAAATGTTGAACAGGGAGTAGGAGCCAATTATCAGGCCAATTATAAATGGTGTGGCGCCCAGAGAAGCCGCCCAGGGGCTTAAGATGGGCATCTGAGCGTGGGTATCAAGAAAGGAAGCGAATATAAGAAAATAAATAAGGATTGTCATTGTTAACCTCCCGGGATTGTCTAGTTAATAATTCCCCGGGAAACCCAATATACCTTCTAATGTTAAAGGAAGCTATAAATCTGTTGGAAGAAAGATTTTAATAGTAGTTCCTTTTTCCGGGTGAGAAACTGCCCAGATTTTGCCCCCATGGTTTTTTATTACCCGCTGGGCCAGGGCCAGCCCTAAACCGGTTCCTTTTTCTCCCTTGGTGGTGAAAAACCTTTCAAAAATTTTGTCCTTTATTTCCGGAGGCATCCCCTTACCATTATCAGTTATACTCAAAAGAATCCCCCTGGCTTCAATAGTTTTTGCGCTTATTATTATTTTACCTTCAGAGTCTGTTGCATCAATACTGTTTTGGATAATATTCATTAAGGCCTGCCGCAGGGCCAGGGGATTACCCTTGATTTTTGGCAGTTCAGGTGGGATTTTGTACAGGAAATGAATATTTTTTTTAACCAGCAACAGGGTAGCCACTTCTTTAATTTCTTCAATTAGCTTCTCCAAACAAATCATTTCGCTATTTCCGCCGGGATCCCGGACCAGGGAAAGGGATTTTTCCAGGAGCTGGTTTATTTCATCACTGGATTTAATAATCCTTTCCAGGTTTTTATTTTTCTTACCATTTTTTTCAGCCTGCAGGGCCATTTTTGCGGAATTTCTTATAATGGAGAGAGGATTTCTCACGTCGTGAGCAATAACTCCAATTAGATTTCCCAGAATTGCCGTTCGGGCAGATATGGAAAGTTCCTCCAGAAGATTCTGAATGCGATTGACCATCCGGGAATAATCTTGTAATAAGGGAAAGAATTCCCTGGGAAGTGATTTTTCTTCAACTAGTTGGCTACCGGGATTAGCGGTAAAGGATTTCAAATTCTCTTGAAAAAGAACTGTGGTTTTTTTAATTTGTTGGGAAAGATAAAAAGCAAAACCTAGAGAAAGAAAAATGGCTATAAATGCTATAATAATGGGTTTTTGCAGGCGGGAGATTAACTGGGCCTGGAAATTTTTCGGCGGCATAAAGGCCCAAAAATTTCCCTGAAGATGGCCATCTGGACCTATAACAGGTTGGTTACAAAGATGATAACCATCGATCATCTGTGTTAACTGCTCAGCAGCACTTTTTTTATCCCGGGAAAGAATGAAATTATTACCAATCAGGGAATGATATTTTTTCTGGGGAGCTACCGCAACAAATGTTTTAAGGGGATAGGAGTAGAAGGCAAAAATTTTTGATTTTTCCCTGGAGTGGATCCGATCAATAATAGGCTGAACAGCTTCCTGGAGGGCATTTAATTTTTCTCGGTAAGCAGATTCTGAGTTGGTTTCAATTTTTTGCAGGGTTATTGAAAGATCAGAAGGCGAAGAAATAGTATTTGCCATTTCACTTGCTATTTCCTGGCTCTCATGATGAATGATCCTCGCTTTTTCTAGTTGGTACCTTTCCAATCCGAAAAGTAAAATAATAAACAGGAATAATAAAACAACAGTTATTCCCGCTCTATTGGCGAGGCTGTAATCATTTGTCTTTTTTATTGGCATAGCTTTTATCCCTCCGAAACTCAAATAAAAACTTTCAGTAATAAATGGCAGGAGAAAGCCTTCCCAGGTGTTAATTGGGGCTTCGAAAAGAAAAAATTGTAGTTAACAAAAAAGTTTAAAACAAAACGAATTATAGCATAAGGGAAAAAATATGATCAAATGGAGAACAGGCCCATAGGAAAAGGGTAAATTAAGTTATCTGGCGAAATAAATAAAGTACTCAATTACATTTAGGAATTGTTTTCCAATTGTCCGAAACCTCCTTAAATACTCCGGAGAGGTAGGATTTGGAGGGGTTTTTATGGTTGACCAGTTTATTGTCTTTGGGGTAATCGCATTCGCTCTGGTCCTTTTTGCCACGAGTGTCTGGCGCTATGAAATAGTGGCCCTGCTGGCTCTCCTGGTCCTGGTTTTTACCGGCATAGTATCTGGGGCTGAGGCCTTTTATGGGTTTGGCCACCCGGCTGTAATTACTGTTGCCGGGGTTCTGGTAATTAGCCGGGGCTTATATAATTCTGGGTTTGTAGATGTTTTTGCCCGGTCCCTTTCCCGCCTCAGAATGGGGATTTCCGGCCAGTTATTGGTCCTGGTTGGCCTTGTTGCCCTTTTTTCAGGTTTTATGAATAATGTTGGAGCTCTGGCCCTTTTTCTTCCCGTGGCTCTGAGAATGGCCCGGAGGCATTCGGTTCCACCTTCACTATATTTAATGCCAATTGCTTTTGGTTCTCTCCTGGGAGGACTTATGACGCTGATAGGAACACCACCCAATATAATTATTGCCATGTACAGGGCAGAGGTGGGTATGCAACCTTTTAAAATGTTTGACTTTACTCCGGTAGGACTTGGGGTAGCAGTCCTGGGGGTTCTTTTTATTGGTTTGATTGGCTGGAAGCTTATCCCCGCCAGAAAAAGCCCCGGGGAAGAGAACGAATTATTTGCTATCGAAGAATACATAACTGAAGTTCTGGTTCCCTATGGTTCCAGGTCTGAGGGAAAAACAATAAAAGAAGTAATTGAAATGAGCAAAACGGAGGTTTTAATCGCGGGACTTGTTCGACGAAAACTAAAATACCCGGTACCCTCGATTTACGAGGTTTTAACCGGGGGAGATATTTTAATTGTCGAAGCGGATCCAGAAAATTTGCAGGACCTTGTTGAAGCCGCTGGTCTTGAACTTGCTGCAAGCCATAAAGGTGGTAGAGAATTACTTGGTTCAGAAGAGGTTAGCCTGGTGGAAGCAGTAGTTACTACCGACTCTTCTTTGCTGGGAAGGACCGCCCGGGATTTGAATTTGCGGTGGCGTTACGGTATTAATTTGCTCGGGGTTGCTCGCCAGGGAACCAGGATCTGGGAGCGACTTGGAAGTATTAAATTTAAGGCGGGGGATGTTCTCCTGCTCCAGGGAAGACAGGGAACACTTACCGAATCTTTAACCCAGCTAGGCTGCCTACCATTAGCCCCTCGTTTCCTTAGACTGGGCCAACCCCGTAGAATTTTTCTTGCTCTGGGAATTCTGGTTACGGCTGTCCTGGCCTCAACTTTTAACCTGATTCCCATCCAGGTTTCCCTTGTGGCTGCGGCCCTGGCAATGGTAGTTACAGGAATAATTAATCTTAGGCAGGCTTACCGCAGTATTGAATTGCCCATAATAATTATGCTCGGGGCCATGATCCCCGTGGGTGAAGCCCTTGATGCTACAGGGGGGGCGGAATTAATTGGCAGGGGGCTGCTTTTTATCAGCCAGCATTTACCTCCTGTGGGTTCAATGACAGTAGTCATGCTGGTTACGGTTTTTCTCTCCAATATAATCAATAACGCCGCTGCAGCAGTTCTGGTAGCGCCCATTGCTCTCAGCATGGCTCTCTCCCTGGGGGTAAACCCTGACCCCTTTTTAATTGGTGTCGCTATTGCGGCTTCTTCTTCTTTCCTTACTCCCATTGGTCATCAATCCAATATTCTTGTTATGGGGCCAGGGGGTTATCTATTTAGCGATTACTGGAAATTAGGGTTACCACTTACAATTATCGTTCTTTTGACTGCAATCCCACTAATAATGTATTTCTGGTTTGGGATTTAACTGAAAAAGAAAGGAAGATTGAAAATGGTGGAAGAAAAAAGCTTTTCAGGTTTAATTTTTGTTGGTTGCATGTTCATTGGAGGGGGTCTGGGTTTATTATTTGGGCGCCCCGAGGTAGGGGGGGCAGTGGGTATGGGTATAGGTTTTTTGGCCATGGCCCTGTTTCGGATTAAGGGCCACCCGGTTACCATTTCTCTGCCTACAACCACCTCTGGATATTTTATCATGCTCCTGGGGGTTTTTTTTGTAGCAGGAGGACTCAGCCTTGTTTTTTTCCCGGGAATAATATACCCCTACTTAATTGGCTTTTTCCTGGCCCTCCTTGGTATTGGCTTTATGGTAATGGGGAATAAAATTGTCCGGATGGGAAAGTAAGCCTCGGGTAGCAATTATTGTCGGGAAGAGGGGGGTTAAGGCAGGGCTCTGGCTGGAAAAACTTGCTGGTTTTTGTTTCCCGATATTGATCCGCATTGAAAGGGAAGGGGATCCTGTTGTTTTAACAAAATTAGAAGGTAAGAAAGTGGAAATTGTAGATGGTTTTATCGGAGACTACAGTTCCCTTGCTCGCTGTCCGGATTTTTTTGTGGAAGCGGTAAAAATTGATCCCCAGGATACTCAAATATTAGAAAAATGGGATGATTTCTTCTGCCGGTTGTTTCTCCGATTTAATTGGAAGGAGCTTTCATTTGGAGAGAAAGGACCGGCAATGCAAAAATTTCAAAAAAAACATAAATACCTCCTTATGTCCTTTAATCCTCAAATCAAAGATGATATGGGGAGGTTGGCAGCAGAAGGGGAAATATATTATGATAGGTACGGGGAACTGGTAAAAAGAATAACCCGGTTTCCCGCAAGGAGAGGCAACCAGGTTAATTCAATCCAGCATATTTTTGGTTATTTTTCTTCCCAAATCTCCGCGGAGGAAAAGGAAAACTTTTTGCAAAGGCTAGAAAATTTCCAGGTGGGGAAAATAGAAATTAAGGAAATAAGGGAAGAGTTAAAGATTTTATGTAAAAATTATTCCCGTCCCTATATAGAGGAACAGAGTTTTCTAGAACCTTTTCCCCGGGAAATTTTATCAATAAAACCCGAGCAATCTTCCGGCAAGTAAAACAACAGCAATAGCCAGGACAATTTTAACCCAGCGATCACCACGCCTGATGGCCAGGGTTGAACCAAGCCAGGCTCCCAGACCATTACCAACTGCCAGGGTCAGGCCTAGAGCCCAGTCAATTTGCCCGTTTATTATGAATACCAGTAAAGAAGCCACCATGTAAATGGCTATAATAATTACCTTGAGGCTGTTAATTTGCACCAGGGATGATCCCGTTAAAAAAGTGAGCAGGGCAATAATAAAAACACCAACTCCGATTTGAATAAAACCACCGTATATGCCAATAAAAAAGAAGATTAATGCCCCCAGCACCTTATTGTTGCTGGCTATCTTTTCGATCTTCAGGTGGGGAGCGGTTTTTGGCTTCCAGATAATTAATCCAAGGACCAGAAACATTACTACAGCCAGAATGCGGTTAAATGTTTCTTCGGGGATCGTAATGGCCAGTTGAGAACCGACAATAGCTCCAAGCAGGGCTGGAATTCCCCAAAAAATTCCCAGTTTCCAGGGAAAGAAGCCTTTATGTCGAAAGTTGCTGATTGCCACCATGTTCTGCCACATTAAGGCAATCCGGTTGGTTCCATTGGCCACAGGCGCAGGAAGACCCAGGAAAATTAATAGGGGTAAAGTAATAATCGAACCTCCCCCTGCGAGAGTGTTGAGAAATCCCCCCGCGGTTCCCGCAAGGAGTATTAAAAGTACCATCAGTGGATCCATTAGAGAGCGGCTCCTTTCGAATTTTAATGTTTGTCTCCTTAAGTTATTCTTTGCCTGGTGGAAAAACCCTGTAAAAGGGAGGAAGTCCGATGGAAGAAAAATTGATTGAAGTTGCTTCGGCCTGGGAAAAAGCCGAGAGAGCACTGGTTTTTACCGGGGCAGGAATGTCTGCCGAAAGTGGAGTTCCTACTTTTCGGGGGGCGGGAGGACTCTGGAAAAGGTTTGACGTGGAAAAAGCAGCCTATTTAAAATCCTTTTTGGATGATCCGGGGCCTTTCTGGGAAATGGCCCGGGAACTCCTCCTGAAAAAGGAAGTTCAGCCCAACGAAGGCCATTTTGCTCTTTCCCGCCTGGAAAAGGGAGGTTATTTACAGGGAATAATTACCCAGAATATTGATGGACTTCATCAGAAAGCAGGAAACAGGACGGTTTATGAACTACATGGGTCCCTGGATAAACTCGATTGTCTGAATTGTAAAAAGGAGTATACCTGGGGGCAGGTAGCAGCTGATGTCCAAAAAGGAGAGGTGAAATGTAAATGCGGAAGCAGAAAGGTTAAACCCCGAATTGTTTTTTTCGGGGAAAGCTTACCCGGGAGAGTTTTGGAGGAGGCTTCAGAACTTGCGGGGAAATGCGATTTTCTGGTTGTGGTCGGGTCTTCCCTGGAGGTTTATCCAGCTGCAAGTATTCCCCAGACTGCCTGGCAAAGGGGAGCAAAAATGGTCCTGATTAATTCGGAGAAAACTCAACTGGATGGGCTTTTCAAATGGGTTTTCCGGGAAGCAGCTGGGGAAGTGCTGCCCGGCCTGGAAGAAAAAATCCTGGGAGGGGATCAAAAATGAGAACCATGTTAATTTTTTCTCTGCTCTTTTTTCTTTGTGTCACCCAGACTGCCCGGGCAATTGAACTTCCTTCGCCCAGCCTTGAAGGGGAAATAGACCTGGAGCAAGCCATTTACCAACGCCGCTCGATTCGCGAATTTTCCGATGACCCCCTGACTCTTGAACAAATAAGCCAGCTTTTATGGGCAGCCCAGGGAATAACAGATCCCATGAATAATTTCCGCAGTTCTCCTTCAGCCGGTGCTCTCTACCCCATGGAGATATTCCTGGTAGTCGGAAAGTCTGAGGAAATGGAACCAGGGGTTTATCAATACAGCCCAGAAGACCATTCTCTGGATAGGCTTAAGGAGGAAGATATCAGGGGAGATTTAAGCAGGGCTGCTCTGGGGCAAAGTGCTGTGGCTCAGGCACCTGTAAATATTGTGATTACCGCAGATTATGCAAGAACCACGGGCCGTTATGGATCGAGGGGAGAGAGGTATGTGCATATGGAAGCAGGTCACATTGGTCAGAATATTTACCTCCAGGCGGTTGCTCTGGGGCTGGGGACGGTTGCCATTGGGGCTTTT
>PWGV01000159.1 GCA_003554585.1 Halobacteroidaceae bacterium | reverse complement strand
TTTTCCTTATTTCCTTTGAGCTAATTCATCAGCAAGAGATGCAAAGCATGGTGGCCTTTTTGGTTTTTAATAATCTGAAAGACGAAGGGCAGATAATAAAAACTTATCCACCGCATCTGGATGAAGTTGAAGGGGATTTACCCTTTTTCTCAATGCTTATTTGTACCGAAAAACAAAAAGAAGAGATTTCCAGGGTTATTGAGCAATCTCTGGACAGGGAAGAATTCAAAATACATTCCCTGGAAGATATTGAAAATGGAAAGGCCGGGGGATATTGCCAGGAGGTAAAAGAAAGCTTTTCCCGTCGGGATGAAAGTAGAGATAGCATAAGGGTTGATATTGACAAGGTTGACCAGTTAATGAAGCTGGTGGGAGAACTTGTAATTGACAAGGAGCGACTTTTGGAGATCTCCAAGGGGATAAAAGCAAATTCCCGGGATAACCCTGAAGCCCAGGCTTTATTGCAGACAATTCCTCATGTCGATTTTATTGCGACTGAACTGCATGAAGCAGTAATGGATATTCGAATGTACCCTGTTGGGAGTATTTTCAAACGTTTCCCCAGGTTGATCCGGGATATATTCCGGCAAACGGGAAAAGATGTAAAATTGGAATTTTCAGGTGAGGATACCGAACTGGACAGAACCATTCTTCAGGAAGTTTTTGACCCCCTGGTTCACCTGGTAAGGAATGCGATTGATCACGGTATCGAAACCCCTGCTCAGAGAGAAGCAAAGGGAAAAACTTCCCGGGGGCTTGTGGCCTTAAATGCCTGGCAGGAGGAAAATAATATAATTATTGAAGTAAAGGACGATGGAGCAGGAATTGATTCCGAAAAGATTAAATCCCGAGCCCTGGAAAAAGGTTTGATAACAGAAAAAAAAGGAGAAGAAATGGACCGGGAAAGTCTCCTGGAACTGATTATGGAACCGGGGTTTTCAACCAGTGAAACGGTGAATGACCTTTCCGGGCGGGGAGTTGGAATGGATGTAGTCAGGACCAATATCGAAAACCTGGATGGAGAGGTGGAAATAACAAGTCAGCCAGGAGTTGGGACCAGCATAAAAATCGTCCTTCCTTTAACCCTGGCCATTGTCCAGGCGCTTATGGTTCGGGAGAAAGGGAATGATTACGCCATCCCCTTATCGGCAATTTTTGAAACTATCGCTGTAAATAATAACAATCGCGGTGAGGTTATTAAAACTGTAAAAAGCAGGGAAGTGGTTATCTGGCGGGAGCAGGTAATCCCCCTGATTAGGTTGAGTGAATTTTTCCAGCTTGGTAATTCCCACGAGGAAGGTTTCCTGATAATAGGCGGTGTTAAGGGACGCATGGTAGCGATAATGGTGGAAGGAGTAATTGGGGAACAGGAAATTGTTGTTAAATCCCTGGGTGATTTTATGGGAAAGGATAAATTATTTGGAGAGATCCCGGGAATCTCCGGGGCAACTATAAAGGGAAACGGCAAGGTAGCCTTAATACTGGATATCCAGGGAATATTAAAAAGCTTTAAAAAGGGAGGAGAGTCAGTTGAGCGCCAAAGTACTGGTTGTTGATGATGCATCTTTTATGCGGTTAAATTTAAAAAACATTTTAGAAAGCGAGGGTTTTGAAATTATGGGTGAGGGAACCAATGGCCAGGAAGCCGTCCAGTTTTACCAGGCCGAAAAACCGGACGTTGTTACCATGGATATTACAATGCCCGAAATGGACGGACTGGCAGCAATGGAAAAAATTATGGAGATCGATCCCCAGGCAAAAGTTATAATGGTTTCGGCTATGGGGCAGGAAACCTATATAAAGAAGGCAATTATGAGTGGGGCCAAAAATTTTATTGTGAAACCTTTTAAAAAAGAGAAGATTATTGAAACCTTGAATAAGGTTCTTGCCAGCTAATTTTTGGGTAACCTCGGGAGGGACTGGCCTTGGGGAAAAAGATTTTAATTGTTGACGATGCATCATTTATGCGCCTTAATTTGAAAAATATCCTGGAAAGCCAGGATTATGAAGTAGTGGGAGAAGCGACAAATGGAAATGAGGCATTAAAATTATACAAAGAAACTGGGCCAGATCTGGTTACAATGGACATTACAATGCTGGAAAAAGACGGAATAACCGCAATGAAAGAAATCCTGGAGAAAAAACCCTCAGCACTGGTTTTAATTATTTCGGCCATGGGGCAGGAAGCATATATAAAAAAGGCAATAGTAGCGGGAACAAAGCATTTTATGGTAAAACCATTTAAAAAGGTTAATGTTCTGAAAGTAATTGAAAAAGTTTTAAATGGGGGTTAACTAGATAAAAAACAACCCCGCCCGGTTAAAAACCCTTTGCTTTAAAGACCTTTTCCTAGAGGAATAAAGAGAAAACAAACGAATAATTAAATCAGAAGAGCATTTTTACCTCTCAGGAAGAGGAGGAATTAAACTGGAAAAAAAGCGACTGGCTTTAATTATAGTTTTGCTCGGTGTTATTTCCGTCTCCTTTGCTGCAATTTTTATAAGAATGGCCGATGCTCCGGCCCTGGCAATTGCTTTTTATCGGATGGGACTCAGTTCCATAATGCTTTTTCCAGTTATGTTTATCCACAGGGAAAAACTGCGAAATTTGGACGCCAAGGTTATTTGGCTTTCTCTGGCAGCGGGATTCTTTTTAGCCCTACATTTTGCTTTTTGGGTGCAGGCTTTTACCTATACTTCGGTTGCTTCAGCTGTGGTTTTCGTCGCAACCCAGCCTCTTTTTGTAACAGTAATGGGGCTTTTGTTTTTAGGGGAGAAAATTAAAAGGTTGTTTATTTTGGGGCTCCTTCTTTCTGTGGCAGGAGGTTTTTTAATTGGCTGGGGAGACCTGACAATGGGAGAACCAGAAGCAATCCGGGGTAATATTCTGGCATTGCTGGGAGCTATATTTGTTGCAATTTATTTTGTTCTGGGCAGCAGGGTTCGGGCAACTCTGGGTTTATTGCCCTATATTTTTATGGCCTATTCAACTGCGGCCATTTTTTTATTGGGCTTTTGTTTTTTGTGGAGGGTGCCCCTTTTTGGTTATAGTCAGGCCACTTATGGCTATTTTTTCCTTCTGGCCCTTATCCCAACAATCGTGGGCCATTCTTCTTTAAACTGGAGCTTAAAATATCTCCCGGCTTCTTTTGTTGCTCTTAGCATCCTGGGGGAACCCGTGGGAGCGACTGTTTTCGCTTTTTTTATTCTGGGAGAGATCCCTCATTACCTGACTTTTTTCGGAGGGGCTTTAATCCTGGTGGGTATTTATCTTGCCCTGGGGGGAGTCAAAAAAAAGAAAAAGATAAGGTCATAATAGGTGCAAGGTTAATGCAGGGGTTTTGTTGAATATATGCAGGGAAAGGAGAGGGTAAAATGGATGAGGGATTGCCCCCCATCAGGGAAAATGCTTCCCGGATTGGAATTCTTGGCGGGACTTTTGATCCTCCCCATTACGGGCACCTTTTAATGGCGGAAACAGCCCGCCTGGAACTTAAACTCGATGAGGTTATTTTTGTCCCCGCGGGATTACCCCCGCATAAGATGGCAAAAGATGCACAGCCACTTGCCACACCCCGGCAGAGGCTGGAAATGATCCAGAAGGCCGTCGCTGATAACCCCTTTTTCCGGGTGTGGGATTTTGAGTTGAAAAATGAGGGCCCTGATTATACGATAAAAACACTGGATTATTTGAAAAAAAATTTGCCAGGGACTTCTCTTTATTTTATAATGGGAAAGGATTCCCTGGAGGAAATCTTTTCCTGGAAAAACCCCCGTGAAATTTTAACCCAATATGATATAATTGTTGTAAGCAGGGAAGGGGATCCTGTCCCTGTAATTGAAAAAATAAAAGAAAAAGAAAAAAGGGCGCATCTTCACCCCGTTGTTATGCCCGCGGTAAATATTTCATCTACCGAACTGAGAAGAAGGGTAAAAGATAAGGGCAGGATTTCGTATCTAACCCCTCCTGCTGTAGAGGAGTATATTTTAAAAAATCGGATTTATTTATAGAGTAGAAATTTAGAGGGAGCTGGTTCTTCCTATGAAAAATTTTAAACAGGTTTTAAAAATCGCCGGAGTGGTTATCCTGGTCCTGATAATTGCAGGAGGCATTTATCTGGCTGACCTGTTCGGCTCCGAGGAGCTCGAGGTTTTGCAGGATGAGGATAATCAAAAACTTGTTAATGCACTTGTGATCGGTTATGATGCTGGCGCCGATGGGATCCCCCGGCCAGATACAATTTTCCTTGCCAGTGCTGACCTGGTTGGGAACGGGCTGGGTTTTGTTTCGTTGCCCCGGGATACCAGGGTGAGAATTCCCGGTTATTCTAACTATTCCAAATTAAATTCAGCTTATTCCCGCGGGGGAATTGAGCTTACTATTAAAACTGTCGAAGAAATGCTTAACACCCCTATCCATTTTTATATCGAAGTGGATTTTGACGGTTTTGTTAATATCATAGATGTCCTGGGTGGAGTTGAACTTGAGGTAAAACAAAGAATGCACTATGTGGACGAGGCGGGAGATCTCCATATCAACATTCAGCCCGGTTTACAGGTTTTGGATGGTGAAAAAGCCCTGCAGTATGTCCGATACAGGGAGCCGATCAGGGCCGATATTGGCCGTATTGAAAGGCAGCAGCAGTTTATGAATGTCCTGATTGACCAGGCGTTTAAAATGAGTATAATTCCAAAAATTCCAAATTTGTTGAGCGAAATCAACGATTTTCTCCGGACAGACCTTCCTTTCAGGGACATGGTCAGGTTATCAAAGATGCTGGTTGATTTTCCCCGGGATAGAATTGAAATGACCATCCTCCCTGGCACACCTGAATATATTAATGGTGTTTCTTACTGGGTTCCCAATGAAGAAGGCATAGAAATGGTTTCCCTGAGCATGCTTAATACCAAGGATTACCTGGAAAATGTTCGCTATGAAGTGGACGTTTTAAATGGAGCGGGAATTTCTGGTCTTGCTGGAGACAGGGGCGAAATCCTTGAATACTGGGGTTTTACAGTTCGAAGGATGGGTAACGCGGAAAGATTTGACCACGAATATACATCGATTGATTATGGCCCGGGAGGGCTTGAAGGGGCACTGAGGGTTTCTTCATTAATTGGTGGTGTTCCCCGGGAAAATGAAGAGTTAAATTCAGGTGAAATAAGGATAATTCTGGGTGAGGATCAAAAAAGATACGAGGAAGGAGGAACAATTTGACAAACAAAAACGGAGAAGAGTTAACAAGGGAAATAGCGAGGCTGGCTGAGGACAAGAAAGGGGATAACATTGTTTCCATTGATCTGCAGGGGATCTCCCTGGTTGCCGACTTTTTCATTTTAATTAGTGGAAACAATGAAAGACAGGTTCAAGCAATCGTAAAAGGTATCAAAGAAGGTTTAGGAACCCAGGAAATAAACCCGGCTCGAATTGAAGGTGAAAAAGATAGCCGGTGGGTTTTAATGGATTACGGAGACGTTATTGTCCACGTTTTTCACCGAGAAGCTCGCGAATATTACCAGCTGGAAAAACTGTGGGCTGATGCACCCCAGCTTGAACTAATGTCTTAATTATTCCCCGCAAACCTTTATCCTATCCGCCTAAATCCGTCCCTTTATTTGCCCATAAATGTCTAACCAGTTTGCTTTTAGCTGCAAAAGGGCTTAAGGAAACCTTTTTTGCCCGTTTTGCTTTAAGTTAAGGGGTAACCTTGAGGAGAGCGGTTCTGCTCAAGCTTTTTTTCTTTTCAAATTAGGCCTGCATTAAATGCAGGTTTTTTTGTGCCTAAAAAGGAAATTTTTTACATATATAGAACTTTATAGTTGGAAGGAGGGAGGGGCATGTTCGCTTTTTCCAGGCAGGAAATAATATTGGCCGCTGTTTTCCTGGTTCTGGGAATTATCCTTGTTTTTTTCTCAGGAGGATCAGAACCCGAGGGGGAGACTTTCCAGCCCCAGGGGATTATTGAAAATAATTCTCTGCCCGGGCAGGAGAGCGAGCAAAGATTAATTATTCACGTTTCCGGGGCAGTAATGTCTCCGGGTGTTTATACTTTTTCCCAGGGTGAAAGAATTGTAGATGCTATTGAAACTGCGGGAGGGGCATCTTTGAATGCTGACCTGGACCGGGTTAATCTGGCTGCTCCTCTTGTTGATGGAATGCAGGTAAATATTCCTTTTAAACCAGGAGAAGTTGAACAGGAAAACAGTGAGCCAGAACAAAGTTTGTTGAGCATAAACCAGGCAAGCAAGGAAGAATTAGAACAGCTTCCCAATATTGGTCCGGCCCGGGCCCAGGCGATTATTGAATTTCGGGAAGAGCATGGTGGTTTTCAAAAACCCGAAGACCTGCTGAAAATATCTGGTATTGGAGAAAAAACCCTGGAAAGGTTATGCGAACATATCCGCTTTTATTGATGTTATTAACCCGTTCTCCTCTAGTTCTGGTAATAATATTTTTGAGTGGAGGAATTATATTTGCCCGCGGTTACTATCTTGTTTTTCCTGTACTGTTTTGTTTGTTTTACCTGGTCCGGAAAAAGGATTTGGGGGTAATTTTACCCCTTGTTTTTTTACTTGGGTTTTTTATTTGGGGTAAAGCGGTATGGGAATATGAACAGGGTTGTTTCCATCAGTTTTCCGGTGAGGAATTGCTTTTAAGGGGTTGGATAAAGGACAGGGAAAGGGAACGTTTACTCCTGGCCCAGGTCGAAGTCAAAACCTCCTCGGGCTGGGGAGAAATTGGAGGCCAGTATTGGGCCTGGATAAATGGAAGGGAAGAGTTAGAAACCGGGGATATTGTCAGAGGAAAAGGTTCTTTGAAACCCTTAAAAATTCCTACCAATCCTGGGGAACCGGACTGGAGAATGCAAAATCTGGCCGGGGGCATCTGGGGCAATATCTGGTTAAAACCAGATTCATTGCAGGTGGTTGATCAGAAAAGGGCTCCCCTTATCCAGGTGCGCCTTTATCTCCAGGAACGAATGGAAAGAATTTTGGGTAAGGAGGACGGAGGGTTTCTCGCAGCCTTGCTTTTGGGCCGGAGACAGGTTCTGACGGAAAACCATAAAGAAACTTTTTATTCTGCTGGCCTCGGACATGTTCTCGCTGTTTCTGGGCTGCATATTGGTTTTATTGCTCTTCTGTTATGGTTTGGACTGGAGAAATTGCCCCTGGGAAGTAAACACAAAACGGTTTTATTCTGCCTATTAATTGGATTATATATTGGACTGGTTGGTTGGCGCGCTTCAGTTGCAAGAGCAGGTATTATGGCCATGGGGTTGCGTTTAGGGAAGGAAACAAAAAGGACGGGTAACCTATTTAATAACCTGGCCCTGGCTTATCTGGTTTTGATTTTGAGCAATCCTTTTTTCCTGTGGACAGCAGGTTTTCAGCTTTCTTTTTTGATAACTTTTTTCATTATACTGGGCAAAAATATCATTATGCCAATAAAGGGAAGGCTCAAACAGGGGTTCTTTTTTTCTATCCTGGCAACCCTGGCTGCTTCTCCCCTGACTGCATACCATTTTCAAACAATTAATCCCTTGAATTTTCTGGGGAATATCTGGGCTCTTCCTTTAACCGGGGTAATTGTAATGAGCGGATTTTCCGGAATGGTTCCTTTCCTGGGGGATATTTTATGGAAATTTATAACCCTTCCGGCGATTATGGTTATGAAAAATTTACTGGAAATTTGGGCGGGTTTTCCGGGAACTGGCCTGGCTGTTTCTTCTCCTCCTCTTTGGGTGGTTATTTTTTATTTTTCCCTTCTTTTTTTAATTTTATTCTGGCTTGAACCCACCCGGATTCCACTCTGGAAAAAATATAAAGCAGTAATGGCCAAGAGAATCCTTCCATTTTTTCTGCTTATAATTCTCTTGATCCTGGTTATTACTGGTTTAGAAGAAAAACCGGCAGAAATTACCTTCCTTGACGTGGGCCAGGGAGATGCAATCCACATTTTCCTGCCGAAAGTCGGGAATATAATGGTAGACGCCGGGGGTAGTTGGGGGCAGGAGGGAGCAAGTATTGGGTCAAGAGTTATCCTCCCCTATCTGAGGGAGAGGGGTGTTAGAGAACTACAGGCAATTTTCATTTCTCATTTCCACGAAGATCACTACAGGGGTTTTTTGCCCGTGCTTGAACAGAAAAATCCGGAAGTAGTTTTTGGTCCTCCTCTCCAGGGAGTCTGGCAGGAAGAAGAGTTCTGTAAAAAGTTAGGGAAAAATGATTTAAACTACTTTCCCCTAAAAAGGGGAAAGGAATTTTCTCTTGGTTTAGGCCAGACCATCAAAGTTCTTCACCCGGGAGAGGAGTTTTTGAATCAATCTCCTCTCAACAACAATTCTCTGGTGTTAAAGTTAGAGATTGGAAGATGGAGTTTTTTGCTGACCGGAGACATTGAAGGGGAGGCAGAGAAGGAGTTAATTTCTAAGGATCTTATTCCGGAAGTAGATATTCTTAAAGTAGCGCATCACGGCAGTTCAACTTCAACCGGTTTATCTTTTCTGCAGGAGGCCAGGCCATTTTTTGCTGTTATCCAGGTGGGGAAAAACCAGTTTGGGCACCCTGCGCCCGGGGTTTTAAAAAGGCTCGAAGAAATGGGAGTTGGGGTTTTTATAACTAAAAAACATGGAGCCATAACCTTTTCTATTGATAAAGAAGAAAACCTGCGGGTGAAAAAATGGAAAGAAACCTCTCGGGGACTTTTTCCTTTTGCAAAATTCTTTATTTTTTTACAAAAAATAAGGGGGGCAATTAGATAAATTGGCTCATAAAAAAGAGGAAAAGGTAATTTTAAGCAAGAATAAAAAAGGAGAGAGGAGAGGAGCTCATGCTCAGGGAATTGCAGAAAAAAAAGGAAGAACTATCCCCTGTTTACTTGCTCGGGGGTGACAATGCTTATTTAATAGAAAAGTTTGCCGGGGAATTTGCCCGGAAAATTGTCCCGGAAGAGAAGAGGTCCTTTAACTGGGTGAAAATAGACGAAGAGGAAGAGAATGCCCTGGAAAAGCTTTTTAATTCCGCCCGAACTGTTAGTCTTTTGGGTGGAGAAAAAGTAATCCAGTTTCGCCCCCGGCGGCTTTTTAAAGGCAAGGAAAATTCAAGGGAAGAAAAGTTTTTTGAACTGCTCGACAACTGGCCTAAAGGGGTTTATTTAATTATTACAGCAGGTCAGGAAATGGATAAGAGAACAAGGGTATTCAAGCAGACCAAAAAAAGAGTCCGCTTTTTTGAAACCCAATCTTTAAAGGGGCAAAACCTTCATTCTTGGATTAAAGCCCAGGTAGAAAAAAGGGGAAAGACCATTGATAGGGAAGCCCTTTTTTTCCTCGAGTACGCCTTTTTTAACCAGCTATATGTAATTGAGAATGAGCTGGAAAAAGTCTTTTTATTCATGGGAGAACAAAATAAAATTACCCGGTCTCTTCTGGGAGAAATAATTTCCATTGACCGGGTTTTACACGAAAAATTTGTTTTTGAATGGGTGGATGCAATCAGCAAACAGGAAACCAATAAAGCGCTGGAAATGCTTGGCGAAATGCTCCGGCAGGGAACCAGTGCTGTATACCTCTTTACGATGCTGGGCAGGCAGATCAGGCTTCTGGCTCTCTGCTGGGAGTTTAAAAGAAGGGGCGTTTCCCACCAGGAAGCAGCCAAAAAACTGGGAGAGCATCCTTTTCCCTTGCAAAAATGCTACAGGTTTGCTGATAGCTTTTCTTTCTCTGAACTTTCTTTCCTCTGGCAGGAGGTTGCCCGTGTTGGAGATAGAATTGTCCAGGGTGAGATGGAATGGCAGCCCTCCCTGGAAATGTTTTTATTCCGCTGGAAAGATTTTAAAAAAAGAAAAACCCCCTCCTGATATGGAGGCGGGTTAAATCTTAAGATGCTGTTTTATTGTGAAGGCGAGCCAGGCGTGATTTTTTTCGGGCGCCATTGTTTTTATGGATAATTCCCTTGGCAACGCTCTGGTCGATAATTTTTTGTGCCCGGACCAGTTCCTGGGAGGATTTTTCCTTGTCCCCTTCTAATGCGGCCCGTTCAAAACGCTTGATGGCATTTTTGAGCCGGGATTTAAGAAGCCGGTTGCGACGGGTTTTTCTTTCGGTTATTCGAACTCGCTTTTTTGCGGATTCAATGATGGGCATGGTTTCACCTCCTCCAGTCCTTTTTGCAACATATAAATTTTATCACGCCTTCAAAGGAAATGCAAGAGGTAAAAAAGGAAGTATATGGTGAAACCCATGGACCGGGATATAAACTAATTAATTGGGGGGGTTATTGTGTATGCAAGCACGCATTTTGCAGTGGGTGCGGCAATAGGTAAGATGGTCGGAAATAGCTGGCAGGCTTTTTTGCTTGGGTTTTTAAGCCACATAATCCTTGATATTATTCCCCATCATGATTACCGGGGAAGGAGAGGAATTTTTTTGGATACCATGGTTACAGCGGCAATGGTCCTGTGGTTGTATCCTTCGTCTGCCTATATCCTCTGGGGAGCACTCGGCGGAACTTTGCCTGATCTGGAAGTAATAATTAGCCACATTTTTTTTAAAAGAAAAGGCCCTCTTTTTTTCCCCACCCACAGCGGGAAATTACCCCACCAGGCGTGGAAATGGCCTGCGGGTTTTGTAATTCAGATCGGAATAATGCTGGGGGCAGTTTTTTTTCTCCTGGTAACAGTTCCACGATTTGTCGGTTGACAAAGGAGGGCTATGGTGTTATTTTATTGATAGGATGTTAGCACTCCCGAGGGTAGAGTGCTAAGCGGGAGGGGAAGGCCGAGATGGAAATGAACGAAAGGAAAAAAGGGATTTTAAAGGCGGTAATTAATGAATATATTCTTACCGCCGAGCCCATAGGTTCCCGGACCATTTCTAAGAAATATGAGTTAAATGTAAGCTCGGCAACCATACGCAATGAAATGGCTGACCTGGAAGACCTGGGGTATCTCCAACAACCGCATACTTCTTCTGGACGTATTCCTTCAGACAAGGGGTACCGTTTTTATGTTGACAGCCTGATTGATATTGAAAAAATCCCAGGAAGCTTTGAGGAAATGATCCGGAAAAAATACCTGGACCGAAAAAAAGAAGTTCAGGACATTGTCCAGGTTACATCGCGAATGCTTTCCCACCTGACCAGGTATACTGCTCTGGTAGCCAGCCCCAGTTCCCCCGAATATTTTTTCCAGCACCTGCAGCTGGTTCCCCTTGAAGGAAAGAAGGTTGCGGTAATTGTTGTTATCAGTTCCGGCCTTGTTCAACACCAAACGGTAACCCTGCAAAACAGGCCCTCCAGGGAAGAACTAGGACACATTTCCCGGCTAATAAACGATCGCTTGCAGGGTCTTCCCCTGAAAAAAATCAACAATGAAATTTTCCAGGAATTAGAAAAGGAACTTAGAGATAAAACACTTTTCCGGGAACTTTACAAATCCCTGGTTGAATTTATTTCCGAAGAGGGAATTAACCAGGAATGGGGTAAAATTCATCTTGACGGGGCTACAAATATTCTTGAGCAACCCGAATTTTCCGACCTGGAAAAAGTCAAGGTTTTTCTGAAACTTTTTGAACAGGAAGATATGCTGAGACAGCTTTTAAACAAGATCCCCACAGAAGGGCTCAAGGTTGTCATCGGCAAAGAAGTTCCCCTGCAGGAAATCAGGGATTGCAGCCTGGTTGTAGCCGACTATTCCTTCCAGGATAAAACAGTTGGCAAGATGGCAATACTGGGTCCGACAAGGATGTATTATCCCAAGGTAATGGCGACGGTTAACTTTATGGCAGAAGTCTTGAGCAAGGTTTTACGCGAGGAGGATTGAGCATGGGTTATTCCAAAAAAAAACCGAGAAAACAACAGGTAGAATCGGAAAAGAAAAAAAAGGGAACAACCAATCAGAAAAAGGAACAAGAGCTGCAAAAAGATTTTGAGGGACTTAAGCAAGAACTGGAAAAAGCACGGGAAATTATCAGGGAAAAAGAAGAAGAAAATGAACAGCTAATGGGCCGACTGCAAAGGGCAAAGGCTGATTTTGCAAATTACAAAAAGCGGGTTGAAAAAAACCGCTTTCAGGATCGATTGAGAGCCCAGGAAGAAGTTATCCTGGAGCTCTTGCCTGTTTTAGATAATTTCGAAAGAGCCCTGCAGGTAAGCCCGGAGGATAAAGAAGCTCAAAATCTCTGCAAAGGCGTGGAGATGATTTTCAAACAGCTCTGGACAATTCTCAGGGAAAAAGGCTTGGAAGAAGTTGAAGCACTGGAAAAGCCTTTTGATCCCAACCTGCATGAAGCTGTGGAAAGGGTTTGCCTGGAGGATAAACCTGCAGAGATGGTCGTAGAGGTAGTCCAGAAAGGCTATAAAATGGGAGATAAAGTTTTGCGGCCATCCATGGTAAAAGTTAATAAAGGAGGCGACGAAGATGAGTAAAGTACTTGGAATTGATTTAGGGACCACCAACTCCTGCATGGCAGTTATTGAAGGTGGTGAAGGGACTGTAATACCTAATGCTGAGGGATCCCGGACCACTCCCTCGGTGGTCGGGTTTTCCAAAAAAGGGGAAAGGCTGGTAGGGCAGCCGGCCAAGAGGCAGGCCGTCAGCAACCCCAATAATACCGTTACTTCCATTAAGAGAAAGATGGGTAGCGATTACAAGGCCAAAATGGGGGACAAGGAGTATTCACCCCCGGAAGTATCGGCAATGATTCTGCAAAAAATGAAAAAAGACGCCGAAGAATACCTGGGGCAGGAAATTAAGCAGGCTGTTGTTACTGTTCCAGCTTATTTCAGCGATAGCCAGCGCCAGGCTACCAAAGACGCTGGGAAAATTGCTGGTCTTGAAGTTTTGCGGATTATCAACGAACCCACCGCCGCTTCACTTGCCTACGGCCTGGATAAAAAGAAAGATGAAAAAATTCTTGTCTATGATCTGGGCGGTGGAACCTTTGACGTTTCTATCCTGGAGATAGGAGACGGTGTTTTTGAGGTTGTTGCTACCAGCGGAAACAACTATCTTGGCGGCGATGATTTTGACCAGCGCCTGGTTGAGTATATGGCAGATCAATTTAAAAAAGAAACGGGTGTTGACCTGCGCAAGGACCGCATGGCAATGCAGCGCCTGGTTGAAGCCGCAGAAAAGGCAAAAATCGAGCTTTCCGGAGTAATGTCTACCAATGTTAATCTTCCTTTCATTACTCAGACTGAAGATGGTCCCCAGCATTTGGATATTGATATTACCCGGGCCAAGTTTGAAGAATTAATTGATGATTTAATTGAAAAAACAATGGGACCCGCTCGACAGGCTTTGAAAGACGCCAAACTGTCTCCTGAAGATATTGACGAAATAATCCTGGTTGGTGGTTCCACTCGGATCCCTGCAGTCCAAAAAGCAATTAAAAGCCTGCTCGGGAAAGAACCCAACAAGGGTATAAACCCTGATGAGTGTGTAGCTATTGGTGCTGCTATTCAGGGTGGTGTTCTGTCTGGAGATGTTGATGATATTGTCCTCGTTGATGTTACTCCACTATCCCTTGGGATTGAAACCTTGGGAGGAGTGTTTACAAAACTCATCGAACGTAATTCCTCAATACCTACCAGCCAGAGTAAAATTTTCACAACTGCCGCTGATAATCAGACCTCTGTGGATATTCATGTTCTCCAAGGTGAGAGAGCGATGGCCAGGGATAATAAAACTCTGGGAAGATTCCAGCTTACAGATATACCGCCTGCTCCCCGAGGAGTTCCCCAGATCGAAGTTACATTTGACATTGACGTAAACGGAATTGTAAATGTCTCGGCAGTTGATAAGGGGACCGGTAAAAAGAAAAACATTACCATCAAATCATCTTCAGGGTTAAGCGAGGATGAAATTGAAAAAATGGTAAATGAAGCCCAGGAATACGAAGAAGAAGATAAAAAGAAGAAAGAAGATGTTGAAACTCGCAATGAAGCTGATGGCCTGGTCTTCCAGGTAGAAAAAACGCTAAAAGAATCCGGCGATAAACTAGATCCCGAGTTAAAAGAAAAGGTTGAGAACGCCAAGAAAGAACTCGAGGAGGCCTTAAAAGGCAATGATATTGAACCAATCCGCGAGAAAAAAGAGGCCCTAACTGAAGTCCTGCATGAAGCGAGCACCCAGATTTATTCCCATATGCAGGAGGAAGAACAGAAACAACAGCAGCAAGAGGGCCAGGCCGGCCAGGGAGGCTCTTCTTCCGAACAGGATAACGTTTATGACGCTGATTTTAAAGAAGTTGATGACGAGGAAGAAGACCAAAAGTAGTAAGAGGTGGTGACCGTTTTGGCGGCCAAAAAAG
>PWGV01000110.1 GCA_003554585.1 Halobacteroidaceae bacterium | reverse complement strand
CCGCAAATCTATTAAAATCTTGGCGGAAGGGGAGGGATTCGAACCCTCGTGGCAGTCTCCTGCCAACTCGATTTCGAGTCGAGCTCCTTCAGCCGGACTCGGACACCCTTCCTTGTCGAAGTTTTCGAAAAAATTCACTCAATAATCTGCCGCATTCTTCGGCCATAACCCCACCCTGGTAGGACACCCTGTGGTTAAATCCTTCCAGGTCATAGAGCTGGAGCAGAGATTCTACCGCTCCCCCTTTGGGGTCCCGGGCACCGTATACTAACCGGTCAATCCGGGCCAGCATAATCGCCCCGGCACACATGGGGCATGGTTCCAGGGTTACATAAAGGGTGCAGTCTTCCAGGCGCCAGGTTCCCAGTTTCCGGGCCGCAGCCTGCATGGCAAAAATTTCGGCGTGGGCCGTGGGGTCCTGCTTTTTTTCCCGCAGGTTGTGACCTCGCCCCAGAATTTCTCCCCCGCCAATTAAAACGGCCCCAATGGGAACCTCCCCGATACGGGCGGCCTCCCGGGCCTCCTGTAAAGCCAGTTCCATGTACGACTGATCTTGATTTTCCATAATCATACCTCTATTTAGGGACTCTCCGGTGCCGGTAGAGCCCAACAATCCTGCATTTTACGCAAGCTAATTGTAGCAAACTTTCCTGCCCTTGTCAAGAAAAGCAACTGGCTTCATTCCCATGTAAATCAGGGGCTTTTCTTCCCGCTGGTTCCGTTTGAAAAGAACAAATCCTGCAGGTAAATCCAACCCACCACCAGGGGGAAAAGATAACATAAAGCCGCGTAGGGGCCGTACTGTAAAACTGATATCCCCGTTATGGAGCTGATAATAACTACATTAACATTCCAGGGAATAATCGGCGCAAGTACGGTACTGGAATCGGAGATTGTTCTGGCCAGATACGCCGGGTGAACATTGAGTTCGCGGTATTTCTTGCCATAAACCCTTGCGGTAAGGACTATACCCACAGTCTGGTCAAATGCAGTAAGCAGGCTCCCTAAAAGCCCTGACTTCAAAAATAGTTCTCCCTTTTTCTCAACTTTCTGGATGGAAGGCTGCAGGAGCGGTTTCAATGTTCCTGACTGGTCCAAAAGGCCGCTCAGGGCAATCACGGCTCCCACTATGAAAACAACTTCAACCATGCCCAAAACTCCGCCCCCCACAAGAATTTCATTCAATTCTCCGGAGTTTGTCGCGGGAGAGAAACCATAAAATATGTGTTTTATTATTTGCAAAAAAGGCGTCCCCTGGAAGAAATAAGCAAGGAAAATTCCTCCTGAAAGGACGGTTAAGATCGTGATAATAATATTGACCCCCATAAACGGTAAAATAACGGTAAGCAGGGGCAGGATAAAAAGCCAGGGCGAGATATGAAAACCTTCCTGCAGAGCAGCCTGGAGCTTAAGTATGGCCTCCCCATTATCGGAAATTTCAAAACCCGAACCCACCAGGAAATAAAACAGGGCACCGAGGAGAAAAACAGGCAAGAAAGTCTTTTGCATGTAAATCATCATATCCCTGTATTTAACCCCTGTAACCTGCAGATTCAGGTTGACAAGGCCGGAAATAGGAGAAATTTTATCAGCTACATAAGCCCCCGAAACCAGGGTTCCCATTATTATCCCGTAGGGAATACCAAAACCGCTTCCAATACCAAGGATTGCAATCCCGAGGGTGCCAATTGTCCCCACGGCACTCCCCATGAAAATTGACATTAGAGCGGTGATGAAAAAGGCAATTAAAAGGAAATTCGCTCCATCCAGGAAATCAAAACCATAATATATCATGGCAGGGACAGTTCCTGAGGCCATCCACACCGAAACATTGGCTCCTATCAGGAGAATCAAAAAATAAAGACGGGTACAGTCTCTAATTCCACTGCCCACCATCTGGAATATATTCCCCCGGGAAAACCCCTTTTTGCTCAGGACAAGCCCGCTAAAAATCAAGCCCAGGAGGAAAGGGATAAAAAGAGATAGTCCCAGGAACATGCTTATTATTATCGCAGAAAAAACAAAAGCTACAATAATTATTGATTGTCTTTTATCATCCATTCCAATCCCTCTTTTCCGCCAGGGCTACAAAAAAACCACAAGGAACATTTACCCTTGTGGTTCCTGCTTACATATTATGGCGCGCCCGGGAGGATTCGAACCCCCGGCCTTCTGATCCGTAGTCAGACGCTCTATCCAGCTGAGCTACAGGCGCGCTTCGCTTAATATAATAACACATGCCTACCCCAAATGCAACCCTAAAATTTCACTCTATCAGGGGGTTCCTGTCCGTACCTGCCGGGCAAATTTTTCCGGTAAACCGGCCTTGATAATATCATCTGCTGCAGCTTCCCAGTCATACTTTACCTTGTGGAAGGAAACCTCCAGTTCTTCTGCGAAATTGATTAGTACAAAATCTGCCTCGGGAGAACCTGACTTGGGTTTGCCAACACTTCCGGTGTTAATAAGGTGAATTCCCTCGATGTTTTTGTGGTAGGGGAGGTGGGTATGGCCGCAAATAACGATATCAGCTCCAGTCTTTTTCAACATAGGAGCAACTCTCTCTTCCGGTCGATCGGCAAAAAGGTACTCGTTAATTCTTCTCGGGCTCCCGTGGACAAGGAGAACCTCCCACCCTTTAACATTTTCTCGAATTTCAGGCAGGAGTCCTCGCAGGTAATTTTTGTTTTCCGGGATAACAGCAGTTTTAGACCAGGCCAGGGACCTATCTCCCAGTTCCCGGTCTTCCTTGTTGGTATAAGCGCAGCCGCAGTCCTCTCTATCATAACCAACCCCATCATCGTAATTACCCATTATTGTCGGGATTCCTCTCTCCCGGAGGCGATCGATTACCTCATTGGGATTGGCTCCATAACCAACAAGGTCACCAAGGCAAAATTTTTTATCCGGTTTTTCCCGGTCAATTGCTTCCAGGACCCTATCCAGGGCCCTTATGTTGCTGTGAATATCCGAAAATAATGCCCATTTCATTACTTTTCATCCCCCTTCCTTCTTTTTTCCATTATATATCAGTTAACTACTTTCCTCCATAGAAAAGGTTTTTTTCTTACATAAAATTAACAATGAAAAAAAGGAACTTCTCCAAATGAGTACAGTTGACAAATCCTAAGTTATTTGTTTTTTCCTGACTTGAGAGTTTAATATAGCTTGATATCGCAGTCAAAGATAGATGGCAAGCCCTCGCTTCGCTCGTCCTTGACAGCTCAATCAACCCATATTCATTTTTTGCTGCAGGAAAAAAGGGATTGATGGCAAACAATTACTCAAATCCACTACGAAAGGAGT
>PWGV01000067.1 GCA_003554585.1 Halobacteroidaceae bacterium | reverse complement strand
GACGTTACTATGAAAAGCCGAGTGATATTCGCAAGAAAAAAGAAGCCTCTCGGCGACGTGGGCGTGGATAAGGGAGGTAGGCCATGTCGTCCATAAAGGAAATATTGCTGGAGGACATGAAGAAAGCAATGAAAGAAAGGTCAGAAATCCCGCTGACCGCCATCAGGACAACAAGAGCAGCTATTAAAAATGAAGAAATATCCAAGCGGAAAGACCTTTCTGACGGCGAAGTAGTGGACATTCTAAAGCGGGAAATTTCTCTTCGCCGGGAAGCAAGAGATGAGTACCGGCGGCTGGGAAATGACAATGAGGCCCAGCGACTGGAAAGAGAAATCTCCGTTCTGGAAAAATACCTTCCCCCCGAAAATGGAAAAAAATTCAATTTTAACTATAACGAATAGTAAAAAAGCCAATCCTGTAAATGGATTGGCTTTTTTTTGGTATAAGCAGGAAATTGCAATGTAAAAATGAATCAATAAAAGGTAAGGTGAAAGCGAGGTGCAATTATGAGGACAAGGGCTTTGATTTTTCTTCTTTTATTAATTATAGGTGTTTCCGGTTTCTTACAAGGACAAACAGAGGAAAAAGTTTATCGGATTGATATTGTCGGGGATATTGACATGGGCCTGGCTTCGATAACCGAGAGAGGAATTCGTGATGCTGAGGAAGCTGGGGCGCAGGCAGTAATAATTTATATTGATACTTTTGGAGGGTATGTTAACGCAGCGACCCGAATTCGCGATGCGATTTTTGGTTCTTCAATTCCTGTTTACACTTATGTAAGCGGGAGAGCCTGGTCCGCCGGCGCCTTGATTGCTATGGCCGGTGATTACCTGGCAATGACTCCCGGATCCAGTATAGGTGCTGCAGAACCTGCCCCTGCAGATGAGAAAACAGTTTCTGCCCTTCGTTCGGAATTCAGGGCAACTGCAGAAGCCAGAGAAAGAAATCCTGAGGTTGCAATGGCTATGGTAGACAAGGAGCTTGAAATTGAAGGACTGGTGGGCAGTGGTGATATTCTTACCCTCTCCTCTGCAGAAGCAGTGGAATGGGACATTGCCGATAAGCAGGTGGCAAGTTTAAGTGCATTCCTGCAGGAGAGAGGCCTGGAAGAGGCTTCCCTGATCAGAGTGGATCCCCTGTTAGTGGAACAATTTGCCCGGGTGGTCGCGGGCCCGTGGTTAAGTGGACTTTTGCTGACCATTGGTTTTGCCGGAATTTTCCTGGAAGCAGTAACAATGGGCTGGGGAGTTCCAGGAACTCTTGGTATTCTCTCCCTGGCAGCTTTTTTTACCGGTCACCTGCTTACAGGAGCCTCTCATTGGAGTGTGGCCATTCTTTTTATGGCCGGTATTGTACTGATTTTTCTGGAAATTTTTGTTGTCCCCGGGTTTGGTATTACTGGACTGGGTGGGGTAGGAGCGATTCTAACTAGCCTTTTTTTAATTTTCCCCAACACAACCCTGGCTCTGCAGGTAATAGCCGGTTCCCTTTTGGCCTCGGTGATTTTGATTGCAATTGGATTGCAATTTTTACCCCGGAGTGGAGTCTGGAATCGTATTGCCCTGGGGACTTCAGAAACTGTTGAAATGGGATATGTGGCTCCCGCAGATAGGAGTCAGTTGCTGGGTAAAACAGGAGTCGCTCAAACTTATTGTCGGCCATCGGGAATTGTGGAAATAGATGGGGCAAGGGTTGATGCGGTAAGCGAAGGAGGTTTTATTGAAAAAGGAACCCGGGTAAAAGTGGTTAAAATAGAGGGAAATCGTTTGATTGTAAGGAAGGTTGAAGAGGAAGAAGAAAAAGAAGATTAAATGGGAGGTGCATTTTTTATGGGTGGTTACATTGCTTTAATTATTCTGGTAATTGTTCTGTTTAGCGGATTCTTTTATTTTATCCCCGTCGGGCTATGGATTTCGGCCTGGGCAGCCGGAGTAAAAGTTGGTATTTTTAATCTGGTGGGGATGCGCCTGCGGCGGGTTGTTCCTGGAAAAATTGTGGGACCGATGATAAAATCCCACAAAGCAGGGCTTCCCCTGGGAAGTGACCGGCTTGAAGCTCATTTCCTCGCAGGTGGTAATGTGGACCGGGTTGTTGATGCTTTAATTGCAGCCCAGAGAGCCCAGATTCCCCTGGAGTTTGAACGGGCAGCAGCTATTGACCTTGCAGGCCGGGATGTTTTGCGTGCGGTTCAAATGAGTGTTAACCCCAAAGTTATCCAAACGCCCGTTGTAACTGCTGTAGCCATGGATGGTATTCAGGTAATGGCTACCGCCCGAGTAACTGTCCGGGCAAATATTGACCAACTTGTTGGTGGCGCCGGCGAAGAAACTGTCCTTGCTCGGGTTGGAGAAGGTATTGTTACAACTGTTGGTTCAGCAAAAACCCACAAGAATGTCCTGGAAAATCCAGACTCAATCTCCAAAACTGTTCTGGAAAAGGGGCTGGATTCTGGAACGGCCTTCGAGATTTTGTCCATTGATATCGCCGATGTTGATGTTGGCAAAAACATTGGGGCCAAACTACAGACCGACCAGGCCGAAGCAGATAAAAGAATTGCCCAGGCAAAAGCTGAAGAGAGAAGAGCCATGGCTGTTGCTGAAGAACAAGAAATGCGAGCCAGGGTTGAAGAAATGCGGGCCAAGGTTGTCGAAGCTGAAGCCAAGGTACCCATTGCTATGGCCGAGGCTCTTAAAGCAGGTCGCCTTGGTGTAATGGACTATATGAACTATCAAAATATCAAAGCAGATACTGATATGAGGGACGGAATTTCCAAGGCAACCCGCCCTGAAGAAGAGGAGAAGGAAGAAAGCTAAGGGGGGCTTTTCTTGGAAGAACTATTTGCACCGCTAGCCTTTATTCTGATATTTTTTGTTCTGCCCCGGGTTATTCGTGCTCTAGGGACCGGTTTTTTTCGGTCTCAGAAGGAAAAGATAAATGAACAGAGACAGAAAGAATTAGGTAATTACAATGAAGAAAAGCACGGGGTAGAAAAGGAGCAACAAACGGCACGGGAAAAAGCGGAAAAAGCAAGAGCAGAAGATTTCTTTGTAGGAGATAAAACTGAACCATTCCAGGAAAACCAAAGGGAACACCGTTACCTGGATGAACAAAGAGTTTACAAGGAAGATCCATCGACTTCTGGAGAGGCCCCCTCTCAGGCTCAGATGGATCCAGAAAGAGAATGGAGTGTCGATTCGGATAGCACCTGGGGAGATGACTGGAAACGGGAACTTGCAAAAACAAAAGAGGAAGCCAAAAAGCAAATAGAAAAAATCCAGAGAGAAATCGAAGAAGAACAAAAAACAAGGGATGAGGTTAAAAGAAAACTTGTAATCAGGAAAAAGATGCAACTGGGTTTTTCCCGGAAAAATATAATCCAGGGGGTTATTTTCTCCGAGCTTTTTGCGCCCCCTCGCGCCCGAAGAAAAAGATCAATTAGTCGCTAGGAATTATTTGGCTGTTGGCCAATTTGGTCAACGGCCTTTTTTTTCTAAAAAGTTAAAAAAAGGCTTTGCCAGGGTTTGGTTTGCCGGGGATAAGTAAAAGAAGGAGAAACTTGGGAAAAAGGAGAAGTATTGATAACGGGCAAGCGTGGGGGATTTAACTTGCCCGATGGCTTTTTTTCAGGCGTTCAAAAAAAATATTTGCCGAAAAATTTATTTGTTCAGGGGTTGCGGATATTTCCTATTATTACTATACTCTAGAGAAGAAACAAATCAGAAGGCCTTAAAAAGGTTAAAAAAACTAGTTGAGGCTTGATATGTTTGTTTTCTGTTTTTTTCTATTATTTCCAAAGAAAAAATAACAGCATAAAATCACTGGAAGAGGGGGCCGAATTGGTTTTGTCCAGAAAAGAAAACTTGGTTTTACCCACCAATGAAATAGCATTGAGAATTTTTGGTTATCATGACAGCCATTTGAAACTTATGGAGGAATCTTTTGCAGCAGAGATAGTTGCCCGGGGCAATGAAATTCAGATTAAGGGAGCAAAAGATGAAGTTGAGAAGATAAAAAAAGTAATTGAAGAATTACAGAAAGCAGTTGTTGCAGGGAATCAAATCTCCAAAAGAGATGTTGATTATGCTATTCAGACCATCCGTGAAGAAGGTAAACTGGACCTCTACCCCCTTTACAGCGATGTAATTCATACAACCTATCGGGGGAAAAAAATAAAACCCAAAACTGTTGGCCAAAAAGCCTATGTCGATTCAATCCGAAAAAAAGATATTGTTTTTGGAATTGGTCCTGCCGGGACGGGAAAAACCTACCTGGCAATGGTTATGGCTGTTAAAGCATTTTTGAAAAAAGAAGTTGCCAGAATTGTCTTAACCCGGCCGGCCATTGAAGCGGGGGAAAAACTTGGCTTTTTGCCCGGGGACTTACAGGAAAAAGTGGACCCCTATTTAAGGCCTTTATATGATGCTCTTTATGATGTTCTGGGGCATGAAGTTGTCCACAAATACCTGGAAAGAGATGTAATCGAGGTGGCTCCCCTGGCTTATATGCGGGGGAGGACACTTGATGATTCCTTTGTTATTATGGACGAAGCCCAGAATACAACCAAAGAACAGATGAAGATGTTTCTTACCCGCCTTGGTTTCAGGTCTAAGGCTGTTATTACCGGGGATGTAACCCAGATTGATTTACCAAAAGACACTTATTCAGGTTTAAATATTGTCCGGACTATTCTGGCAGATATCAGGGGAATAGGTTTTGTATACCTGACCAACAGAGATGTTGTTCGCCATGCACTGGTTCAGGAAATTCTGAAGGCCTATGATCGGTACGAGAAGGAGGAGGGGTAGGCCTTGCAATGGTTACGGTTAATCAAGGCTTTTTTTACTGATAAAAACCGGAGGAAATGGTTCTGGCCGGTTGTAAGTTTTCTGGCATTAATCCTGCTTGTTGGTAGCTCTTTTTTGCCGGCGCAGGTAGATGTTAGCGTTGGTGAAGTGGCCAGAGAAGATATAGAAGCTTCCAGTAATATGGTTTTAATAGATGAAGAAAGAACTGACCAGCTCAGAGAGGAAATGGCCCAGCAAGTTCCCAATGTAATCGAAGAAGATCCGGAAGCCATCGATCGAATGCAGGCCGACCTCAACTTATTTTTTAACCTTTTCCGCCGGGAAGATAATATTTTCCCCAATGGTTCCTTCAGGTGGGAAGGACTCTCCACCGGACAGTTTGGGTTCTGGAGCCATGTTTCGCCTGAACGGAGGAATTATCTGCAGGAAACACTGGAGGAAATCCTTGTTGAAGAAATGGAGGCCGGTATTCGGTCCACTCATTTAGATGAAGCAAAAGAAAATGTTGCTGCAAGAATTGAGGAGCTGGATATAACTGATCAGGAAAAAGAGCAACTGGTTCTCCTTGGGGAGAGATTCATTCGCCCCAACCTGGTTTTGAATGTTGAAGAAACCGTTAAGCGCAGGGAGGAAGCCCGCCAGACAGTAACCCCTGTAACCAGACCTATCCGCCAGGGAGAAGTTTTAATCCGCCAGGGACAGGTAATTACCGAGGAAGATATTGAGCTTTTAGAGGTTGTTGGATTACTGCAGCCCCAGTTGCAGCCCACCCACTTTGCCGGTATAAGTGGGCTCATGCTTTTAATTTTCCTGGGGAACTACAAATTTTTAAGAAATTTCCACCCCAAGGTTCTGGAAAGAGAAAACCAGATGATTTTGATGTCTTTCCTACCGGTATTTATGGTTGTGTTAGCCCAGGCTACCAGTTATTTGCCTGTTTCTCATCCCGGCTATTTGTTCCCGATTGCCGTGGGGAGTATCCTGATTGCAGTCCTTTTAGATTCTCGGGTAGCAATATTTTTTACTTTTAGTTATACAATTCTGGCCATCCTGGTTTTACAGGGAGGTTTGCCTGAAATCACAGTTGGTTTGGTTGGCGGTATTTCAGGAGTGTTCAGTGTTTCCAGGGTCAGCCAGCGCAGGGACTTTATTCGAGCCGGTATAATTGTGGGAATTTTTTGCGCTATTGCCATTTTAACCCTATCTCTCTTGGCGAATGTAACTGAACCGACTAAACTTTTAACTCTTGTTGGTCTTGGTCTTGGTAATGGTATACTGGCAGCAATACTGATCAATGGTTTGCTGCCCCTACTAGAAAATTATCTGGGAATGTCTTCGTCGGTCCGCCTGCTTGAACTTTCCAATCCGAATCAACCCCTGTTAAAAAAACTACTGATGGAAGCTCCAGGAACCTACCACCATAGTGTAATTGTAGGTAATCTGGCTGAAGCTGCTGCAGACAGACTGGGGGCGGATTCGCTCCTGGCAAGAGTAGGTGCCTATTATCATGATGTGGGAAAAATCAAGAGACCCTATTTTTTCAACGAAAACCTTCTTGGCGATAGCAATCCTCATGATAAATTGAACCCCAGCCTAAGCGCCTTGATTATAAAATCTCACGTAAAAGATGGAGTGGAAATGGCCAAAAAACACAAATTGCCTGAACCCATCCTGGATATTATTCAGGAGCATCACGGAACATCCCTGATCTCTTATTTTTATCAGGAGTCCCTGCAGCGGGGGGATAACAGTTCTGCCAATTTCCAGTATGATGGGCCGAAACCTCGCTCCAAGGAAGCAGCATTGATTTTGCTGGCCGATGTTGTAGAAGCAGCAGTTCGTTCCAGGTCAGCCGAAAGAGATAATCCGCAGGCCCTGGCCGGCATGGTTCAGGAATTGATTAAAGAAAAACTCGAGATTGGTCAGCTCGATGAATGCGATCTGACCCTCAGGGATATTGGTCCGATACAGGATTGCTTCACCAAAATTCTTATGGGAATTTATCACAAAAGGATTGAATATCCGGATTACGGTGAAATCAGGGAGGCAGATGCAAATGAGTTTTAAAATTGGTTTTTTTAATGGTCTTAACGATAAAAAAATAGATGAAAAAGAAAAACTATTGCTGCGGGTTGCAGAGTTTGCACTTACCCATGAGGGCCATCAAGCGGGGGAATTGAGTATCGCTCTGGTTGATGATGAAGATATGCAGAGATTGAACAGTGAATACCGTGGGCTTGGTGAAACTACCGATGTCCTTTCCTTTCCTCTTGGGGAAGATGATTTTGGCGAGATTATCATCTCCTGGCCCCGGGCGAAAGAACAGGCCAGAGAATTTGGTCACTCCCTGGATAGAGAACTTGGCTTTCTGCTGGTGCACGGGATTTTACACCTGCTGGGGTATGATCATCAACAGGAAGATGAAAGGGAGATAATGCGAGGTAAGGAGGAGGAAATCCTTTCCCGTTTAGTACTGGAACGGGAGGGTAGCTAGGATGGCTGTTCGAAAACTGGTTGATAGCTTTTCCTTTGCCCTCGATGGGATTAAACAGGCATTTCAATCAGAGCGCAATCTCAGAATTCATGTTATAATTGGTTTGCTGATTATAATTTTGGGAATTCTCCTGGGATTAACCCGGGTAGAATTTATTATACTTTTATTTGTTATTTCCCTGGTCCTGGTTATGGAATTGTTCAATACGGTTGTGGAAAGAATAATTGACCTGGTTTCGCCAAATTATCATCCCCGGGCCAAGGTAATAAAAAATATTGCTGCTGGGGCCGTCTTAATTTCTTCTTTGAACGCAGCAGTAATTGGTTTTTTGTTATTTTACAGCAGGTTGGATGATTTTTCTCTCAGGCTATTTAACTGGCTTTTAGGCCAACCTGCCTATCTAACCTTTTTCCTTGTTTTGTTGCTGATTGCCCTTTTATTTTTTATCAAGTATAAACAAAACCAGACTTTTTCTCTCCAGGGCGGGATGCCCAGTTTGCACAGTGCTCTGGCTTTCAGTTTGGCTACTGTGATCGGTTTTGGCAATGATAATCCTCTTTTAATCCTTATTGGTTTTTTTCTGGCTTTCCTCGTCGCCCAGAGCAGGGTCGAGGGCAGGATTCACAAGGTTTCTGAAGTAATCTGGGGAGGATTGCTGGGAGTTCTTTTAACAGTGCTAATTTTTCAGTTTTTTGCAGGAG
Organism: Halobacteroidaceae bacterium; assembly: GCA_003554585.1. Taxonomy (GTDB): domain Bacteria; phylum Bacillota; class Halanaerobiia; order B1SED10-174; family B1SED10-174; genus T1SED10-26. The sequence continues at coordinate 6,526 of PWGV01000067.1, read as the reverse complement.
GTCAGTAATGAAAATTCGTCACTATTTTGTTACCGGTTTACTGGTTTTAATGCCCTTAATAATAACAATTTATATCCTTTCCCTTTTAGTTAGCCTTTTGGGACAAATTGTCCAGCCAATTGCTGATTTTCTATTCGGAGGCCCCAGATATGGACTGGAGTATCTGGCCGCAATACTATTTATCCTGATAATTGGGATGGTAGCAACAAATGTTTTGGGCAAGAAACTAATAAATTTTGGGGAACGTTTGCTGGGAAGGATTCCCGTGATCCGGCAGGTTTATGTTGCCGTAAAACAGCTAACTGATACTCTTGCTCTCAGGGATAAAACGGCGTTCAAACGTGTTGTTGTTTTTGAATATCCCCGCCGGGGTATTTACCAGATTGGGTTTGTAACTTACCGGGGCCTGGGAGAGATCCAGGAGAAAACCGGGGAGAATCTGGTCCATATTTTTCTACCTACTACCCCCAACCCTACCTCGGGGCATTTGGTTTTTGTTCCCTTACGGGATATTAAATTTTTGGATATGAGTGTTGAAGAGGGTCTTAAACTTGTTTTTTCAGCGGGGGCACTTAACCCTCCCGGAAGAAAAGAGAAAGGAGAGGCCAGATAATGGCAAAAAGCAAAAACCTTTTTTTGTATCTGGCCATTGTCTTAATTATTGGCCTCAATCTCGGAGTTATATATTTATCCTGGGATTTTGTAGAAGAGGTAGAAGAAGATCCCCTTGAAGAAGCAAGGCTCCAGGGGGAATTTCTGTTTGATTTCTGGGAAGAGTGGCTTGAGAATAGAGATTATCTGGGGGAAAACGGCAACAGGATCCTCGCCCAGGGCAAATGGGAGCTGGAAAGAAGCCAGGATGAAACTGAAATAAAGGAAGTATTACAGCAATACGCTTCAAGAATTCAGGATTTGGTTGCCCGGGGAAACCATCACAGGGAAATTAACCGGGTTATTGAATACATTGAAGGGGAATTTGCCTTTGAAACCGAGCAGGGCCATATTTTAATTTTTTGGGAAGAACCCGGGGACCTCAGGCAGGTTGAAGGGTTGGGGACAATCAGTCTCCCCGAAAACATAGGTGATAATTTGGGTTACCTGAAAACGATGGGTCCGGTAGAAATTCTCTGGAACGAAGACCTGGTTGAAGTATACCCTGTACGCCAGTTCAATAAGTTTCTTGAAGAAAAGGAGCAAATTATACAGGACCGGGATAAAATCATTCAGGAAAAAGACAGGATTATCGCCGACTGGCTAAGAAGATGGCAACAACTGGCCCGAATTTCTGGTTATGAAATAATGCAGGGGCCGGGGATTGTGGTCAGGATTTATGATGTTCAGGGGGGTTTTCGCAACGACCAGATTGTTCACGATACCGATATCCGGAGAATTGTTAATGAACTTTTCGCAGCAGGGGCAGAAGGGCTAGAGGTCGGAGGGGAAAGATTAATTGCTACTTCCGCCATAAGGTGTGGAGGCCCGGTAATTCTTGTTAACCAGAGGCCTGTTCCTGTTGACCCGGTGATAATTAAAGCAGTGGGTTCTCCTGAAGTTTTAAGCAGCGCTCTGCATATTGTGAAAAACGAGCTGGCAGTTTTTGGGGTCAGGGTCGAAATCGAGGTTCAGGAAAGTGTTACCCTGGGCAAAAAAGATAGGTGAGGAGTGTAAGGCATGGGAGGCTCAGTCCGAAAAATAATTATAGTTGCCCTATTATTACTTGTTTTTAATCCGGTTGTTGAAGCAAGTTCGCCATTTACAGGTCTGGCCTTGCCACCTGACGCCAGGAAGGTTCCGGTTATGGCTATCATTGATAATTTTGTTCCGGGCAATACTCAATCCGGGCTTGATAAGGCTTCGATAGTCTATGAGTTCCCCGTAGAGGGGGGGATAACCCGGCTGTTGGCTCTTTTCTATGAAGATATTCCAGCAAGAATTGGCCCCATTCGAAGCGCCCGGGAATACATGGTTAAAAAAACCCGGGAATATAATGCTGTTCTTCTGCACGCGGGAGCAAGCCCGGGAGGGTATGAGGCCATTGACCGGATTAACATTAAAAACCTTGATCATTTTTTCCATTCTGATTATTATTACCGGGATAATTCCTTGCGGGCTCCCCATAACCTATTTTCTGGTTGGCCGTATTTAAGAGATTTTATTGCAACTCACAGTTACTCGCCACCTGCCTCGAGATTTCCTTTTTCCTCAATTACCATTACTTCCCTGACTGAGCCTGAGGCTAAAAATGTGAGAATCAGGTTTTCCGCTAATAATATCGTTGAATACAGGTACCTGCCCTGGGAAGGTTATTACCAGAGATATGTCAATGGAAGTCCCCATGTTCTTGATACTGGGGCCCCAATTAAGGTTGATAATTTAGTAATTCAGTTTGTCCGAACCCAGATCCTCGATGAAGAGGGACGGCTGGGAGTGGACCTCGAGGGAAGTGGTCCCCTTCTGGTTTTCCAGGATGGTAAGGTTATTGAAGGGACCTGGTTGAAAGTTGGGCCGGGGTGGACCAGTTTCCTCGACGATAGGGGAAGGTTAATTAATTTTAATGCGGGAAAAACCTGGGTCGAAATTGTGCCCCGTAGACAGGAGGTTAGTTATTGATGGTTGGAGATAGTTTAATCCAGGCGGCCCTTGAAGCCCAAAAAAAAGCCTATGTTCCCTATTCAGTTTTCCCTGTTGGTGCGGCATTATTAACTACTGATGGAGAGATCTTTTCTGGCTGTAATGTTGAGAATGCTTCTTATGGTTTAACAATATGTGCAGAAAGAAGCGCCTGTGTAAAAGCAATTTCTGCGGGAAAAAAAGATTTTGTTGCTATCGCAATTGTCGGCGATCAGGATAAACCCACGCCTCCCTGTGGAGCCTGCCGGCAATTCCTTTATGAATTTAAGCCCGACCTGAAGATTCATTTAATTGGTCGGGAAGAAATAATTACCTTTGATTTACGGGAGCTTTTACCGGAAGCTTTTGGTCCGGCAAATCTTTAGGGGGCATAAAAACCCATGGAAAATGGATTTAAGTCAGGTTTTATTACCTTGATTGGGCGACCCAATGTTGGGAAATCTACTCTTGTAAACGCCTTAGTCGGGCAAAAGATTACCATTATTTCCGACCGGCCCCAAACCACCCGTCACCAGGTTCAGGGGGTCCTTACCCTGCCTGATTACCAGATTGTTTTTATTGATACCCCCGGCGTCCACAAACCAATGGACCGAATGGGGGAATATCTTCTGGAATCAGCCTTGAGAGCCCTGGAGGAAGTTGACGGCATTTTATTTCTGGTTGATGGTCAGTATTATCCCGGCGGTGGAGATAAATATATCGCCGAACTATTGCGGGAGGTAAAAACTCCTGTTATTGGCGTGTTAAACAAAATAGACCTTTCCGACGAGAAAAAAAAGGAATCCTACAGGCAACTATTTAGAGATGATTTTATAACTATTTCAGCATTAAAAGGATATAATCTGGAAGACCTGGTAAAAAAAATTAAACTTTTATTACCCGAAGGGCCCCGGTATTTTCCCGAGGATATGGTTACAGATCAACCCGAACAGTTTATTGTTGCGGAATTGATAAGAGAAAAAGCTTTTATTTTAACCCGAGAGGAAGTCCCCCATTCTCTTGCTGTTGAGGTTACGGGGATGAAAAAAAGAGAGGGTTCGGAATTAGTTGATATTCACGCCCACATTTATGTCCAGCGAAAATCCCAGAAGGGCATTATAATTGGGCAGGGAGGGAGCAGGCTGAAAGAAATCGGCCAGAAAGCCCGGGAGGAAATTGAAGCACTGCTGGGGAGCAAGGTTTATCTGGATATCTGGGTAAAGGTGAAAAAAGACTGGCGCGACCGGGAAGAGGAAATGCGCCGTTTGGGCTACCGCTAAAAAAGGAGGTAGGGATACTGTGGAAAATAGAGAATTAGCCAAATACATTGACCATACGCTCTTAAAACCCCAGGCCGGGAAAGAGGAAATTGAAAAAATCTGTTCTGAAGCCCGCGAGCATGGTTTTGCCGCAGTCTGTGTTCTGCCTTACTATGTTCAACTGGCCAAAAACCTTCTCGAAGAAACGGGGGTACTGGTAGCAACTGTGGTTGGTTTCCCCCTGGGGGCAACATATACCTCGGCCAAAGTTAATGAAGTCAAGATGGCCTTAAAAGCCGGGGCAGATGAGATTGATATGGTAATAAATTTTCCCGCTCTCCTGGACGGGGATGAGGACGAGGTCAGAAACGATATAAGCCAGGTGGTTGAAGCAGCTGAAGGCAAACCCGTTAAAGCAATAATTGAAACCTGTTTTCTAAATAAAGAGCAAAAAATAAAGGCTACCCGAATTGCCCAGGAAGCCGGAGTTGAATATGTTAAAACCTCAACAGGCTTCGGTTCCGGGGGTGCCACTGTAGAAGATGTTCGCCTGTTCAGGGAAACCCTGCAGGGGAAGGCCAAAATAAAGGCTTCAGGAGGGATAAGAGACAGGGAGAAAGCACTGGAAATGATTGAAGCTGGAGCCGACCGCCTTGGAACCAGTTCCGGGGTAGCTATAATGGAGGGGAAATAATTTTTGCCTAAAGATATGGAGGTTTTACGTCGTCGAATGGTTGATAGGCTTTTGGAACGGGGGGTTATTCAAAGCAACCCTGTTGCAGAGGCTTTTTCCCGTGTTCCGCGCCATATTTTCCTGGAGGGGATAATTCCCGCCGAGCAGGCCTACTTTGACCAGGCAGTAATGTTAAAATTTCCTGGTAGCTCTGTTTCCCAGCCGCAGGTTATAGCTACTATGCTGGAAATTTTGCTGTTAAAGCCTGGAATGAAAGTCCTGGAAATAGGAACAGCCTCCGGCTATAACGCCGCATTGCTTGCCGATATTGTTGGAGATGACGAGCTCGTTTTTTCTATTGAAAGGGAAAGCGACCTGATAAGCCGGGCCCAGGATAATCTCCTGCGGGGAGGATATCCGGGAGTGAACATAACGGCAGGAGATGGGACTCTGGGCTGGCCAGAAAAAGAAGAGGCTTCTTTTGACCGGATAATAATTACCGCTCAAGCTGGAATTATCCCCCCAAAATTGATTGAACAGCTCAAAACTGGAGGGAAGTTGGTTACTCCCCTGGTATTGAGCGATGGAGCAACCCTCCTGGTAAGGATTGAAAAGGGAGAGAGGATTTTGGGCAGGGCTTTTCCCTTTCCTGTCACTTTTGTCCCACTAAAGGGTGAGGGTATAAAATACAGGGGCGAGAACTGGAGGAGGGATCTGAATAATCTCTGGAGGGGCATCCAGCCTTTCTGCAGGTCTTTTCCCCTTGATTCTCCAAGGCTCTGGGGTGTTTTCCTTTTTCTTTTACACGAAGTTTTAGAAGGAAAGACCAGAGAGAGACCCGAGGGCTTGTGGTATAAATGGCAGGCCGAGGGCCGGCCGAAAATCAACGATTGGATCCTCGAATTTAACCGGGAAGGTTCAATTAAAGCCGTTTTTAGGCGGGAGGAATAAGGGATGGGTGTAATAATAAAAACAGAGGCAATTGCCTTAAAGGGGAAAGACCTGGGTGAAGCCGATCGACTGGTTACTTTTTTCACCCGTTCATCGGGAAAGCTTCGGGCCGTTGCCAATGGAGCACGAAGAACCCGGAGCAATATGAGTGCCCTTGTCCAACCCTTTACCTATTCCCACCTATCCATTTACCAGGGGGCTTCTCTGGCCCGGTTAAGATCGGGGGAGATTATTCAGGGGAATCTGTCTTTAAGAGAAGATCTTTTGTTGATGACCGCTTCCAGCTATTTGGCCGAAATGGTTGATTTCTTAATGGAAGAAGATGACCCCAATGAAGCTGTTTTTGCCCTTTTGCTGAACAGTCTTGCAATTTTAAAAGAACGGGGAGTAGAGCGGATTTTTCTGAGGAGTTTTGAGATCAGGTTAATGTCAATTCTGGGTTATCGCCCCCGCCTGCAAAACTGTGTTCATTGCGGTGAAGAAACCAAACCGGGCAAGGGAAGTGCTTTTTTCTCAGTAGCCCAGGGAGGTTTGAAGTGTGCTGATTGTGTGGAAGAATCAGATAGAGAAATAAGCTGGGGAACCTGCCAGGTTTTAGGTAGATTGCTGGAAACTCCCTGGCGACAGCTTTTTAATCTCCGGGTGGATACCAAAATGCAAAAAGAACTGGAAAGTTTGCTTGCTGAATTTATTGAATTTCGCTCAGAAAGAAGGTTCAAAACGTTATCCTTTCTGCAAACCCTTCTGGAAGAACCTTCTTGACAGTTGACTTTATTTCTGGTATAAAAAATATATAATTCTAATTTAATAATGCTGACCGTGAAGGGGAAGTTTAAGAAAACTGGCTTTTCCAGCGAACCGGTGATGGTGGAAGCCCGGTACTGACCTTTTCTTAAGGGCGCCCTGGAGTCATTTTTTTGAGTGAATCTGCTTATGGATTAAGCAGGGTGGAACCGCGGGGAACAATCCCCGTCCCTGGAGGGACGGGGTTTATTTTTTCTTGTGGGAAAAAAGTTAAGGAGGTTTTGGCAAT
>PWGV01000070.1 GCA_003554585.1 Halobacteroidaceae bacterium | reverse complement strand
GCACTTTCAGCGCAGGCTCGCTGGCTGAAAAAGGCCTCCTGGGCGTTGCCGGCAAGTTGGCCCGCGGTATAAGCGAGTCCCTGGAATACTGGGCCGGCCAGAACGGCCCGGCTGAAATTGGTCTTGATGCTGTCGAAGCCGGCGGCGGGGGAATTTTCATTCCCGGACTGGCCGTTTTTTTACAGGATCAACTGGGCCTGAAGCTTATTTTATACAACCCCTTTGGCCTTTTAACCATTTCTGCCGGTCCAAATAATTCGGCCGCCGACCACCGGGGAGCCCTTTTTCCTATCGCTCACGGCCTGGCCCTGCGGGGGGGGTTGAAATGAACGGGGAAATGGATCTGCGCAGCGCAAAATTCATCGCCTCCCGGCGCTTCTTTAAACGAGGCCTGTTTAAGATCTTATCCGCCGGGCTAATCATTGCTGCCCTGGCCGGCATACACTGCGGCGGTAACGCTTATGTGGCCCTTCTGCGCAGCGATTTGCTGCAGGAAGAAGCCGCCCTGCGGGAGCTAAAAGACGAGGTTTCCCCCCTGCTTGTCCTCGCGGAAGAAACCGCTCTGCTCGAAGCCAAATCCTCGCTTAAAAAAGATATCGGTTCATCAGCTATGCCCCTGCCGCAATACCTGCAGAGCATAAGAAAAAAGGCCGCCGGCAAGCGGATCAAAATCGGTACCATTGCTGTCGATCACAGCGGCAGCCTGGCAGTTAGCGGAACCAGCGGGGACCTGGAACAAATTGCACTCTACAGCCGGGCTTTGCTTAATCTTAAATTTATAGTTAACGCCGAGGTCAGCTCAATTGATATGGACCAGGATAAAGGTTACCGCTTTAAGATCGGAGGCGCTGTAAACGCAGAAAGCGGGGCATCCGGCGATGATTAAACGAATGAACTCCGGCAGCAAACGCGAAGCTGCTTTAATCATTATTTTTTTGCTTAGCGTGCTGCTTTACAGCTGGTGGAATTTTTACGGAACATTTATTTATTGCCAGGTTGTAGATCTCCGTCAACAACTGGAGCTTACCCGTGCAGGAACGGAACAGTTTGCCGCGATCACGCATCAAGGTGAAGCAATTGAAGCCGAATGGTCCCGTTGGCGGGTAAAAAAGGCTCTGCTCGAAGAAAACGTCCCCCGGCAAAAAGAACTTCCTTTCGTGCTGATCAGCCTGGAAGAAAATTTAAATCGTTTAACGGGAAGTGTTTACACTTTCCAGGTTGGCGCAACGACCGACCACGAACGTTACAGCAGCACCCGCATCAACTTGAGCATAGCCGATCGGCCGGCCCAGATGCAGGAACTCCTGCAAAAAATCGATGAAATTCCCTATCTGCTCACTTTTGAAAGCATTAACTGGTCGCAGACCGGCGAGGAGGATGCCCGGCTTGATCTCGTCCTCCAACTGATCCTTATAAACCAGCCTGCTGTTGAAACAATACCGGAAACTTTGATTCCGGCAGCCGCCGATCAGCAATAACAAAAAGCGGGAGGTAACAGTAATGCCTGTACAATACCGTTTTAGGGCCAAAGACTGGAGTGGGAACACAATCAATGAAAAGATAACCGCTAAAACCCGCGCTGAAGCGCTTGAACTGCTCTCTGCCCGCAGCCTGGTGCTCTTAGATCTGAACGAGCAGGTGGCTTACCGCACCAGGTTGCAAAATAAAGCCCACGCTGTTCTCTACAGCCTCGGTTACCGTGCGTACAACAATCGCGATTTAATGATCTTTTGCCGGCAGTTTGCCACCATGCTTCGCGCCGGCATCAGCATGCTGCAATGCCTGAACATCCTTTCCGGGCAAAAAGAAATTGCTTCCCTGCAAAAAAATATCCGGAGCGCAGCCCTGCAGGTCGAACAGGGCAGTAATCTGGCTTCGGCCCTGCAAAATCAAGAAGACAGTTTTCCGGCTATTATGATCAACATGATCGAAGCGGGTGAGACAAGCGGAACGATCGATGTCATTATGGAAAAGATGGCCGACCATTTTGAAAAACAGCACGATTTTACCCAAAAAATTCGCTCCGCCACCCTTTATCCCCTGTTTATTGTCCTGGTTGCTTTGACGGTCATGGCGGTGATGGTTATATTTGTTTTGCCCCAGTTTGCCCCTATCTTAAGTTCAATCGGCACCGAAATGCCCGTTTATACCCGAGTGCTGTTATCGTTTGCCGCCCTGGCCCGAAAGTACTGGCTGCTTTGTTTGGTTTCTTTAATGATCCTTACATTTGCCCTGGCCTGGTGGTCAAAGACAAAAAAAGGCAGACAGAAATTTGACCGCCTGCGCCTGTGCCTGCCTTTATTCGGAAAAATATATAATCAGACCATGGCCGCCCGTTTTGCGCGGACCCTGGCTACTCTTCTTTCCAGCGGGATAAGCCTGCACAGCGCTTTGAAATTGGTCGACAAGGTTGTTGATAACAGCGCGTTTACGCAGTCTATTTCCAGGCTGAGCGACGCTTTAAACCACGGCCAGACCATGGCCCGGCCAATGCAAAACGACAGGCTTTTTCCTTCCCTGCTGACCGAAATGGTCCGTGTCGGCGAAGAAACCGGGACCCTGGACCAGACCCTGACCGGCACAGCTAAATTTTACGAGCGGGAAGTAACCTATGTCGTCGAGCGGCTGAGCTCAATCCTCGAACCGGTCCTGCTTTTGATTGTCGGGCTGTTCATCGGTATGCTCGTATATTCTATTCTTTCTCCCATGTACAGGGTATTTGAAACGATCTGATTGTTAATCCAACCGAACCCTGACCAATGGCTACCTTAATCGCTGCTGTCTTCATATTTATTTTGTTCGTCTTGCTTGTCACCTGCGCCGTTTTCTTCTCCGGCTGAATCGTTATTATCATTCTCCGCAGTATCTTTTCCCGCATCTTCTTTTCCATCATCTTCTGTCGCTGCTTTTTCAACATTGTTTCCGTCGTTTTCGTCTGCTTTATTTTGCTCGTGTTCTGCTGTTTCTTCATCTGGCTTGTCTTTAACTTCATTATATTCATCATATTCATCTTCATTTTTTTCTGTTCCCGGCTCTCCTTCACCTTCATCTTCGTCTTCGAGCTCTTCGACCACATGGACCGTGTATATAAGCACCATGTTTTCCAGGGGAAGGACGTGTTCCGGAAAACTCATTTCGCCTTCAAAAATATAGCTTCCTGCCTGGTCTGGATCGTACGCGGGAATTGATTCATTATTCCATTCCACTTCAATTCCGGTAATTTCAAACATTTCAGCAGTTAAGCTGAATGTCCCGGGCAGGTTGAGCTCTTCCTGCGACGTGTTCAACAATACAGAACTCTGCAGGTGTTCGCTTTC
>PWGV01000052.1 GCA_003554585.1 Halobacteroidaceae bacterium | reverse complement strand
AGCGCATTATGATGCTATCCAGAAACTTTCCGTAATAACCGGCCACCAGGCCTAAAACCAGTCCGCTAAGAACTCCAATACTTACTGCAATAACTCCAACCTGTAATGAAACCCTTGCCCCGTAAACTATCCTGCTGAATTCATCCCGCCCAAACCGGTCAGTTCCAAAAATGGTGATTTCTCCACTTTTCTTTGGGTTATTTGGGTCTTACCATTATGATTCGACAGAGAGGGGTGAAGTCTTTTTATATTAGCCGAAAAGTTTGATTTTTAAAGGGTTCTTAAACTTGAAATTTACTTAAGAGTAAAATTTTCTTTTTGTTTGAATAAAAATAAGAAGGAAATTTTATTATTTCATTTAATTATTGTAGTAATAATAACCCCACGGGTTTAAAAAAGTTTCAAAAAAAATTAGGAGGGGATGTTTTGAAAAAAGCAAAGAAATGGTTGTTTCTTTCTTTAGTGATGGCTGCAATTCTTTTTACCGGGTTAGGAGAAGCCACTTTGGCTTCGGACGATATTTTGATTGTAGCAAAGGATACTGAGGCAGAGGGGTTTGATCCTCACACTGTTCCGGCAGCTTCCTCGATTCAAATTTACAGCCGGATTTATGAAGGTCTTGTAGGTTTTAATTCTGCAGGGGAGATTGTTCCCGAACTGGCAGAATCCTGGGTAATTATTGACGATACCACATACCAATTTAACCTGCGCCAGGGAGTAAAATTCCATAATGGTCGGGAAATGACCTCTGCTGATGTTAAATTCAGCTTTGAAAGAATGCTTGATCCGGATGTTGCTTCTCTTGCCAGATCCTATTTTGACATGGTTGAAGAGATTGAAACACCCGATGATTACACCGTGATCTTCCACCTGGACGGTCCTTTTGCTGACTTTTTGATTAATATCGGCCATACTTATGCCCGAATTGTTCCTCAGGAAGTCATTGATGAACACGGAGATCTGATGAATGTGCCAGTTGGTACAGGACCTTTCCAGCTTGCCGAATGGGTTCCTGATAATTACACACTTTTAACTGCTTTTGAAGATTACTGGCAGGAAGGGATCCCCCGGATTGATGGGATCCGCTACCTGATTATGGAGGATGAATCGGCCCAGATGGCTGCTATCAGAACCGGCCATGCTCACATTACTGATATTTCCCCAGAAGGAGCCCGTATTCTCCAGGGCCGTCCCGGGGTAAATGTTGTAGAATACCCAAGTTTTGACTATACCTACCTTGCATTCAACGTTACCGAACCACCTTTTGATAATCCCAAAGTAAGGCTAGCCTTAAGTTATGCTCTGGATAGGGAATTGCTCGCCCAGGTAGTTTATGATGGTTATGCCAGGGTTACCGGTCCTGTGCCTCCTTCCCAGGAAGTCTGGGCCGTAGATATTAACGAGTATCCTTCATATGAAACCAATCCAGATAAGGCAAGGGAACTTCTTAGGGAAGCAGGATATAATAATGATCTAAGCTTTACGATAACATCTTCCCCTGCTTACCCCTGGCTTGTTGATACAGCTGTAATGGTCCAGGAACAGCTGGCTGGAATTGGAGTTGATGTTGAGATAAAAATGGTAGAGTGGGGAACTTATATTGATACCTGGATAAACAGGACCCACCAGGCAATGGTCGGGCGTAATGGAGCAGGAAGCACTCCCGAACGAGCCCTTTATTTCTTCTTCCACACCAACGGTGGAGCTAACGTATGGGGTTTTTCTGATGAGCGTTTTGATGAACTGGTAGAAAAGGCCAGAGTGGTAGTTGACCAGGAAGAAAGGGCAGCAGTATATGCAGAAGCCCAAAAACTCCTTGTTAATGAACTTGCTCCTAACCTTTTCCTGAATTCTCCATCCCAGTTTTATATTGCAAGTGAAAACATCAAGGGTTTTGAACCTACTCCTTATATGAGCGAGGGTCTGTTCCCTTATATCACTATTGAGAATTAGATAAAAAAGCGGGGTCTGTGCAAACAGACCCCGCTCCAATGGTTTTGGCAGGGGGTGTTGGAAATTAGAGAATATATTATTAAAAGGGTTCTAGCCTTGATCCCTTTAGCTCTGGGGATTACTTTTTTAGTTTTTGTGGCAATTAATTTTGTTCCCGGCGACCCCGTACGGATTTTTCTGGGAATAGAGGGGACAGAAGAACTTGCTGACCAAATCCGACAACAGTTAGGGTTGGATCAACCCCTTCTATTTCGGTACTTTTCCTGGCTCGGGCAGCTTTTGCAGGGAGATATGGGTTTTTCTCTCTTAACAAGGCTTCCGGTGAGCTACGAGCTGGCAACACGTTTTATGGTAACGATGCAGCTTGCTTTTTTGGGGATAATTTTTTCCGTTTCTCTGGCCCTTCCCATTGGGATTGCTTCCGCGATTCGCCAGAATACAGTAAGTGACTTTTTTATCAGGATTTTTGCCCTTATTGGGGTTTCCATGCCCAACTTTGCAGTTGGGGTTTTGTTGATCCTTTTCCTTTCCAATGTTTTTAACTGGCACCCTCCCATAGGATTTGTGAACCTCTGGGATAATCCAATAATGGCCCTGCAGATTTTAATCCTTCCCGTTATTGCCCTGGGGACCAGTATGGCTGGTTCTGTAAGCAGGATGACCAGGTCTGCTATGCTTGAAGTCCTCAGACAGGATTATATTCGGACTGCCCGTTCCAAAGGACTTCCCGAAAGGCTTATCATTTACCGCCACGCTTTTCGGAATGCCCTGATCCCTATATTAACACTGGTTGGCTTACAATTGGGATATTTGCTTGGGGGAGCGGTAATAGTTGAACAGATTTTTTCCCTGCCCGGATTGGGCAGATTGCTTTTAACGGGGATTCAAAATCGGGATTATCCTGTTGTAATGGGTTGTGTCCTGGTAATTGCTATTGTTTTTGCCCTGGTGAACGCCGTTGTAGACATCCTATACACTTTTGTTGATCCCAGGATCAAATATCAGTAGGGGGAGGGATTTTTTATGTGGAAGCATATTAAAGATTTTTTGAAGCAGTGGAGAAAAAATAAAATTGGTGCCATTGGTGCGGTAGTGGTAATTTTATTAATATTTGTTGCTATAGCCGCCCCCCTAATTGCTCCTTACTCTCCCCGGGAAATGAATACCATCCGGAGAATGGAAGGCCCGAGCACAGACCATTTTTTTGGAACGGATCGTTTTGGGCGAGATGAGTTCAGCAGAATTGTTTATGGGGCAAGGGTTTCATTACAGGTTGGAGTTATTGCAGTAAGTATTGGAGTTCTTAGCGGACTGGTTTTAGGCCTGGTGGCCGGTTATTACGGAAAGTTTCTGGATAGCATCATAATGCGCT
>PWGV01000138.1 GCA_003554585.1 Halobacteroidaceae bacterium | reverse complement strand
CCAAGGGGGAGTTAACCCTAGTGCTTGTTGGAAAATATCAATATCTCTCACGGGCATCACCTCAATAATATCTTAACATACCCCCGTGAGATTACCCACACTAAATAGCGAGGAACCAAAAATCATTTTAACGGTTTTGGTGGGAAACTGGGAACTCTGGCCTTTGCCGGCTGTCTTTTGGCATTTTTTCTCCGAGGTGGAGAATTTTCAGGCTTAATTATTGAAAGCTCCCAGTTAAAATGGATGATTATTTTTTATACTGTCCTGGGAGCTATCCTGACCTATTTTGGAAGTTTCAGGTTGGGGCAGGGGCCGGTCCTGGCTTCTGCACTTACCGGTTTGGTGGGCGGGATAATATTACCCTCGATTTTCCCCGAGGTGGGAATTTTGCTTGCGGGAGCTATGTTCTGCGGAGCTTTTGTAGGGATGTCTTCCCCAGAACGTTTACCCCATGAAGGATTTATTGCTATAGCAGCACTTTTTGCTGGGAGTTTCTTTGTTTACAGTTCCCCCTATCTCGGGGGAACGGGTGGTAAATTAGGAACAATTGCCTTTATTAGCACAATCGGAGTTAGAGGGTTATTTGACCTGTACCTCCAGTTATGGGTCCCATATCGCAGGAAAATTGTTTCCCTTCTTTTGAAAAATCTGTAAAAGGATTTCAGGGTTTTTTAGGGAACTAATTGTATACTTGTGAACTGCAGGAAAAAGTCCATTTGAAGGAGAGTTTGGTTCCTTCCGCCTTTTGGGAATGATTTTTTGGGAGGCGGGAGGTTTGCTTTTCCCTGAAACCCTATTTGTTTTTTGATATTTATTCTTTGCAGGGAGAAAAGATTTTTTGTTGAATGAAAAAAGAGAGTTCTCCAACAGAATAGAATAAGGAGGTGAAAAGCGCGAAATAGGGCGCTGATTTATGGCAAAAACTATTGAACAGGAAAACTACCGCGAAAAAGTAGAAGAAATTGTGGCTTCTTTCCCAGAGAAAAAAGGAGCATTAATACCAGCCCTACAGGCAATCCAAAAGGAATTCGGTTATCTGCCACGCCCGGCTCTGGAGGTTCTTTCCAGCTCCTTGCGAGTACCCCTGAGCACAATTTTTGGAGTGGCTACTTTTTATGCCCAGTTTCACTTGCAACCCAGAGGTAAACATATTATCCGGGTTTGTATGGGTACTGCCTGCCATGTTCGAGGTGGCAAAAGACTCCTGGAAACCCTGGAAAATGAACTTGGAGTTGAAGCAGGTGGAACTACTGAAGATCTGAATTTCACCCTGGATGAAGTTGCCTGTATTGGGGCGTGCGGCCTTGCTCCAGCAGTTATGGTAGATGATGAAACCTACGGGAGATTGACCCCGGACAAATTAACCGAAGTCCTGAACCAGTACAGGAAGGGAAAGGAGGGATAAAGGGAAATGGAAACTCGAGTTTTAGTAGGTATGGGCACCTGTGGAATTGCTGCAGGGGCAAGAAAAGTAATGGAAGCTTTTGAACAAGGTCTGGAAGGGGTAGAAGGAGTTGAACTTTTACCCACTGGTTGTGTAGGGTTATGCGAAAAAGAGGTAGTTGCAGAAATACAAAAAAATGGGGAAAAAACCATTTATGGTGATCTTACCCCGGAAAAAGTGGAGAGATTGATTGAGGAAGTAATTTTGAAGGGAAAAGTTATTGATGATTGGATTGCTGCCCGTCCCGAAGAACCCATGCTGGCCAAACAGGAGCGTATTGTCCTCGGAAATTGTGGGCATATTAACCCCGAAAATATAGATGAATACCTGGAAAGAGATGGTTATAAAGGGTTGAAAAAAGTTCTTAAGGATATGACCCCCGGCCAGGTTGTGGAGGAAGTTAAAACCTCCGGTTTAAGGGGTCGTGGCGGCGGAGGTTTTCCCGCGGGCCTGAAATGGCAGTTTGCCAGCCAGGCCCCTGGAGATAAAAAATATGTGGTCTGTAATGCTGACGAAGGAGATCCAGGAGCTTTCATGGATAGAAGTATAAAAGAGGGAGACCCTCACGCCCTGCTGGAAGGAATGCTTATTTGCGGATATGCAATAGGCAGTGATGAAGGATATGTTTATGTCCGGGCAGAATATCCCCTGGCCATTAAACGGTTAAAGGTTGCAATGAAACAGGCCGAGGAACGAGGTTATTTAGGAGAAAATATTCTGGGAACAGGTTATAACTTCAGGATTAAAATAAAAGAAGGCGCAGGAGCCTTTGTCTGCGGCGAGGAAACTGCGCTCCTTGCCTCAATTGAAGGAAGAATGGGACGTCCCCGTTCCAGGCCGCCTTATCCCGCCACGAAGGGTCTTTGGGATAAGCCGACCAATATAAATAATGTGGAGACCTATGCCAATATTCCCCGGATTATCAGGCGAGGTGGGGATAAGTTCGCCCAAATAGGAACAGAGAAAAGTACCGGCACCAAGGTTTTTGCTCTTACGGGTAAAATTAACAATACAGGTTTGATTGAAGTTCCCATGGGGATTTCAATTAGAGAAATTATTTACGATATCGGGGGAGGAATTCCCGATGGAAGAGAGTTTAAAGCCGTGCAAATTGGAGGACCTTCTGGAGGCTGTATCCCGGCCCACCTGTTAGATCTGCCCATTGATTACGATTCCCTGGTAGAATCCGGGGCCATTATGGGTTCGGGCGGTCTTGTAACAATGGATGAGGAAACCTGTATGGTTGATGTAGCCTGGTTTTTCCTCAATTTCACTCAGAAAGAATCCTGCGGAAAATGTACGCCCTGCAGGGAAGGAACCAAACGAATGCTGGAAATCCTGGAGAGGATAAAAGCCGGGAAGGGAAAGAATGAGGACATTGAAAGGTTAAAATTCCTGGGCCGCAATATTGTGGATACTTCCCTTTGCGGACTTGGACAAACCGCTCCCAACCCTGTTTTGAGTACTCTCCGCTTCTTTGAAGACGAATACCGGGCCCATATCGAAGAACACCTTTGCCCTGCAGGAGTTTGTGCTGATTTACTGCGGTATGAAATTGTCCAGGAAGATTGCAAGCGTTGCTCAATATGTGTCAAAGTTTGTCCAGTGAATGCAATTAGCGGAAAACCAAAAGAAAAACATCTTATTGACCAGGAACTTTGCACCAAGTGCAATGCGTGTCTGGAAGAATGTCCCTTTGACGCCATAGTTAAAAAGTAGAGAGGGGGGAGATAAATGGCGGAAATTAACGTAAAGATTAACGGGCAGGGAATGCAAATTGAAAAGGGGAAAACGTTGCTCCAGGCCTGTGAAAAACTTGGCATAGATATTCCAACCCTGTGTTATCATCCCCGGGTTGCAATTGCAGGAGCCTGCAGGCTTTGCATGGTTGAGGATAAGAAATCAGGACAATTGATTGCTTCCTGCACCCTGGAAGCAAATGACGGGATGGAAATAGAGACGGAATCCCCCCGGGTAGTTGAAGCCCGAAAACTGGTTTTGGATTTGCTTTTAGCTTCTCACGATGTTGATTGTTTTGCCTGTGAGAGAAACGGAGACTGCCGACTCCAGGATTACTCTTACCGTTATGGTATTGAAAGGACAGCTTTTCCTGGAGAAAAGAGGGAGTTCCCTATTGATAACCAGAACCCTTTTTTTGAAAGGGATTATAACCGTTGCATCCAGTGTGGATTGTGTGTAAGGGCCTGTCACGAAATTCCCCAGGCAGGTGCTATTGATTTTGCCAACCGGGGTTTTTCTTCCGAGATAGCAACAGCGTTTAATGTTCCCCTGGAAGATTCCACCTGTGTTTTTTGTGGGATGTGTGTGGAATTATGCCCGGTTGGAGCCCTTGTTCCCCGGTTGGACCGTTTTACCGGCCGACCCTGGGAGATAGAAAAAGTAAAAACGACCTGCGCCTATTGCGGAGTAGGCTGTCAGATTGAATTGAATGTTAACGAAGACCGGGTTGTGGGAGTTAATGGCTACGGTGAAAATGAACCCAACTATGGCGATTTATGCGTTAAGGGTAAATTTGGCTGGGACTACATCCACCACCCGGAGAGACTGACTGCTCCCCTTATTCGAAAGGAAGGAAAACTGGTTCCAACCAGCTGGGAGGAAGCCCTTGACTATACTGCTCGAAAATTTAATGAAATAAAGGAGGAACATGGTGGGGAAGCCCTGGGTGGTTTGACTTCGGCCAAGTGTACCAACGAGGAAAATTATCTTTTCCAGAAATTTGTCCGGACCGCTCTAGCCACGCATAACGTTGACCATTGTGCCCGCCTATGACACTCCGCTACAGTAGCCGGTCTGGCTACAGCATTTGGTAGTGGAGCAATGACTAACTCCGTGGCTGAAATCGAAAAGGCTCCAGTTATCTTTATAATTGGGTCCAACACCACCGAGGCGCATCCTGTTATTAGTTACCGGGTTAAGAAAGCGGCCCGGGAAGGAAGCAAGATTATTGTTGCGGATCCAAGACGGATTGAACTGGCCGAATATGCCGATATCTGGATGCAGCATCGTCCCGGGACCGACGTAGCTCTGCTTAACGGGCTGATCCGCATTATCCTGAAAGAAAACCTTTGGGATCAGGAATTTGTGGAGGAACGGACGGAAGGTTTTGCCGAACTGGAAAAAGCCGTTGCTAAATTCACCCCGGAATTGGTCAGCAAAATTACAGGTGTGCCTGCAGGGCAGTTAACGGAAGCCGCCCGAACCTATGCCGGGGCTGAAGCTGCCGCAATCCTCTATGCCATGGGAATTACCCAGCACGTTTCCGGGACCGATAATGTTCTTACCCTGGCTAATCTGGCCATGGTTACCGGAAACCTTGGTAAACCGAATGCAGGGGTAAACCCGCTTCGGGGACAGAACAATGTCCAGGGAGCCTGTGATATGGGTGGATTACCCAATGTGTACCCAGGGTATCAAAAAGTTGATGATCCGGGAGTTGCAGAAAAATTTGCCCAAAGCTGGGGAGAGATTCCGGGACAAAAGCCCGGCCTTACAATGATGGAAATAATGGAGGCAGCTGAAAATGGAGATATTAAAGCACTGTATATAATGGGGGAAAACCCGGTGCTGAGCGAACCGGATAGTACCCACAGCAAAGAAAATCTTTCTGCTCTTGATTTCCTTGTTGTGCAAGATATTTTCCTAAGTGAAACCGCGGAACTCGCGGATGTAGTCTTACCGGGTGTTTCTTTCGCGGAGAAGGAAGGTACTTTTACCAATACTGAACGAAGGGTTCAAAGGGTAAGGCAGGGGATCAAACCCCTGGAAGGAGCCATGGTAGACTGGAAAATTACCCTGGAACTGGCCAACCGAATGGGGTATAACTGGAATTACGATTCTCCTGAGGAAATATTTAATGAGATGGCAGCTTTAACACCTTCATATGCTGGTATCGATTATGTCAGGATTGAAAAACAAGGCCTGCAGTGGCCCTGTCCTGACAAAAATCACCCTGGAACAAGGTACCTGCATGAAGGCAAATTCCCCAGGGGTAAAGGAAAATTCCATGGGATAGATTTTATTCCGCCAGCTGAACTTCCTGACGAAGAGTATCCTTTCCTGCTTACAACCGGTCGCAAACTAACTCACTATCATACGGGAACCCTGAGTCGGAGGAGTTCGGGTCTTTCCACCATAGATCCTGAAGAAATGGTGGAGATCAATCCCAAAGACGCAGAAGCACTCGGACTGGGAGAGGGAGACAGAATATTAATTGCCTCCCGTCGGGGAGAGGTCACAGCTCGGGCCAAACCAACGGAAAGAGTTCCGGAGAAACTGATCTTTATGACCTTCCATTTCAGCGAATCTGCTGCAAATGTTCTTACCAATCCTGTATTGGATCCTGTAGCTAAAATACCGGAGTTCAAGGTCTGTGGTGTTAAAATAAAAAAGGCTGAATAAAAAAGGAGGGGATTTATCCCCTCCTTTTTTGCAGGTTAAAAACGTTAAGAGTAGAAAAAGAATAGAGAGAAAAAGGTAAATGCCGGAGCATTGTTTTCTTTAGGGCGATAAAGGCTCCCTTAAATGAATTGGATTTTAGTTTCGATGTTTTTCTGGCGAAACACTCGGATTAATGAGAAATTCAAAGGGATTGGATAACCGGAATAAGTTTCTGGTTGCAGTATTGATTTATTTGCACTAAAATAGGAAGAGGACTGTTGCCGCTAACGGAGGTTTTACTTATGGTTTTTTCCAAGGATATCCTGGGAATGACAATAATTTTATATATTTTCTGGCTGCTAATTTCCTGGAGTTTGCACTGGGTTAACCTTTTGCTGGGTTTTACCTTTGCTTTTTTTGTCGCCATCTTTATGGCACCGGAAATTATAAGAAAAGAGGAAAGGCCTCCGTTTATTGCCCGCGGATTTTTTTTCCTGCGGTTTGTGTTTATTTTAATTAGGGAGATAGTAAAAGCCAACATCCAGGTTGTGCAGATAGTTCTCAGCCCCAAACTCAATATTACCCCCCAGTTTGTGGAGGTTAAACAGGTCATGAGGTACCCGGTAACCCAGGTTTTGTGGGGCAATTCAATCACATTAACTCCGGGGACATTAACCATTGATGTTGACGATAAAAAAATCCTGATCCATTTTTTAACCGGGGAACTCGTCTCTCATTTCCCGGATAACCCCGTAGGAAAAGCACTAGTTGAATTCGAGGGGAGATCAAAATGATTGAGACTGCTTTTTTGGTTGCTGCTATCCTTTTGCTGGTGAATGTTATATTTTGCCTTTATCGAGCAGCAGTTGGGCCTACTCCGGGGGACCGCGTTGTTGCGATTAATATGATTACAAGTAAGACCATTGCGGTTATGGCCTTGGTTTCTTTTATGTACCATGAAGAACTGTTTCTTGATGTGGCAATTACTTATACCCTGATCGGTTATACAGCGACTATTTGTGTGGCTAAATACCTGGAACTGAAGAGGTTATAGGAGGAGCAGGCAATGCGAGAAATAATTGTAATGTTGTTTTTATTCACCGGCGTATTCTTTTTTACAGTTGGAACAATCGGGGTTTTGCGTCTTCCCGATGTTTTTTGTCGGCTCCATGCCAATACAAAAAGTGATACCCTTGGTGTGGGTTTGGTCCTTGCCTCTTTAATGCTGTATGAAGGACTTTCTTCAGCGGGAGTCAAAATAATGTTTATGATTATTTTTATCTTGATAACCAACCCCACCGCAGGCCATATTGTTGCCCGTGCCTCTTATGATACCATTGTAGATTGGACTGGACAGCTGGCCCGGCAAAAGGGTGGTGAGGAATAGTGGCAATTTTAGATCTCCTTTTATTGAGTATTCTTGTCCTCTGTGCCTTGGCTGCGGTCCGCACCAGGGACCTCCTTGGAGCAGTAATTATTTACGCTGCGTATAGTCTTTTGATGGCAATTATCTGGCTGCAGCTGGGAGCACCTGATGTTGCGATTACCGAGGCTGCACTTGGAGCTGGAGTTACTACCATACTTATGATTGCTACTATTAGTAAGACGGGGAGGTATGAGTAATGAGGCAAATAATCCCTTTTTTCTTAACCCTGGTTCTGGGAGCTGCCTTGCTGCTGGTTGTCGCTGAAATGCCTCCATTCGGGGATATTAATAACCCGGTCCATAATGTTGTCAGCGAACGCTACCTAAATCAAGGAGTACGTGAAACTGGAGCACAGAATATTGTTACCGCAATTATCACCGACTACCGTGCCTATGATACCCTGGGGGAAGTCACGGTATTGTTTGCTGCTATCGCTGCGGTGCTTACTGTTTTGAATAGATTGCGCTTGGGAGTAATTTGTCCTGAAGACAGGGAAGGGGGACTGACAGATGAGGATGCAGGAGATCCTGATACTGAAGATAGTTGTTAGGTTTATTATTCCCTTTATTCAGGTTTATGGATTTTATGTAATTACTGCCGGACACCTGAGTCCGGGTGGTGGTTTTGCCGGGGGAACAATTGTTGCCGCCAGTATGGTTTTATATGCCCTGACCTTTGATGCTTCCCAGGGTCTCGAAAAGCTCTCTCATGAAAGGGCTTCTTTATTTGAGAGTCTGGGAGCAATCTGGTATGTGGCCCTTGGGTTTTTAGGAATCCTTGTTGGGGGGAACTTTCTTACAAATGGCCAGATAGGAATTCCTCTTGGCACACCTGGGTACCTTATAAGTGGGGGTTTGATTCCACTTCTTTCTTTGGGGATTGGAATAAAAGTCGCAGTTACCGTTGTCAGCCTTTATTATTCGCTGGTTGAGGAGGATTAGTTATGGCCGAAGCCCTTACCGCCCTGGGCCAGAATTATTTCTTTTATTACGCCCTTATTCTTTTTATGGTTGGTTTTTACACTACATTGAGCCACTCCAATATTTTGAAAAAAATCATTGGGATCAATATAATGGAAACATCTATATTTCTATTTTTTGTTGCCCTGGGTTATGTTGAAGGTGGCCAGGCTCCCATAATGGGTAGGGGGGCTGAAGGAGGTCCTTATATGAATCCCCTTCCTTCTGCCTTGATCCTTACGGGAATTGTTGTCTCGGTTAGTATTACAGCCTTTGCCCTGGCCTTAATGGTCAAACTTTATCATTTTTATGGAACCCTTGACGCTGATGAAATTGTTATGCTGCGAGGAGAAAGAGAATGA
The DNA here is from genome assembly GCA_003554585.1 of Halobacteroidaceae bacterium. Lineage (GTDB taxonomy): Bacteria > Bacillota > Halanaerobiia > B1SED10-174 > B1SED10-174 > T1SED10-26. The sequence goes on along the minus strand of PWGV01000138.1, from coordinate 6,104 downwards.
TATATCAACTGCCTGTTCTAATTGTGGTCCAACTACTTTTGGGTTCTTTTCTTATGCCTATTGTAGGTAGATTTCGCAATCAGCTAATACCCTATATCTCCCTGTTTTTAATGGGTCTTGCCCATGTTTTCTCTATAGTTTTACTTTTCCGGGTTGTCCGGGAGGGAAATATTCACTACCACCTTGGAAACTGGGCCCCTCCCTGGGGCATTGAAATGGTTGCAGACCTTTTAGGGGCCTATATGGCAGTTATTGTTACGGGGATTGGCTTTTTAGTCCTTGTTTTTGCCTGGCGGGATATTCAGAGAGAAATCAATTATGCTCTCAGGGGCTGGTTTTATACCCTGGTTCTTCTGATATCCGGGGCAATGATAGGTATGGTTTTAACCAATGATTTGTTCAATCTTTATGTAATGGTTGAGATCGTATCCCTTTGCGGTCCCGCTCTGGTGGCCATCCGCAACAACCGGCTTGCTGTTGAAGCTGCTTTCAAATATCTGGTAATGATTGCTCTTGGCTCGGGCCCGATTCTTTTTGGAATTGCTCTAATATATATGATTACCGGGCATTTGAATATGACTTTTGCCGGCCAGGAAGTATTAAATGTAATTCAGGAATACCCCAGGGTTGCTCTTTTAGCCCAGGCCTTTTTCATCGTAGGTTTTGGAGTTAAAGCCGCTCTTTTTCCCCTGCATGTCTGGCTTCCCGATGCTTATACTTTTGCGCCTTCCCCATCCAGCGCTCTTCTAGCCGGACTTGCTGCTAAGGTATATATAGTTGGATTGACCCGGGTTCTTTTTAATCTTTATGGAATTGACGTGCTTGCTACAACACCCCTTTTTACCATTCTCAAAGTAATGGCAGTGGCAGGTATTATAATGGGGTCGATAATGGCCTTGAACCAGAAGGATATAAAAAGGCTGGTTGCCTATTCAAGTGTTGCACAAATTGGTTACATATTCCTGGGACTGAGCCTGGCTACAGGGTTTAGTGTGACTGGTGCTGTTCTCCACATCTTGAATCATGCCTTAATAAAGTCGATGATGTTTCTCTGCTGTGGGGTAATTATTTACCAGAAAAAAACCAGCAATATTGATGAACTCGGCGGGGTGGGGAAGGAATTTCCCATAACCATGATTTGCTTTGGTATTGGGGCTTTTGCCATGGTCGGTATTCCCATGCTCAATGGTTTCATTAGCAAATGGTATATCAGCCTGGGAGCCCTTGAGTATGGAGGATTTGCCGGTTTAATGTATTTGCTTGTCATTATTATCAGCAGTCTTTTAAACGGCCTTTATTATCTGCCGGTATTAATCAAAGCCTTTTTGGGTGGAGATTCCCAAAAAGCGACTGTTATTGATAAAGCACCAATTACTTTGATCTTGCCAATTGTAATTTTGGCTGCAGGTATAATTATACTGGGGTTATTGCCCTTTGTTCCGCTGCAAATTGCTGCAGACGCTGCTCAGCACTTGTTGGGCCAGTAAAAAACACTATGAATTAACAGGAGGAGGCAACTGGGATGGTACAGGGAGTAGAAACACATTCACATTTACCAGGATTGGTCGTTTTAATTCCAATAATTTTTACTGCTTTGGTAGGGATTTTCCAGAAAAGGTCTTTTTTGCTTCGCAACTGGCTTTTCATTAGCGGGGCTGGAATTACACTGGCTGGTATGGCTTTGATGGGCTTTTATGTCCTGCAGGGGAAAATACTGGTAATCAACTACCTGGTGGCCATGTCTCCTTTTACCATTACATTCAGGGTAGACACACTCAGTTTTCTCATTGGGGTTGTTGCAGCAGGAGTATGGTTATTGACTTCAATATATTCTTTGCAATACATGAAAGATGATCATGCTCCCAACCGGTATTTTCCGGTGCATATTTTTACCCTGGCTGGTTCGCTCGGGGTATTTCTCGCCGGCAACCTCTATACTTTTTTCCTCTTCTACGAGGTAATGGCTTTTTCCGGTTATTTATTTGTAATCCATGCTGAGACTCCCGAGGCCTTTAAAGCTGGATCCCGGTACCTGATGGTAACCATCCTGAGCGGAATCCTGGTTTTCACAGGGGTTATCATTACCTATCAACTGGCTGGAACTCTTGATCTGAGTTCTCTGGGGATTATTCCCGAGGCCAATGTTGTCTCCCTGATTGCCTTCGTGGCTTTTATAATTGGTTTTGGTTTTAAGGCGGGTCTTTTCCCGCTGCATACCTGGTTACCTGCTGCTCACCCGGTAGCTCCTTCTCCGGCAAGTGCTTTGCTTTCTGGTATTTTGATCAAAACTGGAGCTTACGGAATAATCCGGGTAACCTATAATGTTTATGGAGTTGAGATGATGCAGGATACTGGCTGGCCAACTATTCTGCTGATCTTCGCAGCAATTACCACTCTTTACGGATCCATGGCTGCGCTGGTTCAGGATAATCTGAAAAGGCGTCTGGCTTATTCGAGTATCAGTCAGATCGGTTATATCCTTATGGGTGGGGCTCTGCTTACCGAGCGCGGCCTGGCTGGTGATGTTTTTCACATTGTCAGTCATGCGACTATCAAAAGCACCTTGTTTTTAGTTGCAGGTGCAATTATTACCAAGACGGGTATCAAATATGTAAGCCAGATGGCAGGAGTGGGGCGTAAAATGCCCTATACCATGGGGGCTTTTACCCTCGCTGCTTTAGCCATGATTGGGATCCCACCTTTAAATGGTTTTGTGAGTAAATGGGCTCTTGCCCTGGGTGCTTTAGATGCAGGCCAACCGGGCTATGCAGTCGTACTTTTAATCAGTAGTATGCTAAATGCGCTTTACTATTTGCCAATTGTCATTCTTGCTTATTTCCGCAAACCGGAAGAAGGGACAGTTCTTTATGGGGATATGTTGCGGTATGATGAGGTCAGGGCGAGTATGCTGGTGCCGATTTTAATTCTGGCCCTGAGCTTGGTCATTTTCAATATTCTACCTGTTAACCTGCCACTCGTTCTCGCCGAATTCTCCGCACGGGCCCTTTTCCAGCACTAGGAAGGATGTAGATATAATGGTTAATGCAATCGGGCCGAGCATGCAAAACGCGCTGCTTGTAACCGCGATATTTGCTCCCCTTCTGGCCGCTGGAGCCCTGTTTAAAGTAAGGGTTTTTAAGACGGCGCATAAACTTGCTCTTCTGGCAATTGGCCTTGCTTTTGGGGCAGTAGTTGCGGTTATTGGGGAACCAATAGAATTTATCTGGGAAGGTTTCCTCGGGGTAAGCTTTGTGCTTGCTCCGGATTACATGGGGATTTTCCTTGCCATTATGGCCCTTGTTTTATGGTTTTTTTATACTCTTTTTAGCCTTGATTTTATGCGAAAAAGCCATAATTCAATCCGTTTTCTTTTCTTTTCCCTGCTTTCCCTGACGGGAACCCTGGGTGTTTTTCTTGCGGGGGACCTTTTTACAATGTTTGTCTTCTTTGAATTTATGGCTTTTGCTTCCTTCCCACTGGTTATTCACGAAGAGACCGAAGAGGCTCACCGGGCGGGCAAACAGTACATTTATATTGGAGTGCTGGGAGGCCTGACTATTTTGCTGGGCCTTTTTCTGCTGTACCATCGCCTGGGAACCCTTGTATACAGTGAACTTGGGGGAGCCCTGGCAGGTGGATCTCCGGTGGATATAATTATTATCGCGGGAATGCTGCTCGGGTTTGCCATAAAGGCGGGCCTGGTTCCCGTTCACTTTTGGGTTCCCCGGGGTTATGTTGCTGCTCCGGCCCCGGGTAGCGCGATCCTGTCTGCTGTTCTAAAAAAGTGCGGAGTTTTTGGAATTATCCGTTTGCTCTTTTTAATGGCCCCGATGTTAACCTTCGGGCAGGTTATACTGGGCTTTGGCTTATTGACAATGGTCCTGGGTTCTCTTCTGGCATTTTTTGAGCATAACGGGAAAAGGATACTTGCCTATAGTAGCGTAAGCCAGGCGGGCTATATAATGGTGGGCCTGGGCGGGGGCGCGATAATGGCTGAAACTGGAGTAATGGGAGGCCTGGGTTCTTTTTTCCACGTTTTCAACCACGCCCTTTTTAAAGGCAGCCTTTTTTTGGCCATGGGTTATATTTTTCTGCGAACCCGGGAATTCAATATTTATCGGCTGGGTAACCTCTGGAGGAAAATGCCCCTTACAACCATTTTGGCCGTTGTTTCAGCGGCCGGGCTTATGGGATTACCTCTTTTTAACGGTTATCCCAGTAAAACAATGATCCACCATGCTCTTACTTTCGCTGAAAGTGAAACCCAAATGGCGATATACGGATATGCTGAAACCATGTTTAATATCGGTGCAGCAGGGACCACTGCTTATTGCATCAAGCTAATTTATAATGTTTTCTTTGCTCCCAGGGAGCCTGAGTTTACAGGGGAAAAAGAAAAACCCCTGGTGCAGGGAATATTTATGGTTTTAATTGCAGCCATGCTTATTATAGGTTTTTTCCCAACTCTGACCATGGAAACCATTATTTTACCAGCGGCGGGCGCTTTTTTCCTGGATCCTGATTTTGTTGAATATAAACTGGGTGGGTACAATTTCTTCAACGCCTATGATCTGCGGGGGGCTTTTAAAATTCTTTTAATTGGACTGGGGCTAACCGCTCTCAACCTTGTTTTGGTGAAAAAACGAATAGATCTGCCGCGCTGGATATCAATTGAAAGGTTGGTTTTAAATCCTTTAATTAAAGGCCTGGGAGCAATTCTGGGAGCTGCATATTATTTTATTAATAATCAGCTAATGGGTTTTGGGACAGCCCTCGTAGAAGGCTATAAAAAAGGACTTCCCTTTATTACCCACCTGGATGGCTATGTGGATGAAATAGGGAGGAGAACAGATGATCTTTTTGCGGGATTTGTTTTCAAGACCTCGGGTAGCCATGACCAGAGAAAGCTGATCAACCTGATTTTAGATTACGGAAAGGAAGATAAGAAAGAATCCGACCTCCATGGTTTCTGGGACTGGTTAACTGGAGAAGGAATTTTAAAACCGGTTGATAAAGAGGACGTGGATTCTCGAGATTTTATTGGAAGTGTTGAAGACTTTAGCAAAAGAGTTCAGGAAATGATGGAAAAAGAAGAATTAACTGAGAAAGAGAAAAACCGGGTAGAAAGACTATTCGCCCGGCTTATGGCTTTAGAAGAAAAGGGGATTTCCCAAAAAAGCATGGAGGAAAAAAGTTATCCTCATTTCCGGATTATCCAGCGAATGGAAGAAATTTTCCAGTACCTTACCGGAAATATCCAGACCGTTGAAGGACTGGAAAAAGAGCAGGAAAAAGCCAGGGGAGATAACAAAAAGAAAAAAATTGATAAAAAGAAAGAAGCCTTGGATTCTGGCTGGGGCAAGTGGAGCCTATTGAACCTTAATTTTGACATGATTATTCTTGCTGTTACTCTGGTAATTGCAGTTATATTACTGGTGTTTTTTGCCCAGATTTAAAACACCGGGGAGGCGAAATGAATATCAAACATTTTATTGTGAATGTTGAAGCGGTAATTTACCGTGGGGACAAGTGGTTGATCATAAAAAGGAGCGAAAAGGAAGACCATGCACCTGGAGCTTTGGCCCTGGTGGGTGGCAAGGTAGAGGTTGACAAAGCGAACGTTATCGAAGAGGTTGTAGAAAAAACTCTACACCGAGAAATTGAAGAAGAAGTCGGTATTGAAGTAGAAAAAGATATAGACTATGTGGAAAGCAAATTTTTTGTCGCCGATGACAATCAGCCTGTGGTTGACCTTGTTTTTTTATGTCGGTATAAAAGTGGTGAGGCAACCCCCGAAGATCCGGAAGAAGTTGCCGAGGTATTCTGGAGGACCGAAGATGAGATCTTCGCAGATCCAAATACACCTGATTATTTAAAAAGGAGTTTGCAGAAAGCTCAGGAAGTAAAAAATGAAATTGGGTCAGGATTTTAATCCTGACTACCGGGAAATGGGATTTTCCCGGGAATAAAAAAAGCTCCCGTAGAGGGAGCTTTGTTTTAAGTGGTGCCGAAGGTGGGATTCGAACCCACACGAAGGTAACTTCACACGACCCTGAATCGTGCGCGTCTGCCAATTCCGCCACTTCGGCTTACACATATAATAT
>PWGV01000167.1 GCA_003554585.1 Halobacteroidaceae bacterium | reverse complement strand
GCTTATCAAAAATTGGGAGCATTTCCTTTGGGATAGCTTTTGTAGCCGGCAAAAACCTTGTTCCCAGTCCTGCTGCGGGAATTACAGCTTTAGTAACTTTTTTCATTTTCTTGCCCCCTTGCGTGAAAACAATTATGAAATAAGGAGTTTAAGTTGTGAACGCTTTCCCTTTCCTCATGGAATACCAACTCCTGTATAATAAAGTCCGACTTCTTCAACCTGACTCCTGGAATAAAGGTTGCGGAAGTCGAAAAAGAAAGGATCTTTCAAAAGTTTTTTAACCTTAAAAAAATCTAAATCCCTGAACTGATCCCATTCAGTCAATAATACACAGGCACTGGACCTCTCAATAGCTTCATAAGGGCCCTGGAGAAATTCAATTTTTCCTTTATACTTTTCCAGTCTCCAGATTGCTTCTTTTTTTCCACCGGGGCAGAAGGCCTGTATGTAGGCTCCTTTCTCTATAAGCGAAGGTATTATACTCAAAGAAGGCGCCTCCCGCATATCACCAGTTCCTGGCTTAAAGCTTAAACCCAGAACCCCAAGTATTTTGCCTTCCAAATTTCCCATTTTCTCTTCTATAATTTTTACCATATATTTTTTTTGCCTTTCGTTCACTTTAATTACAGCCTCTACGATATCCAGAGGAAAGCCATGATCCCGGCCCATTTGAGCCAGGGCCTGATTATCTTTAGGCAAACAACTACCTCCGTAACCACAACCAGCCTGGAGAAAGTGCGGGGAAATACGCTCGTCCATACCCATGCCCCGTGCTACATCACGCACATCTACGTTCAATTGCGCGCAAAATCGGGCTATTTCGTTAATGAAAGAAATTTTTGTTGCCAGAAAAGCATTTGAAGCATATTTTATCATTTCTGCTGTTTCAATATTTGTAAAAAGAAAAGGAATTTCCCGATTCAGGTGATCCCGGTAAACATCCAACAATTTTTGCAAAACCTTCTCATTTTCACTGCCAATTACAAACCTTGAGGGAGAAAAAAAATCATTAACCGCCTCCCCTTCCCTCATAAATTCTGGGTTGCTGACTACATCAAATGGATGGTTTAGGCCTTGTTTTAACATTTCTTCTCGAATTATGTCTTTTACCAGGTAGCCTGTCCCTACCGGTACAGTTGATTTAATAACAATTATCTTGTAACCGTTAATTTTACGACCGATACTCCTGGCAACATTTAGGATGTTCTTTAAATCGGCCTTCCCGTCTTCCCGAGAAGGAGTGTCCACTAAAATAAAAATATATTCGGAATTTTCAACTGTATACTTATAGTCAGTGGTAAATACCAGCTGCCCCCCCTTCCTTACCCGCTCAAAAATCTCTTTTAATCCGCTTTCATAGATGGGAAGCTTTCCATCATTCAGTTCGGTTATTTTTTCTCTATCAATATCATTAATTATCACGTTGTTCCCGAGATCTGCAAAACAAATCCCCACTACCAGACCAAGGTATCCGCTTCCCACCACTGCAATCTCAGCAACCCCCAAAATAACCACCCCTTCGCTCCTGAAAAAGCCTTAGATATAAAGACCTTTTTTAAGACAGGCCAAAAACAAGAACTACTTATATTAATAGCTACCAATCCATGGTCAATAGAAAAAATCATGGGTTAGGCCTCTCAGGGGTTATTCTATCCATGCCCCTGGATAAAGCAAGAAACTAATAATTTTTCATTTTAACCTCAGTTACCCTTCAATCTGGTATTTCTTAAGAACCCCTTTCCCCTTCTACGGATAGAGGCAAAACTCCGGCTGAATAACTGTCCTTTTTGCCCACACCACAGTTTAGAAAAACTACCCTCCAGAAAAAAAGCTTACTCTTTCAAGGACATTAACTCTTAAGGCTTCCAACTTTTTTCTGGCATCCTCTTTACAGGACCCTTTTACCGAAAAATATACCTTCAACAAAGGTTCAGTGCCTGATGGCCTGATACAAAACCAGCTATCTTCTATCATGCGGAAATAAAGAACATCAGCTACGGGTAAATCTAAGTCAAAATGCTGATTTTTTTCAAAACTAAAACCCTTTCCCATACGATAATCCCTTACCTCGATAACTTTTTGTCGGGCCCAATCATCCCAGGTTTCCCAGGTTTTTCTAAACCCAGACATTATCTTTTCCTTTTTTTTCCCTCCCTCGTTCCCCTCCAGGTTAATCCTCTGCAGTTCTTCCTGATAATAACCAAACTTCTGTTGCAATTCTTCCAGCCTCTGATTTAAAGAACTCCCCTGTCCTTTTAACCAGTCAGCCATTCGGGCAATAAGCAGGGCTGATCCAACTGCATCCTTATCTCGAACCAGGGAGCCCGCCAGATAGCCGCAGCTTTCTTCATATCCCAATAGAAACTTATAATTACCTTTTTCTTCAAATTCATTGATTTTTTCTCCGATAAATTTAAATCCAGTTAGGGTATTAATTGTTGCCCTATTATAATTGCGGGCAACTCTCTCGCCCAGTTCTCCAGTAACAATAGTTTTTACTATTACACCGTTGGGAGGCAGGCTGTTTGCTTTCTGCAATTGATGCAGGTAATAATCTACCAATAATGCCCCTACCTGATTTCCCGATAACAGAACATAATCACCTGGACCCTTTCTGATCATGCAGCCTAACCGGTCCCCATCAAGATCCGTGGCAAGAATTATATCCGCTTCAACTTTTCTGGCCTCTATCAGGGCAATATCATAGGCCTCCCTTTCTTCGGGATTCAGACTTGCCACTACAGCTTTTTCTGGGTTGGGGCTTACCTGCCTGGAAACAGGAAAAACCCCTTCGAAGCCATCCTCTTTTATGGTTCTTCGCACCAGGTGATTGGCATTCCCATGGAGGGGAGAAAAAACAATTTTTATATCTCTTACCCCTGCCTGTAAACCTTTATATAAACTTCTTAAACCCCCAATGTATTCACTGGAAATTTCTTCTCCAATAAACTCAATCTGGCCGTTTTCCAGGGATTTTTCCATCGTGCTCGTTTCAATATCCTGGAAAAAATCTACTTTTTCAATTTCTTGGGCAATTTCTTCTGCTTGCTCGGGTAGAATTTGGACTCCATCTGCAGAGTAAATCTTATACCCATTATGGTTGACGGGATTGTGGCTTCCGGTGATCATGACCCCTGCCTGGCATTTTAATTGGCGGGTTGCAAAAGAAATAAGTGGTGTGGGAAAAGGTTCTTCAAAAAGCAATGCTTTTATATTGTTTTCTGCAAGTACCCGGGCTACCTCTTGGGCATAATTTCGGGAATTAATTCGGGTGTCATAGCCAATTACAACTCCAATTTTTTGTTCTCCCTGCTTATTATTCAGGTAGTTAGATAAACCCTGGGTGGTTCTCCGGACTACCTGTTTATTAAAGCGATT
>PWGV01000035.1 GCA_003554585.1 Halobacteroidaceae bacterium | reverse complement strand
GTTATTTAACAGGTATACACGTAATTGAAAAATTTCGAAAAATTTCGGGACACAATGAAAATTTCGGGACACAATGAAAATTATTATACCGTATGCACTGTTAATGCAATCAGAAGTTGATGCTAATATGAAGAGGCTTGCTTGTATTTTTAAGGTCCTTCTCGTCCCTTATTTTATCAGTCTTTACGTTGTGTTAAGTGATGAGGTATATCTGCGGCAAGAAACTCTGGCCAAAGCAATAATTTGCATTGTATCCTTGATTTTAGCGTTATTTTACGCGAATTCTTGTAATTATGTATTGCTATAAGTATAATCAAGACAAACGAAGTTTAATGAAGGGGTATTTATGTGAAAGATAAAGCTGTTTTTTCAAAACCTGAAATTATGTATGGTAAACCTGTTATTGTGGGCACACACATACCGGTAGATTTGATTTTAGAAAGGTTAGCATCCGGCAGCGGGGAGCTCTTTGACGATAAGAAAGTTATCTGGGGATAAAAATATTGCCCAGGTGCGTATACTTCAGACTCAGTTAGCGGAAGCCATGCAAGAGACAGTGTCAAAGAATGCTTATGCCAGGATACACAACCTTTTAAACGATCACCATATTCCGCTTATCAATTATATTACCCAGTAACTAGATATTTTAAATATCCGTTTCCTGAAAATGGATAAAGAGAAAAGGCTTAAAAATATATCGATAAGTGCAAAGCGTATAGCCAATCCGAATGAAGATTACTTCTTTTAAAGCATCAATTAAGAAAAGAAGCGGATAGATTAAATTGTGGTGTAGAAGACCTTAAAGTAAATCTGGATTACCCGGAAGATATTGTCTGGTAGCGTGTTTGACAGCAATAATTTTCATTTACCACGAAAAGAATGCCAGTTTTGCATTCATGTGACAACCGTATGTCAGATCAGCCGGTTACAATTACAGAATATAGCTAAGTTACACACTGGATTGAAAACAATGTAAAATTGAGGTGGCTATGTTTAAATTCATTCATGCAGCGGATGTCCATTTAGATAGTCCGTTGCGTGGTTTGGCTCGTTATGAGTCTGCACCGGCAGAATCTATTCGGGATGCCTGCCGCCGGGCTTTCGAGAACCTTGTAGATCTGGCCATAGAAGAAAAGGCAGCTTTTGTTTTATTAGCTGGTGATTTATACGATGGTGACTGGAATGACTATAGTACCGGGATATTTTTCAGCCGGCAAATGGGTCGGCTAAATGATCATAATATCAGGGTCTTTACAGCAGCAGGAAATCATGATGCTGCTAATCGGATCACTAAAGCTCTTGAAAATCCTCCTAATGTAACGATGTTTTCATCATCGAAAGCGCAAACTATAAAGATTAATGACCTGATGGTAGCGATTCACGGACAGAGTTTTAAGGAGCAGCAAGTTTATGATAATCTCGCAAAAGATTTTCCTGCTGCTGTAACGGGTTTCTTTAATATCGGGTTGCTTCACACAAGCCTTGATGGGCGGGAAGGCCATGCTAATTATGCGCCTTGCTCAAAAAATGATCTGATTTCAAAAGGTTACCAGTACTGGGCCCTGGGTCATATCCATAGCCAGGAGTATGTTTCTGAAGATCCCTGGATTGTTTTTCCTGGTTGTATTCAAGGTCGTCACATACGGGAAACCGGAGCTAAAGGATGCCTGCTTGTTACAGTAGATGAAGTAAATACTAACCCTGTTATAGAAATGCGCTCGTTAGATGTTTTGCGCTGGCACTTATGCGCTATAGACCTTACAGACGTTGCAGAAATGCGAGAAATTTGGGATATAACCCGAAAAAAGATACAAGCGTCCCTTAAATCAGCAGAAGGCCGGCCGGTTGCTATGCGCATCCGTTACCAGGGATCTACAAAAATGGTCAACCAGATTTCTGCTAACCCGGAACATTTTGCCCATGAAGTTAAGGCACGGGGAGCAGAAATTGCCGGTGAGGATGTGTGGATAGAAAAAGTTGAAAACCTGGTAACTGGTAAGCGTGACTTGTCAACGGGTTTATCTGATGACAGTTCACTGGGCATAATGCTCCGGGAAATTATAAAAACAAATGACAATCCTGAAGATATTTATGGTCTTGACGATGTTTTAACCGAGCTCAAACAGAAATTGCCCGTAGAAGCATACAGCGATGATGGCGGGTTAATCCTCGATGATCCAGACACTATTAAACACTTAATTAAAGAAGCGAAGCAAATGCTCATCAGCAAGCTATTAGTGGAGGAAAAACCTTAAATGAGAATAGAGCGTTTTGATTTGCTGGCTTACGGCTCTTTTACTGAAAAGTCACTGGATCTCTCAGCTGAGAATGCTAATTTTCACTTGATCTATGGCGACAATGAAGCAGGCAAAAGCACCGCGCTTAGAGCGCTCATAGGCTGGCTATTTGGTATTCCCGCCCGCACCACCGATAATTTCCTGCATGACAACCCACAGTTGCGTATCGGCGGCAAACTCAAACTTTCCAGTGATCAAGAATTAGAATTTGTCCGCAGGAAAGGAGCAAAGGGCACGCTGCTGGACCCGGACACAGATGCTGTTATCGAAGATACAAGACTGCATCCGTTCATACCGGATGATGTAGACGAAAGCCTCTTTACTAAATTATACGGCATTAATTACGATCGCTTGATTGCTGGCGGCCAGGAACTTTTACAACAATCCGGTGATCTCGGTCAGGCTCTCTTCAGCGCTGCTTCCGGGACAGCCAGTTTGCGAGAAATATTGACCAAACTGCAGGATGGGGCAGATCAATACTTCAAGCCTCGTGCTACTACCAGGATTGTGAACAATCACATTGCCCAATTCAAAGAAGCAAAAAATGCAAGCAAGGAAGCCAGCCTGCCAGTTGCCGAGTGGAAAAGTTTGCAAAAAGACTATGCAAAAATTGTTCAAGAAATTAAAGATGTTGAAGAAAAAATCGCTGCGGTTAGTAAAGAAAAAAGCCGCTTAGATCGCTTAAATCGTATCAAAGGCCCCTTAGCCGGGCGTCGTAATGTGCTGGCCAGGCTTACGGAAATGAAAGCTGTGCTTATATTGCCTGAGGATTTCAATGAATCGCGCAAAGAAGCGCTTAACAAGCTTCAAGCTTTCAGTGAACAGAAAGAGAAGGCTGAGGGTAAACTGGCACTCCTAAAAAAAGAGACCGAAATGCTAAATATTCGTGAAGAATTGCTAAGCAATGCAGAAGAGATCATGGAAATCTACCGCGAACTGGGCGCTGTTGAAAAAACCATTGCAGACCTTCCCCAGCAGGATGGCAAGCGGAGACAGCTGCGTAATGATGCAGAGAAAAAACTGCGAAGCGTTCGGCCTGATCTTGGAATTGATGACACTGAAAAATTACGCCCCTTGCTAAACAATAAAAAATGGATATCCGGGTTGGCAACGCAGCATGATTTGCTGAAGCAGAAAGAAGCCGAGGCAGAAACTAATCTTCAAGAGCTTAAAGCCAGGCAGAAATCTATTAATCAGGAACTCTCTAACATTCCCCGGCCCACTTTCGTGCTAAAGGATCTGAAAGCAGAGATTGCAGCTGCCCGTAAAGCAGGGGATTTAGAAAAGCGCGTGGCTGAAACTGAAAAAAAGGCTGAGGAAGCACAAGAGGCTTGCCTGGAGGAATTTTCAAGGCTTGGCCGGTTTTCCGGCCCAATCGAATCATTCCTGGCCATAGCTATGCCGGTTCCTCATACGTTAGATTATTTTGATAAACAGCTTGATGAACATACCGCGATTGTCAGGGACTTAAAACGCAAAGAGAAAGAAATTGTTGAAGAATGCAGGGAAGTAGAACAGGCTTTAAAGTCCCTTTTAGCGGAAGGTGAAGTGCCTTCAGTTGCAGATCTGAATGAACTGCGTGCTTCCAGGAACAAAGTCTGGCATTTGATCAAAGGCAAATATATAGAAAATGAAGATGTGGAAGAAAAGCTCTTCGAATTTGCTCCTGAAAAAGATCTGCCCCGGCTTTATGAGCAGAAGATCGAAGCTGCAGATTATCTTTCCGATCAACTTCGTTTTGCTGCAGATCGGGTTGTAAAGCGGGCAGAGCTCGAAGCGAAGCTTGAAAGCCTTGAAAAAAAGCAAAAACAGATCTCTGACGAGATCATTAAGGCCAGTGAAGCACTTGCAGCAGAACAAAGAAACTGGCAACTAATCTGGGAACCACTGGGCATTGATCCCGGAAAACCGGCAGAGATGAAACAATGGCTGCTCAGGGCAGATAATGTGGTGAAAAACCTGCATTCCTCGAAAACCCTGCGGGAAGAAGCTTTAAATCTGGTCGGTGATCTCACACGGCTTAAAGAAGGCATTACCCGGCAAATTCACAAATTTGACAGCGCCAAAAACCTTGATCATATGAGTCTTGAAGCTATGCTCAGCCTTTGCGAGCAGCAGGTAGAGCAGGAAGAAGCTCTGAAAGCTAAAAAGAAAAAGCTTGAACAGGAGCTGGATGAAACAGCTATAAAAATAGAGAAAAAGGAGCAGGATTTGGAGCAGATCAGACAAGATATAATCAGCTGGCAGAAAGAATGGAGCCAGGCAATTGAAGGACTTGATGTCAAGCCTGATCTTCATCCCCATCATGCGACCGAGCGCTTTGAACAGCTGGTTGCCTTTTTTGATAGTTACGATCAGTCGGAAGATTTAAGAAAGCGTATCTACAAGATGGAGCGCGTAGTAGAGGATTTTGAGAAGAAAGTATTTAGTTTTGCCGACAGCATCAACTTTGCCAGGGAAGGAAAGACAGTGAATATTTTAGCTTCCGAGCTGCATCGCTGCCTGACCGAGTCCCGTGAAGCAATGGCCAGCCTTAAAAAGATAGAAATGCAGATCAAGGATCTCCAGGAAGAAATAGAAGCAAGCGATATATCCATAAAAAATGCAGAAGAACAGCTCGCGGCATTAAGGGAACAAGCTTCGGTTAACAGCAATGATCAGCTGGAAAGCACAGCTGAGAAATCTGAAGAAAAAAGAGCCCTGCAGGATGAGCTCAGTAAGCTTGAGCAAGAACTTGACCGAAACGGCGATGGATTAAGCCTCGAAGTTCTGGAAAAGGAAGCTTCTGAGTCCGATGTTGATGCCCTGGAAAGTGAACTGTCGAAGATTAATGCTGCATTAGAAGACTTACAGGCAAGGCGAGACGAGCTGCGTGATCAGCGTTTAACCCTGCAGAACGAAATTGAAGCAAATGATGGCAGTGCCCGGGCAGCAAATGCAGCGGCGGAAGCAGAAGAACACCTTGCTTCATTAGTCTCGGGTGTCGAAAATTATCTGCGCCTGCAAATAGCCGCCCTTATACTTGAGCAAAGAATAGAGACTTATCGCAAACAAAACCAGGCCCCGGTCCTGGCCAGGGCGGGCCAGTTATTTTCCAGGCTAACCCTTGGTTCATTTATGAGTCTTCGCGATGAGATTAATGATGATGGTAACCCAATACTGCTCGGCGTACGTTCTAACAATACTGAAGTTACTGTAGACGGTATGAGTGACGGAACAAGGGATCAGCTTTATCTCTCTCTACGCCTGGCTACATTAATGCAGCATTTAGGGCACGGTGAGCCGATGCCCTTTATTGTAGATGATATCCTGATCGGATTTGATGATGATCGCACCAGGGCCTGTTTAGAAATCCTTGCGGATCTATCGCATCAAACCCAGGTCATTCTTTTTACTCACCATAAACGGGTTATTGAATTGAGTGAAGAGCTCAAAGCGAGTTCAAGAATATGCACACATGAACTGTCCTGAATAGTGTAGTCGCCAGCCGACTTGCCTTTACGTCTTGTTCATCAATTACTCCGCCCTGGCGAAAGGCAACCGCTTTTTCATTACAAATAACAATAACTGAGCGATAAAAAGATAATTCCTATTGAGCGTATTTGCAGGGGGATTGTTGCCGCGAAGTCATTAAATAAAAATATATTTACCCCGCTAGCAAAAATTAATAGTCCCACGGTGCTGGCCGCACTAAATACTAAGGCCAGTTTCAAGGACTTCACCATTGCAGGCCACAGTCTTTCTTTTGCTTCAGTTCCGGATAAACTGGCCAGGGCTGGCACCTTGTATGTTAATATAATGTTGAAAGTTTTATTTTAAGGCCTGAAAATATTAGGCGTTAGTACATGCTCAAGAATGCTTCTAAAAAGCTGCTGTCTGGTGGAACTGCCGGCAAAACTGGAAGTTGTATTTTGGGAGTGTTTCTATGGGTAGTATAGGAATTAAAGCTCAGGGTCTTGCGTTATAATAGAAAATGATAATTCAAGATCTGGCCTCATAAGCAAAATATTTTTGTGGTAAGGAGTGCAGCATAATTTGAAATTAAATATGGCGGTTAATCCGGCTCCGGAAATGAAAGGAATAGACGCCTATATTTTCGCCTTCAAAGGGTGGGAGATCCTGGTAATCATAGAGCATGAAGGCTGCAGGATTCCAAAGGGCAGTGAACTTGAACAAGCAGGATTAATTGGGGCAAGATTGCATTATCTTGGTGTGCTGGGTACCATTCCTTGCTATTCAGTTGATCTTGATCCCGGTGTTGGCGTTCCGGATGGTTTTAGTTTTACCGGGCTGCGTGATTTGTTCGGGCATGTTGGTGAAGATTTGTTTTCAGCAGCAGGACATGCTTTTCAGATAGTTCACTGGGATAGAATGCACCAGTACTGCGGTAAGTGTGGCGCGCCTGCCGAATATGCTTCTACTGAAAGGGCAAAAGTTTGTAAGCGATGCAAAGCAATTTATTATCCTAAAGTTTCTCCGGCAATAATAGTGGCTGTAAAAAAAGGGAATATGCTTCTTTTAGCGCGGAACAAGCAGCGAAAACACGCTTTCTACAGCGTTCTTGCCGGGTTTGTTGAACCAGGAGAAACCCTTGAGGAGTGCGTGATTAGAGAGGTAAGGGAAGAAACGGGGATTGAAGTTAAAAATATTAAATACTTTGCCAGTCAATCCTGGCCTTTCCCCAATGCCCTTATGGTTGGTTTTACCGCCGATTATGGTGGTGGAGAAATCCGGGTTGATCACCGGGAGATTGCCGCTGCAGATTGGTTTGGGCCTGACAGTTTGCCCCCAATCCCAGGCTCGATCAGCATTGCTCGGAAACTGATCGATGCCTTCGTGAAGGAGCAAAAACAAACCAGTAAGGAGAGGTAACCCGATGATTGAACTGTTTTATTCCAACAGAACTGAACAGCTGCTCGATGCCCTGGCCGATCAGATCAAAGCGCAAAGAGCTGGAACCCACCCCTTAGAACCGGTCGAGCTGGTGGTGCCGAACCGAAACATGGAGACCTGGGTGCGCTTAGAACTAGCCCAGAAGCTAGGCGTTGCAGCCAATATGCGTTTTAGAATGTTGGAGCAGTTTATCGGGGACATCGTTGAGAAAACCTGCCCGGGTAATTTTAAAGTGGCCGGCCTCGATATTATTGAGGCGGCTTTATTAGCGCTTTTACTGGATGAAAAGGCTATCTGCAGCCCGGATCTTCAGCCGGTGCACAGGTACCTGGAAAGCGTTGAGGACACTTCCGCAAGTTTAATCGATAGTGATCGGCCCTCAACAGCAGCAGACAATCAGCTTATCAGCGATGGGGCCGATATGCGGCGGGTCCAGCTGGCTGCCCGTATGGCTCACCTCTTCCAGGAATACAGCTTTTCCAGAAGTGAAATGATTTCTGCCTGGCGCGGAGGCGGCACGCCTTACATGAATCAGCCATTTGCCGATCCGGCAGCGTATGATCCGACCCTTGCTCCAACTGTCACCTGGCAGCGCGCTTTGTGGCGGGCTGTTTTTGCCGAAGGCGGGCTTTTGGAAATAAATTCACCCCCGGAGGGCGGGAGCTGGATCACTTTAGATCAACTTACTGCCGAAAAAGAGCTGGTAAATATAATCAGAACGGGCGATTTGCCTCCGGTTCACATCTTCGGGGTGTCATATGTTGCCAGACTGTTTCAAGACCTGTTCGCACTTCTTGGTGAAAACAACTCGCTTTATATCTATACCCTCAATCCCTGTGCTGAGTTCTGGGAAGATGTAGAAACAGAGCGGGCCCACTATAAGCGGTTGGATCAGGAACTGAACCGGCGGGAAAAGCGAATTTGGGGCGGGGCCGGCGAAACTGAAAGTGATGATCCCTTCGGTTTATTCGAAGCCGATAATCCGGCCCTGCGTTACTGGGGCCATCCTGGCCGCGAACATGTACGCCTGCTCGGGGAGCTAACTGATTGTGATTTTACAGACAGGTTTATCGAACCGGAAGGCACAAACCTCCTGCAGAAAATCCAGAAAGAGATCCTCTACCGTGAACCGGAGAAAATAGAAAGTAAAAGCAGCACCGGTCCCTGCAAGCCGGATGAATCGATCAGGCTGGTCGCCGCCCCATCGGTGCGCCGGGAAGTGGAATGGGTGGCCGATGAGATCTGGAAACTGATCGCAAATGACCGGGGTGAACCGCCCCTGCGATTTAATGACATTGCTGTTATCATCAATAATGCCGGCCGCGATGTTTATCTGCCTCAGGTCGAAACAGTATTTGCCTCCTGTCATAACCTGCCCAACAGTGTATCTGACTTGCCCGGGACCGCTGGAAGCCAAATTATTGAGGCGATGAGCCTGCTTCTTAAGCTGCCCTATGGTCGCTTTTCCCGGGCGGAGATGCTGGCCCTGATGAGCCATCCTGCTGTGATCGGTCAATTTGATGATGTATCCCCGGGAGATCTGGCAGCTTTGGCCGAAACGCTCGGTATAATTTTTGGGGCCGATCGCGCCGACTTTGAAGGAACCTATATCGACCGGGATGTATATAATTGGGATCAAGGTGTCAGGAGACTGGCTCTCGGCGCTTTTATGACTGGTGAGAAAAGTGGTGACGAGCGGATTTTTACAGCTGAGCAGAATCAATGGCTGGTTGAAGAGGTGTATGGTTCGGCTCGCTCAACTGCGGCCCGGTTTGGGCTGCTGGCCAGATCTCTTTTGGCTGACGCTCATTTTGTGCGCAACAGCAAGATGAATTTAAAAGACTGGGCTCGTTTCTATACCACTCAAATAGACACTTATCTCTATTTGGAAGACGGGGCCGATCAACGGGATCGTCTGCGCCTGCTCCGCGCACTGACTAAAATGGAAGCGATGGATTTGGGGCAAAAGGTAAGCGGTAGGGTAGCCGCTGAGATTGCCGGGCGGGCCATTGAATCACTGGGTAGCGGCCGGGGCCAGTACCTGGCTGAAGGGGTGGTCGTGTCTTCATTCCTGCCGATGCGGGCCATACCATTCAGAGTGGTTTTTCTGCTCGGTTTGGGTGAGGGGCTTTTCCCGGCTGCCGGGCGCAGGGATGCCTTAGACCTGCGGACTGCCCGGAGGAGGGCCGGAGATGTTGACCCGGCCGAACGAGATCGCTATATGTTTCTTGAGACGCTGCTATGTGCCCGGCAGCGGCTCTATCTTTCCTATGTAAAAAGAGATGAGCAGACCGGAGATCCTCTGCAACCTTCAGCGGTGATCCAGGAACTGCAGCATATTTTGCAGCAGGGCTATCTGGATTATGAAGGGATGCAAGCGATTCGCTGCGATCCTCCACTGAGGCGTTATGATAATGAAAACCCCGAAGAGACTTTTTTTAGTGAGTCACGAGTTGAAACCAAGATTCAGCAGATTGCCCAAAACTGGCGGAAGAATGCCCTGGCGGTTGAAGGTGATCCAGTGGAAACGGGAATTTCGCCCCGGGGTAGCTTAAAGGAAGAGCTGGATATTATTCAAAAAACTGTTGATCCTGAAGTCTGGTCTAAGCTTTCCGTCATGCTTGCCCTGCCCGGTGAAGCTCCGGCTCCGGCGGCTATTACGGCAGTTCCGCGGGCCACTGATGGGGAAGAGGAGAGTTCCATCGAAGCTCCCATTTATCTTTCTCACTCTGTCCTGCGGCGTTTCCTGGAGTGTCCTATGCAGGGTTGGGCTTCGTCCTTGCTGGGTCTGTCTGAAGCAGAGGAAGATCTGGTTGACCGGGAAGAGGAAGATTTTGATGTGGACCGGCTGACTGAAACAGTGCTGGTGCGTGATGTGTTTATGGAAGCGTTGATTACCGGGGATAGCCCGGATGAGCTTTACCAGAAGCGCGTAGAAAGACTCCGCCTGGCCGGGCAAATCCCGGTCGGTAAACTGGGCCAGATCATCGAAACGCGTCACCAGGAGATCATTGCCGGCTGGCAGGACGGGCTTGATTTGTTAGCTGCAAAAGATGACGGGGCAGCTGCTGATATATCCCAACCGCTGGAGAGAGTCCGTTTGGGTCGGTCAAGGTGGCATAGCTCCACCGATTGCGTCTTCGACCCGCTGACTTTAGATATAGAATTAAAGGGCCCTGATGGGGGGAAAAAAATACAACCAGTGCAGGTCGGCGGTCTTACTGAAGGGCTGAGCAAAGGGCAGCCGGTAACGATCATCTTCCTGCCCAGAAAACCTTTTTCAGGTCAGGGTAAAACAGCAGTTACGGGCAGTTTTCGCTATTTTCTGCGGGGCATAATTGATCAGGCGCTGCTAACAGCGGCGGGAGATCTGAGGTTTAGGAATAGCGAGCGGCAAATCTTGCTCTGTTTTTCCGGCGGAACGGAATTAATCGCAGTTTACAGGATGCGCTTGCAGCCGGCTGAGCAGGGGAAAGCTCTTCAATGGCTTTCCTTGATTTCAGAAGATTTGTTAAACGGTCATCATGCCTACCTGCTGCCGGTTGAGGCTGTGATCGGCCATTATTTCGAACTGGCCGGAGGTGGCCGGGGCCAGAAGATGCTATCCGGTATGCCAGTTGGAGAATTTGCTTCTATGCTTGATGGCAGCGCCCTGGTGAAATTGATTATGAATATGGTCGGTAATAACTGGTCTCATTTCTCCAGCCTCTGGGGTCCGGTGCCGTCACCGCGGGGTTACCTGCCACCGAACGCGAATGAGGCTTTTCAGCTGGTCACCCGCCGTTTCAGCCCGATCTTTGAAGACATTATCGCTCTGGAGGTTGTTAAATGAACACCGCTTATTACAAGCGTCCTGAAATATTGAACAGGTTGGAACCTGGACAAGGGCATGCCGTAATCGAGGCTTCGGCCGGGACTGGAAAAACTTTTACCCTGGAACACCTGGTCCTGGATATTCTAATCCGCGGCGAGGCAAAGATCGAAGAGATCCTGGTTGTTACTTTCACCGATGCCGCCACCAGGGAGCTGCGGGAGCGGGTCCGGGCCCTCATTCGAAGAATATGTGATGAAAGCGCTACTTTGGTACCCGGGGATAATCCCAAAGATTACTGGAAAATCGACGATTCGATCAGGAGCAGGCTTCGAGAAGCCCTCTTTCGTTTCGACGGGGCCCAGATTTCAACTATTCATGGCTTCTGCCATCGGGTTCTATCCGAGCAAGCTTTCCTCGGCGGGAGGCTTTTTGAGCAGGCGCAGGCTGATGGAGCGGAGATTTTTGGTTTTGTATTCCGGGAAGAAGTGCGCCGGGCGTTGGATAAGCAAACCGCCCTGGGTGAAGCGCTCAGGTGCTGGATTGAACAAAACAAATCGCTCCTGCAGCTGGAAAAATTTCTTTATCGCTGCCACCGGGAAGGTTGCCCCGACCGCTGCCTGGTTACCCCGATCTATGATCCCGGGATTTTTTATCAAGAGGCGAAAAGCCTTCCTGGACTGGATGAGTTAAAAGAGGCGGGCCAATCTTTTTTCACAGAACAGGGAGTTTACAAAGGCTTTGAAAAGATTGTCAACAGTTTTTTTGAAACTACTGCAAGGTTTGAGCCGGACAACCTGCGTCAGGATGCAGAGCAGTTTTTCAGCTGGGCGAATATAAAAATTCAGATCGATAAGCACAGCGATAGCCGCTTTAATCATCTGCGGCGGATGACGAAAAAGAAAGGGGTTCCCGGGATATTAACGGATCTGTGTGGCAGAATGGAGAGAATGCTCGAGCTGGCGGCTGATGATTACAGTTTTTTAGTCTACGAGCTTCTGCCGCGAGTCCAGAGAAGGCTTGCGGCCAGGAAGCGTTCGCTAGGCTTGATCGATTACGATGATATGCTGCTGGGTGTTCTGGAAGCGCTCACGGGAAAAGAGGCCGGGGGGTTGATTGAGTCGCTCCGGAAGCGCTGGAAGTTTGCCCTGGTTGATGAATTCCAGGATACCGACCCGGTACAATGGGATATTTTCCGGCGCATCTTCATCGAGGGCACAAATCAACATTTCCTGCATATAATCGGTGATCCCAAGCAGGCTATTTACAGCTTCCGCGGGGCTGATGTGTACACTTATGAGCAGGCTAAAAATTACCTTGTTGATCAGTGTAAAGCAAGGCGGTTACCGCTTAAGGAAAATTTTCGCTCCACGCAAACCCTGATTGAAGCGGCAAACGAAATTCTCACTGCTGAAGATAGCGAGGGTAAATCATTTTTCAGCGGCCTGAACCGCTATGACGATCCGGTTGAATGTGGTAATAAGAGCCGGGTAGCCCTGGAAAAGGGCCGGGAGGCAGCTCCCGTTCACCTGCTTCACCTGCATGGAAGAGGAGATAAACTTAATGCTGATGCGTTAAAGAAGGGCGTAAACCGTTTTATAGGGGAGGAGATTAGCCGCCTGGTAGACGATAATCATGGTTTGCGTACCGGAAGGGACGGCAATGAACCACAGCCGATTCAGCTGAGCGATATTTACATCCTGACCCGTTCTGCGGCGGAAGGGCATATGATCGGCGAGGTTCTGCGTCGTTTCGGGATCCCCCATGCCTTTTACAAACAGGAGGGACTATTTCAAACAACTGAAGCCGATGATGTATACCGGCTTCTTAGCGCCATTGATGCCCCTACCGATCCGGCAGCACGGATGACGGCCTGGCTGACGCCTTTCTTCGGCATAGCTCTTTCTGAACTGCCGGCCTGGAAGGAGGCCGGTGAAAGTCATCCTTTTACTACTATGCTTCATGACTGGAAACGGCTGGCCGACGATCAAGCCTGGTCAAGCCTGTTTGAAGCTATTGTGGCCGAATCCGGGTTGATGCGCAGACTCATTTTTGCCGATGACGAAAGGGCCTTGACCAACTACCTGCATATTTTCGAGCTGCTGCTGGCTCAGGCTCATGCCCACCCGCTTACCTTGACCGAGTTGATCCGAACCCTAAAAGCGTATCTAGACGACCGGAAACTACCGGAAGGGAGGGAGGGCAATATCCAAAGGCTGGAAACCGACCAGCAAGCGGTCCAGATCCTGACCATGCATAAGGCCAAAGGGCTTGAAGCCGAAGTAGTTTTTATCGGTGGAGGTTTCGGCGATCCGCCCCCCGGCGATATCAAAATGAATATTTACCACCGTGATGGCAGGCGCTGTCTCCACATCGGCCGGGCTTTCGGAGAAATCGCGGAGGCCGTGGAGCGAGAAATCGACGAGGAGAACCAGCGGCTCATCTATGTCGCCCTGACCAGAGCCAAGACGCGGCTTTATCTGCCCTATTTTGGTCCCGCCCCGGAAGGCGAAAGTAAGCATAAAAGCTACGGATATAACCGGTTGGGCCGGTTATACAAAGAACTGCAAAAACAGCTTGACCGTTTGCGCGACCTCGGTTGTTTTGAGAGCGGAAACCGTTATGTTTTAAGATCAGTTGACTGCATGAAGCGGTTGCCGGGCGAAGAGAAAAATGAGATAACAGTGCCAGGATGGCCTGAAGAAGGGTTGCTTGAACTTCCGCCTTCCAGGGAAGAAGAGGTTGAAAGAATTAAGCCCGCCCACCGGGGTGTGCTTTTAACCAGTTATACCAGGATGAGCAGAAGTAAGACCTGGCAGGCCCCGGCAGCAGATTCGGATCAAGGTGCATCCAGGCGTGATGAAGAGGTGGCTGCTGAAGTTGAAGGTGGGTTTTCGGATTTCGGTTTGTCAAAGATATCCTCGTCAGAGATTGGGGATTTGAAGGATCAAGTGAGCTTGCCCGCCGGGCGGGAAACAGGAATTATGCTGCACGCCCTGCTGGAGGTCACTCCTGTTGAAGAAGTCAGAGGCAGGAGTGCTTTCGATTGGAGCGCAGATGAAAAGGTTAAACAGCGGGCTGCGGCTGTCTTACGTCAGTATGGTTTTGCGGAAGCATTTTTGGATGAAGCTCTTCAGATGGTTTACAGTGCTTTCACAACTCCACTGCGGGTAACTGGCCTGGAAGGTGGTGCAGCGCTTAATATGCCCGGTGGGATTGCCTCGGGCGAACGCCACTGCCCGGAAATGTTTTTTTCCTATCCTATCCCGGAGGAATGTCATCCCCTGCTCAGTAGCGGAGATACCCTTCCTGCGGGTCAAGAGCCGTTTTATCAAACTGTCCGGGGCTTCCTGCAGGGGCTGATTGACCTCGTCTTCGAGCACGAAGGAAAAATCTACCTGCTTGACTGGAAGAGTGACCGCATGCCTTCTTTTGAGCGGTCAGTTCTCGATGATCACGTGGAGAAAAACTACAGCCTCCAGGCCCAGGTTTACAGTTTAGCTATTATTCGCCTGCTTAATATTAAATCCGCAGAGGAGTATGAAGCTAAATTTGGTGGTGTTCTCTACGCCTTTATTCGAGGAATCGGGTCAGATGCAGGGGATGGAGATACCCGGGGTTTTTGGTTCTCCCATCCGCCTTTTGAGACTATCATTGGTTGGGAAAGCGCTTTGGTAAAACGCACTACCTGAGTAGTTTCAGAAAGTCTGCGGATGGGATTTGAGCATGAAGCGCGCAAAATAGCAGTATTATCCATAAATGTTGTTAAATATCATTTAGATCTTTGAAAACTTAAATCAAGGCAGGCCAAAGCAAGCCCTGTGTAGCGCTGAGGGAGTGCTGGGTTGAATTATTG
>PWGV01000166.1 GCA_003554585.1 Halobacteroidaceae bacterium | reverse complement strand
AACTCAACTGGATAGCCCGGCCTATATTGAGGCCGACCAGCAGTTAATCAAGCAGGCGGTCCGGGTTCTCGTTGATAACAGTATCAAGTATACTCCTTCCGAAGAAAAAGTTACCATAAGAGTTTTCAAGGAAAATGATAAGGTGAAAATCCAGGTCCAGGATAACGGTATCGGTATTGATCCTGAAGACGTTTCCAATATTTTCAACAGGTTTTATCGTTCCGATGAATCCCGGGCCCGTAAAACGGGTGGTTCCGGCCTGGGATTATCTATAGCCAAGTGGATTGTGGAAAGACACGGGGGTTATTTTGAAGTTATAAGCCGTTTAGACATTGGGACCAGGACCACAATACTATTGCCCGGGACAGTGGAAAAAGAGAAAACTCAGTCGATTTCTTGAGGAGTAAATTTTTCCCAATCTTATTAAAAGACAGCCGGGGGATTTTTCCCGGGCTGTCTTTTCTTTTAGGTAAGGTGATTAAAGAGGATACCTAAAAACTATTGTTAAACAAATCAATTATAAAAAAGAGTATAAGAAACAAAATGGTTGTTTTTATCGAGTTTTACTTTAATCAAACCAAAGACGATTTAAGAATCGTTAATTCAAAATCTTTTAAATAAATCAAACTCCTGGCTCCAAAATGAAGATGAAATAGGTGTCCTGGCCAAGGGTTTTTTAACCATGCAGCAGGTTAAAGCGGGAATTGAGGAATCTGCCCAGGAAACAAGGGGTGGGAAACAGGCTGCAAAACAGACCGTTGAAGTTGCCCGGAAGGGGCAGGACCATGTAAGGGAAACCATTGAAAAAATGGAAGCCATCAACTCAACTGTTCAAAAACAGGCGGAAGGAGCCCAAAAACTGGGATCTTCAGCGGAGCAGATCGGCGAAATTATCGATCTGATTAACGATATTTCTGAACAGACCAACCTGCTTGCGTTAAATGCTTCAATTGAAGCAGCCCGTGCCGGGGAACATGGTCGCGGGTTTGCGGTGGTCGCTGGAGCCATTGGGGAACTTGCTACCAAGTCCCAGGAGGCAACAGGAGTTATCGCCTCTTTGATTAAAGGCATCCAGGAAGAGGTCAATGAAGCTGTGAAGAACAGTAAGGAAGGAAGTGAGAGAGCCCAGGAGGGACTTGGTTTAACAAGGGAAACAGGAGAAATATTTGATAAAATTCACGATGCTGTAGCAACCATTGCTGAAAAAGCAAGCTTTGTCGCAGAAAAAATTTCTTCCCAGAGTGAAGAAGTAACAAGCGTAACTGAAGCCACCGACAAGGGAGTTGATTTGCTGGAAAGTATCTCCGAACTAACCAATGTGCAATCTACGAAAATTGAGGAGGTTGTTAACCTTGTTGCAAAAATGTCAGAACTGGCCCGTGATGTTGCCGCAGCTTCGGAAGAACAATCCGCTTCAACAGATGAAATTGTAAAAACTGTGGAGAACGTAATTGAAGTAGCTACCCAAAGTGCTTCTGCAAGTGAAGAAATATCAGCATCGAGGCAGGAGCTGAAAGAAATGGCAGGCAAGATGCTGGAAATGGCAAAAAGGTTCTCTTTTTCCAGAGAATAACTTGGGGAAGAAGACTAAATTATAGCAAAAGGCTGCTGATAATTGTCAGCAGCCTTTTGGATTTCTTGGAGAGAAAAATTTAAATTAGTCCTTAATAAAAAGGGGAGCAAAAAAATATCATGCAGGGTGTTGTTTTGTTTTAAGTTATTAGGTTCTATGCGCAAAGAATTGTTTGGAGAAGTTAAAAACTAGCCTATTTTTTCTTTTTGACCTTTTTACCTTTGAATGACCCCAAAAGAAAACCTGCAGTTACTGCGGTCACAGGAATTGCAATTACTAAGCCGATTACTCCAACAATTCCTCTAACCATTTCTGTTGCAATGAGATCCATGTTAATAACTCTTAAGAAGTCCATTTGATATCCCATGAATAAAAGTAAGAGGGGGGTAGCAGTTCCCACGTAAGCAAGGATCAGCGTATTGACCATGGTTCCCATGACGTCCTGCCCAACGTTAAGGCCGCTCCTGGTTAAAGCTTTAAAATCGAGCCGAGGATTGGCCTCTTTAATTTCTGCTGCTGCTGAGGCTATAGAAATCCCAACATCAGTAATTGCACCCAGTGACCCAATTATAATTCCGGCAAATAATATCCCCCGGACATCAAAATCATAATCCATATAGTAAAGCATCTGGGCTTCATCGGTATTAAAACCGGTTAAATGACATACGTCACCTATCCATAGGGTTAAAAGGCCCGCAAAAACAACTCCGGATATGGTCCCTATTATTGCCGATAAACTTTTCAGATTAAATCCGGCTATTAAAACCAGGGAAAAAATTATGACCAGGCTGGCGACGAAAATTGATAGGAACACAGGGTTTTTGCCTTCAAGTAATTGGGGCAGAAGGTAATAAAAAAGTAAAAGGCCCGTGAAACCAAGGGCAGCTATTGTTTTTAAACCTTTTATTCTCCCCACCAATAAAATTAATGCTACTCCAATAATCAGGAGGTACAAAACACCCCGGTCCCGGGCTAAATCCTGGACATAGTAATTTATTTCATTGTTTTCTTCGTAAGCAACAATTATTATTTCCATATTTTCTTGGACTTCGATAGAAAAGGGATGTTCGTAAGGATAATAAAAATTTTCCAGTTCAACAATTTTGCCTTTTTCTGGTCCTCTGAGGAATTCCACTTTTACCCTCTGTTTAATTAACTCTCCCTCTTCCAATTCCTCAACTTCGATAACCCTGGCCCGGTGGTAACTTTCATGTTCATTGGCGCTTGCATGGTTCGGAATAACTAAAAAAGCGAATCCAAAAATAAGTAAAAGGAGCATAAGCTTTTTCCGATAATTCATACCAACCCTCCTGCGGAAGTGGGATAATTCACTCCAAATTTTTAGTCCCCAACCCGGTGAATTATAAACATCTTAATGATGTTCTATATCCCTGTTGGAATTCCTACTTTTAAAATCAAAGCCCAATAAAAAAAGCCGGGCAGGAAAAATGCCCGGCATACGAAATTTTTAGTTCTGGTTTAAGTTTTTAAGAAATCTGTTTCTCTTGAGACAAGAGAATAAAGGAGAATTATTTTACTCAATCCTTATTCCAGAAGGAAATTTGGCCAGCATCTCCAATCAGGAGAAGTTGATTATACCCCAGGGGAAAGCCGGAAAAGAAAAATTGCTCCATTTTGCTGTCGGAATACAACCTTAACATCCCGTCACCTATTTCCCAGATTCCAGCATCGTAAAGGCTACCCTCAACATAAGCTGTCCAGCCCTGATAATAAGGGTTCCAGTCCAGTTCCAGATACTCCCAGGGGGAACCACTTTCATTTGCCCATACTCCTCTAAGATCCATAATACCCAGTCCTCCTGGGCCCGCGTATTCAGGAAGGAGGTTCCAGGAAATTTCGGTAATTCCGGTGTTCCCAGAATTGTCTCCGGGGTAAATATCCTTTATTTCCAATGTAATCAGGTAGGCATTCCTTGCTACTTCTCCGTCCTGTTCTAATAGTTCTTCCATGATCTCTTTAATTTTTTTCCAGTTTGTTTCGATTTCAAGAAATTGGGTGTGGGGAGAATCTTCTAACTCAACTATAAAAGGTGTCGTAGCAGGAAATCCATAGAAAAGGCTCCCTATTTCCGAGACCATACCGGGTCTATTTATCGCTGCCCAGATTTGCAGCTCTGCAGTTTTTACCCGGTTATTATCTTCATAAGTAGAACCTTGCATGTTATGGCCGTTAATAATTAATAATTCTCCAATTCCGGGTTCGATTTCGAACCATACTTTTTCCCCGATTCCATCGCCGGCCCCTCCTACAACCCAGGCGGCTTCCATATCACCGGAAAAGAGATTGATTTCATGGAAAGTCACCTGGGATCCTTCATCCTCCAGGCGGGAGGAAGTTCCACATAGGGGAAAACCGGGAATATCGATGCAGAAAAACTCTTCCAGGTTTTTCTGTCCCTGGGTATTTCCCGGGAACAGAATCAGAAATAAAAGAAGAAATAGAACAAGGGATTTTTTCATTTTTATCCTCCCGGGAATTCAATTTTCCTGGGCCAGAAAAATATACCAGGCAATTATAGTTTACCAGATTAATTTGTAAAAACCAATAAATAGATTTTCTTTAAAAAGAAGGCGAAAAAGAAGAAAAGGAGTATTTTAAAAATATTGATGATTCTCTAATGATTGGAGGAGTTAAATTGACCCAGAAGAACTTGTTGATAAAATGCGGGAAATTGTTTGACGGGATAAAGGAAGAGCTCCAGGAAAGTATGGAAATTTTGGTTGAGGGAAATAAGATTGGAGAGGTGGGTAAAAACCTTGATTTACCACCTGAAACCGAAATTATTGACCTTTCAGGTGCTACTGTTACTCCCGGCCTGATCGATGCCCATGTTCACTTCACCCACTTTGACTGGAGGAACAGGACCGAGGAATCCCTTTATGGTTCCCCTTCCTGGAAGGCCATGGCTTTTTTGTACAATGCCAAAAAATCCCTGTACCGGGGTTTTACAACCGTCCGGCACACCGGGAGTGCAACTTTTGATGCTTACGGAGGCATAAGTGCTAAAAAATTAATTGATGCCGGTTATTTTGAAGGGTCCCGGCTTGTGATTCTTCCCTACTACCATGCTTCTGTGGGCAGCCATGGAGATGATAGCCAGGTCCTCGCATCCAACCCTCCCTTATCCAAAGCTTTCTACGAGATGTTTCCCTGCCAGGGTAGCGGAGTCGATTTTTTCCGGGATTCTGTCCGGGAACAGGTTAAATATGGAGCAGATTTCATTAAAATTATGGCCACGGGAGGATTTTCTACTCCTAACGATTCTCCAGATGATCAGCAGCTGAGCGACGAGGAGATGCTGGCTATCATTGAAACTGCTCATCAGTTAAATAAAAAGGTTACCGCTCATGTTTACGGGGCAGATTTGATGAAAAAATTAATCGAAATGGGAATAGACTGCATGGAACACGGCGCTTTAATCAATGAGGAAGTAGCAAGATTAATGGAGGAGAAGGGTGTTTACCTTGTTCCTACATTCTGTCCTTATGATGAAATTATCAGGCTGGACGAAGAAAACCTGGCTAAAAAATCACCCGAGTTCCAGGCCAAGTTAAGGGAATATGAAAAGAGGCTGAAAGCAGGAAGAGAAACAATAATTAACAGCAAGATTAAATTAGGTTATGGAAGCGATTTTGTGGCAGTTCACAATCCCTACGACGGCGCTTATGAATATTCTTCCTGGCTCTTAAGCGGAATGGACCCATTCCGGGCTTTGAAAGCTGCAACAGCAGTTAATGCAGAAATACTGGGTCGATCGGATATTGGAATTATTGAACCCGGAAAGCTGGCTGATATTTCTGCCTGGAAGCAGGACCTATTAAATGACCACGAGGCTCTCCTGGATTGTGCTTTTGTAATGAAGGATGGGGTGGTTTATCCTACGGAAAAGACTGAATAGGTATATAAAAAAGTTTCAAAAAGAACTCCAGGTTTTGGTTATCTCTTGGAAAGGCAGGTGGTAGATTTTTATTTTCAAAAATAAGCTATTTTCCAGTAGAGTTGACTAAGACAAACGGGAGTTTTTTATTTTCAAATTGGATGTAATTTTTGCGTGTTGCAGGAATAAATAGTTAAATCGGCGAAATAAATTAAACAAACAAGAGATTATTAAATCCCATTTAATTAAAACTTCCTAGAAATTCACTTTTTTTATTTGGTGAAATTCATTCAGAGAATGGCTAAATTGATTTTTTTGAATAGAAGGAGGCTACCATGAAGAAAATATCCTGTGAAAATGCCATTTATTTTATGCACCGAGATAATAAACCGGTCCTGGAGGTAGAGCCGGGTGAATTGCTAGAATTTGAAGCGAGGGACTGTTTTAGCGACCAGATCCAGGAGGAAAGCCAGTTGTTCGAGAGCGCCGATTGGTCCCAGATTAATCCCGCTACGGGACCGGTGGCAATTAAAGGAGCCGAGCCTGGAGATACACTGGTAATAGATATCCTTGATATCAAAGTTGATGATAAAGGGACCATGATTGTGGTCCCTGATATGGGGGCTCTGGCTGATAAAATTGACCAATCAGAAACCAAGATCGTCCCCATAGTTAATGGGTACGCCCAGTTTAATGATAAGATTCACCTGCCCATCAAGCCCATGATTGGCGTTATCGGAGTTGCTCCTGAGGATGATGAGAAAATTCCCAATGGCACTCCAGGCTTCCACGGGGGCAACATGGACAATAAGAAAATAACCAGGGGAACCCGGCTGTTCCTACCGGTTTTCCACCCCGGAGGCATGCTGGCCTTGGGAGATCTTCACGCAGTAATGGGCGACGGCGAAGTTGTTATTTGCGGGGTTGAAGTCCCGGGCGAGGTATTACTAAAAGTCGATATCATCAAAGGGAAAACTCTGAAGACTCCTTTCCTGGAAACTCCTGATTGCTTTTATGTCATTGGCACAGGCAAGGACCTGGATGATGCGGGTGCGATTACACTGGACCGGACCTTTGCTTTCCTGAAAGAAAGGCTTCCTCTTACTCCCAACGAGGTTTCAATGCTGATGAGTATTGCCTGCGACCTCCAGATTTGCCAGATAGTCGATCCCCTGATTACCTGCAGAATGGCCATTCCCAAACAGGTCTTTGCTTTATATAATTTGTCTTTTGCTTGAATAGAAAAATTATTTTGAAGTTTTCAACAAGAA
The DNA here is from genome assembly GCA_003554585.1 of Halobacteroidaceae bacterium. Taxonomy (GTDB): domain Bacteria; phylum Bacillota; class Halanaerobiia; order B1SED10-174; family B1SED10-174; genus T1SED10-26. Next base: position 8,175 of record PWGV01000166.1, on the reverse strand, counting down.
ATGACAGGTAGATCTTCCCTCCTTTATGCACCCGGGCGTTTTTTTGCCCGGGTGTAAAATACTATTATCCGATTTAGAGATTTATTAATGAAACCAATAATTTTGGGAATTTGGAATAAATCTTAAATTTGAACCGGGGATTATTTTTAAAAATCTTACTTTTTTCTTTGTCTTGCAAGCAGTTTTTTGTTATTATTAATATGGATTGCTTTTCCCTTTTAGGCGTGTCCTTAAAAGAAAACCGGGGAAGAAACAGAAACTCCCCCTGAGGAATTGATAATATTAAAACTATTAAAGAAAGAGGAGATAATATTATGGAAGACCAATTAAACTTACAGAAATTCCAGGAAGCAAGGGAAAGGATAAAAAAATATATCCAGAAGACTCCCTGTCTTCCCTTCCAGGATTTAAGCGAAGAAGTGGGCCTTAATATTTATATGAAACTGGAAAGCCTGCAGATTACAGGCGGCTTTAAGTTAAGGGGAAACTTAAATAAGCTTTTATCAATGGGTAAAGAAAAACTTCCTAATGGAGTTGTTACAGCCTCCTCGGGAAACCACGGATTGGGCCTATCCTATTCAGCCCGGCTTTTGGATATTAAAGCCACAGTCGTGGTTCCTGAAACTACTCCGAAAAACAAGGTTGATAAACTGCGGGATTATGGAGCAGAGGTAATCCTTGCAGGAGCCCATTATGACGAGGCGGTAAAACGGGTTAAGAAAATTGTAGAAGAAACCGGTGCTCTTTATGTTCCCAGCTTTGATGACCCTGATATTATTGCTGGTAACGGGACAATTGGCCTGGAAATCAGCGAGGATGTTTCCGATGTTGCGCTATACATATGCCCAATTGGCGGCGGAGGTGGTATTTCAGGGAGCGGCCTTGCTTTAAAGGCTCTAAATCCCAATCTCAAAATAATTGGCGTGGAAGCTGCAGGCGCGGCTTCAATGAAGTCTTCACTCGAGGCGGGAAAACCCGTCCAGCTTTCGGAGGTTAAGACCGGGGCAGAGGGAATTGCAGTGAGCAAGCCTGGCGAATTACCATTTGAGATTGTTAAAAACCTGGTGGACGAAATTGTAACTGTTTCCGAGGAAGAAATGAAAGAGGCACTCCGCTATCTGGTAGGAAAGGGGAAAGTTGTCCCCGAACTCGCGGGAACAGCGGGAATTGCAGCGTTATTGGCTGGGAAAATAATCCCTGAAAATGCTCCCGTGGTCTCGGTAATAACGGGAGGCAATATTGATATTCAGTTTCTGGGCTCGATTTTGACAGGCAAAGAAATATAAAAAGCTAACAAAAAGCACTGAACTTTTCTCTGTAAATATAATTTGCAAGCAAATAGAATTGGGATTATACCCGGAGGTTAATTTACCTCCGGGTTTTTGCTTGGGTAGGGAAGTAAATATAAAAATGGGGTTGATAAATTTTTTCAGGGGAAATAAAAAAGTAGGGGTTGACAAAAGGAAAAAAAGAGGCTATTATATAACAAGCGTTATATAATAGCTGTTATAGAGGGAGGGAAAACCGATGCCACCAAAAACCAAGTTTAAGAAAGAAGAAATTGTTGAAGCTGCTTTTTCAATAGCCAAGGAAAAGGGTTTTGACGAGATATCAGCAAGGAATGTGGCCAAGCGATTGGGCTGTTCAGTTGCTCCTATATATGTGAATTTTGAAAACATCGAAGAATTGACTGAAGCAGTGGTACAGAAGGTCCTGATGATTTCCCGAGAGATACTTGCAAAACAAAAAGAACCGGACATATTTGCCAATATAGGGAAAGCAAGCCTTGAATTTGCCCGCAAATATCCCGTTCTGTTACGGGAATTAACTTTAAAACCCAATCCTTATCTCCAGTCCTATGAAAGCATGGAAAAGGGCATGATTGAAGGAATGGCCAATAGCGAAGAAATGAAAGGTTGGACCCTGGAAGAAAGAAAGGATCTTTTTTTCAAACTTCGGGCCTTTCAGACTGGCCTGGTTGCAATGGTTGCCAATGGACAGGTCCCGTCCTGGATGGATGAAAGGAAAATTGAAGATATATTAATGGAAGTAGGGAAAGATTTGCAAAGGATTCAACAAATAAAGCGAGAGGAGCAAGAAGAATGAAAAAAGTTGTAATTATCGGCGGAGGAATTGCTGGATTAACTGCAGGAATTTTTGCCCGGAAAAATGGTTTTGATAGTGTTATTTTGGAAAAACACCACACCCTGGGCGGGGAATGCACTGGATGGGACCGCGAGGGCTACCATATTGATGGTTGTATTCACTGGCTGGTTGGAACTAAAGAAGGGACGCCGATCAACGAACTATGGAAAACAGTTGGCGCCCTGGGGGAAGATGTAAAAATTCACCACCACGAGAGCTTTTTAACTTATGAGCATGAAGATGGCCAGCAGGTCCACCTTTACCGGGATCTTGACCGGTTGAAATCAAGCTGGCTGGAAATTTCCCCTGAAGATGAAGAGGCCATTGAGGAATTCTGTAATACTATCGAGAAACTGCAATCATTTGAAATTCCCGTTGGAAAGCCCATGGACATGATGAACCCAATTGAAAAGGTTAAGTTGATGCTCTCCATGAAAGACGCCGGGGCAGTATTACAGAAATATGGCAAGGTCGGACTAACCGAATATGCGAAAAATTTCAAGCACCCTGCTTTAAGGGGTGTTCTGGAGACTTTTTTACCGGATGGATATTCTGCCTCCATGGTCTTTTTTGCCCTGGCTGGTTTTACCAAAAATCAGGCTTCTGTGCCCGGGGGAGGTTCAAGAGCAATGGCCATGCGGATGAAAGAACGCTACCTGTCCCTGGGAGGGAAAATCGAGCCGAACTGTGAGGTTCTTGACCTGGAAATAGAGGATAAGCAGGTTAAAAAGGCTATCTGCAGCAATGGGAAAGCTTTCACCGCAGATTATTTTATTGCTGCAATCGATGCCAACTTCTTTTACGAGAAACTTCTGGAAGGCAACTACCCTGATCCCCAGTTCCAGAAACGTTTTGAGAAACCAGAAGACTACCCCGTACCATCTGAACTCCGGGTTGCCTTAGGGTATGAAGGAATTCCCAATAATATTCCGAGAACCCTCCGTTTTCCCGTTGCAGCCCCATTTGAGGTAAATGGCCAAACAATCGACCGGCTGCAGCTAACGAACTACAATTATGAACCGCAATTTGCTCCTGAAGGAAAAAATTTCTTTTCCGTTACCATCAACCAGTTCAATGATGACTACGACGCCTGGAATGAGCTATATAAAAATAAAGAGGCTTACCGCACGGAAAAAGAAAGAATTGGAGAGGAGATTGTTAAAGCAATTGCCACCCGTTTCCCCGAGATGGAAGGAAAATTAAAGGTTCTTGATGTGGCCACTCCCAAGACTTTCGAAAGATACTGCAATTCCTACCGGGGCGGAATAATTGCCTTTGCGCCGACATTAAAAAGCAAGTCCCTGGATCACCCCGGAAAGGTAAAAGGCCTGGAAAATCTCCAGCTCAGCGGGCAGTGGTTGCAGGGTACGGGGGGATTACCAACCGCCCTGATCACCGGGAAGGCATCAATTATGAGATTATGTAAAAAGGAGAAAAGGGAATTTGTCCAGTAAAAAAGAGATTCCGGGCCACCGCTTAATTGGGGGTTCTCTAGAAGGGAAAAAGCTGCCCTTAATTGGTTTTGGAAATAACGGGAAAAAAGTTGCCGAACTGGCTCAAGGAATTGGAATGGAAGTTCTGGCTTATGATATTGTTAAACCTGAAAATTCTGGTGGTGTCAAATTCGTCTCCATGGAGGCTTGTTTTAAAGAGGGGAATTTCATCTCCCTGCATGGGGCCATAACCGGGAAAACAAAGAAACTGGTTAACAAGGAAAAGCTGGAAATGATGAAAAAAACGCTTTAGGTTTGGATAACTGTATTGTGGCCCCTCATATGGGGGCAAGAACCCATGATGTGGTCAAAGCAGTTAGCCTCACCGCAGCATAAAATATAATTAAAACTTTGAAATAGCTGCATCAGGTCTCAAAAAACCCTGATTCTTACCCCGGAATCGGGTGTTTTTACTTGGTATTTCAGTAGTGCCCGGGGAAAAATTACAGGTAAGTTATTAAGGGCGAGGAATTAATTATTAAAAGGTATTTAAGGAAAGAAAAAAATTAAAAGGAGAAAAGAGAAATGCCCCGGATAAAAGTTAATGAGGTGGAGATTTTTACGAGCTTAATGGCAACGGTGAAATTCCGATAGTATTGGTCCATGGGTCTTGGGTTTCCCATCAACACTGGGAATTAATCCAAAACCGCCTGGGAGAGGAATTTAAAGTCCTTTCTTACGATCGAAGGGGTCACAGTAAAAGTGAAAGACTGCAGGTTCAGGGAAGCATAATCGAGGATTTTGGGGATCTGGCCGGATAAATTGAAAGGTTTGAGATGGGCCCCGCCTGGGTTATTGGTCATTCTTTTGGAGCTGCAATTTCCCTGCGGCTGGCTGGAGTGCGTCCTGGATTAATGCGAGGGCTGATTGTGCATGAACCACCTCTTTTTTCCCTGGTTGCTGATGATTCTGATTTTTTCCCAATGTTAGAAGCTACTCAAAAAAATTAAAGCGTGTTGTTGAGTTGATAAAAAGGGGGAAACACGAGGATGCTGCACGGGAATTCATTGAAAAAATAGTGTCAGGGCCCGGGGCCTGGACCGAACTTCCAGGGAAAATGAAAGCTGAATTAATTAAAAATGCTCCAACTTTCGCAGATGAAGCCGAGGGACCAGAAGCAATGCTTTTTAATTGCGATTGGGTTAGCTCTTTTTCTAACCTAAATTCCCGGCAAATTATAACTATGTTTGTAGATCGACCCCTAAACTTTCCAAGATATGACGTTGCGGTTTGGTGATCTCCGTAAAGATATGGCCGTACTTTGCGGAATAGTGGACTTGCGTTAGTGTCTCCATTTCCAGGAGCAGTTCCCGGACCGTGTATTTCTCAATCAGCCCGGTGTCCCGCATCTTTTTTCGCAAAGCGCTCATGTAGATGAGCGCAATGAACTGGACAAAAAGCCGGCCATCCATGGCAGGGGAACTGTGCATGCGCAGACGTTTCATGTCCAGTTGGTTTTTCAGGTCGTCAAAGCATTTTTCAACGTTGTCTTTGTTCCGGTACACCTGCAAGGCTTCCACCGGATCCTTGATGTCATTGGTCAGAAGGGCATAGAATCCAGCATAACGGTTACGGTATTGCTGGATCCTGTCGTGATTAAAAAGCACTTTGCGGCCGCGTACCGGGGTTTCTTTGACGGTGAAAAAGGTTTTATACGCCTCTTCATGCTCTTTGATCAACCGGCCTGTTTCTAGTTCTTCTTTGTAGGCCAGCAGTTCTTCGGTAAAGCTGTCCGTGGATGCGGCAGCCGCGTGGGCGTTGTAGTAGAGGTGGACATAGCAGCGCCGCCGTTTACTACCCCAGGGGTACAGTTTTGTATGCACATAGAGTATTTCACCATCTATTTTGCGATAACCGTCCGGGTCCTGGATGGTCTCCCGGACCTCATCAATGATGTCCTGGAGCCATTTGCGCCGAATGGGAACGGCCAGGATGAACTTGTCCCGTACGGCCAGTAGTTCATCTACGTTCTTCTGGCTGTAAAAGCCTTTGTCCAGCACCAGGTGCAGTTTCGACATCTCTAAATAACTACAGGTCGTTAAAAAATGGTGCAGGGTCGTAACATCACTGATGTTCCCGGGCAGCCGGTTGTAGTAAACGGGCAACTGGCTTTTCTGGCCAAAAAGCAGGGCCAAATTGATCTGCTTTAGGCTTTCCCCGTCCCGGTTGTAGCCGTACTTGAGGTATTCATTTAACTCCCCGTAGGAGGAAACAGATGTGATATCATAGCACAAATAATCGTTTTCCAGAACCTTCTGTCCCCACTTTTTGAAAAACGTTTTTTGTCCGTCTGTTTCCAGGGCTCGTAAAATTTCACTGATCCGCTGGCTGGCCAGTTCTTTGCCAAAAGGGTGGGCATGGCTTTTGCTCCAAGCTTTACAGTGGCACAGCGGACCGCCTCGCGCGGTGAGGTAGTAGGCCATACACAAGATCTGTTGATAGGTTTTCGGGAAAGCACTTTTCAAAACTTTGTCCAATTCCAGCTCAGCCGTAATCTTGTCCAGAAGCAGTGCCGGCCCCATAACGACCGCTGTAGCGGTGACGGCCGGATCCCTAGCAGCTGCTTGCTCGGGATTAAGACGTTTAGACGGGATAAACTCACCTGTTTTTGGATCCAGCTTGCCGATGCAGACCTGTTTGTTCCGGGGCTGTTTCTTTTCCTTGTCCCACACGGACGTGGCTTCATAGACGTATGTAACACCGGTTTTCTTGTTCACCTGATACACGCGATATGCCATGCAAAACCCTCCTTTCATAGTTATAATTATAACTATTATTCAGGGGAATTGCAAGACAAATATCGCAGGGAAGTCGCTTACTATAAGGCTCCCGAAGGAACATAGTTATAAAACTCTCGGGAGGTTAGGTTTCTAAGCCAGTGCTCCTAACCTATGGAGAGGAGAGTCCTCCCAATTTTGCTCTGGTAGTAAAAAAACTTTCTAATATTATTCCTGGATCTGAAGTTCAAGAAATTACAGGAGCAGGGCACAGCCCGCTCAGAACTCACCCGGAACTCTATTCTGAAATTATAAAGACTTTTATTTTAAAACATTCGGGTTGAATTTGTTAGATCCCATTGCTTGTTTTCAAAAAAATCTGGGGGGGAGCATTGATGGAGAAGGGAAAATTGTTTTTCGAGCAATCCAATCCCTGGGCAGAAATTCGCAAAGAAAGAATAGAAAAACTATTACCTGAAGCGATGGAATTAGCTGGTGTTGACGCGTGGGTAGTTATTTGCCGTGAAAATGCCAGTGATCCTCTGGCAATGCATGTTGGTGGAGAAAATGCAGGAGGGACTGCAGTTTTTGTTTTCAATTTGCAGGATAAGCATGTTTTCTCAACGGTCTTTTCCCCCTGGGGCGAGGTCATTGCTCTGGAGGAGATGAACCTTCACGATCAAATAATTACACTCCGGGACCCGGGAGAAGTTTGGACAGAACTGGCAGGGTATTTGCAAAAAATTAATCCGGAGAGGATTGCCGTAAATTCCTCCCCCCGTAATATAGCCGATGGTCTTTCCTGGTTCCAGCGTAAAGAGCTGGAAAGGGCTCTTGGCCAGGAATTTAATAACCGACTGGTTTCCTCAGAAGAACTTGTCTCCCAGTGGTTGTCGGTAAAGTTGCCAAAAGAGGTAGAAATTATGGCAAGAGCCGGCGAACTTACAGTCCAGATCCAACTCGGAGCCTACAACCAGGTGATTCCCGGGAAAACCCGGGATTCCGATGTAGCTGGTTTTATAAGAAAAAGAGTTGAAGAACTGGGAGTGGGCTATGCCTGGTCTCCAGGACATAACCCCAATGTCAATTCTGGATTTCCCCGGGGTCATGCAGCTGCTTCGGATAAAGTAATAGTTCCGGGGGATTTTATTCAGACCGATTTTGGAATTAAAGTTTTTGATGTCTGGTGTACGGATTACCAGCGTTTTGCCTACGTCCTAGCCCCGGGAGAAACAAAACCTCCCCCCGAGGCCCTGGAAAAGTGGAAGAAGGCAGTTAAAGGGCATAGAATTGCACTGGCAGCAATGAAACCTGGAGTGCAGGGCTATGATGTTGACCTGGCCCAGCGGAAGTGGATGGAAGAAGCAGGTTCTCTACCTGTTAAGTGGGGAACCGGGCATCCAGTGGGCTACTGGGCCCATGATATTGGCCCTGCTCTTACTGGAGGGCAGCGGGAGATTACTCCTCCGGAGGCCCTGAAAACTTTACGTCCCGGGCAGACATTTGCTTTTGATGGGTTCTTTGCCTGGGAAGAAGAAAGACCCTATGGAGAAGGGGAAAAACAAATCTCTGTGGAGGAAATTGCTGTAGTTACCGGTGAGGGAGCCAAATATTTAATATCCCCACAGGAAGATCTTTTTTTAATACCTTCATAGAAAAAACTTTTGGTTCTCCTCCAAAACAGTGGAACCAATAACTGCCAATTCTTATGGGTAGCCTGAACAAGTCTGCTTGATTTTCAAAGTCAAATATTCATAGTCATGGTAACCATAAGCTTTGCGAATTATAACCTTGATTTTGTTGTTCACTCCTTCAAGTTT
>PWGV01000009.1 GCA_003554585.1 Halobacteroidaceae bacterium | reverse complement strand
TTGATAGCTTTTACCGGATCCATCCCCAGGGCTATAGCCCGATTTACATTATAATTAATATGACCCTCTTCTTTAATCTCATGGGGATGCTTATCATCAGTACAAAAAATCAGGTGCTCAGCCCTGATCCCCTCCCTAATAACACCACTTATCAGTTCTTCCAGGTTACGCTCAGTGCTTCCTTCCCGGATCATAACGGTCATTCCCAGGCGCAACCGGTTTTTCAATTCATCAAATTCCACGCATTCATGGTCATCCCCAATCCCTGCCGCTGCATAAGTATTTAAATCATTCCAGTCTAAGCCGATGGCATGACCGTTAATTATTTTCCCCTGGCGGCGGGCATGGCCAATCTTTTCCAGGTGTTCTGGACTGGCGTTTAAGATTTTGGCCGGGTCCAGTTCTCCCAGGCTTATGGCCCGATCGTCTTTTAATAATTGCTCCACCTCTTCGGCTCCCAACTGACCCCCGGTTGTTTCCAGGCCGGGAGCAGTGGGCACCCGGGAAGGAACCTGCATGTAGACCCGGCAGGGCAGGTCAGAACAGCCTGCCAGCAGGGCTTCTATTCCTTTCCGGCCAGCCACATTGGCAATTTCCATAAAATCCGCGAACAGCACAGTTGTTCCCTGGGGAACCGTCAGGGAAGAAAGGGCTTCCGGAGTAAGGAGGGTGGGTTCTATGTGTACGTGGGCATCAATTAAGCCCGGAAGGGCATATAAGCCCTGTCCATCAAATTTCTCCCCCCCAGTCCATTCCCGTTCAGGATTAATGGCCACAATTTTTCCCCCGGAAATAACCAGGCTGCCCCACTCTATTTCTTCAGTATAAACGTTGAGTATGCGGACATTTTCCAGGATCAGGTCCGGTTCAGTTTTACCCCGGGCCACCTCCAGTTTCCTCTTCAGTTGCTGTGAATAAGAACTCATTTTTTCACCAGCCTTTAATTGGAAACCGAGCTTTTATCTTGCTCCAATCAGAATTTCAATAAAAACAGTTCTTTTACTTCAGAAATTAATTATGGGTATTTTTATTGTATTAAAGTTAATTAGGAATTAAGTTCTATAAAAAAATCTATTTCCCTTCAATTCTACTTAAAAAAACCGGTGGTATTTTAAGGTTAACTTACAAAAAAATGTAAAGCGAATAATCAGAAAGAATGGGCTCAACCGTAATTTTAATTTTTTCCACCAGATAAATTTTATTTCCCCGCAATTGTCGGGCGAAAAAATTCCAGAGCAGACTCCCAGAACGGTACCAGCATGAGGATGTAAATAACTTTTTCCAGGGCAGAAAGAAGATGGAATACTTTAATAAGACAAGCCCCCCTCTGCCCTTTTCTCCACCATATCCCCTGCGGTCCCAGGGCGGGTATGGGGCTGCCTTTCTACCCGCCCTGTACTTCCAGCCCCTGCTCACCTCAGAATCGGGAACTACCCATTCTCCTCTGTTAGCCGACCCTGAATCCGGTAATGGTTGGAGAACTAATGGGTTTTTCTTCTGCCGTTCCTTTTTTCTATCAACAGCAAAAGTCTCTGAAAACCCTTTACAGCTGTGGGCAGGGCCCCTTTATTTGAATGTTTTCACTCCTCTCAATATAGCGGAGGAAATTGAACTTATCTTCAACCCCATCTGTTCTCTTCCGGTTAAGCTCCCGTTCGGGGGGAGACATGTCATGTTTGACCACAATTACATTCAATTCATTGTGATTTAAGGCTTTTTTTATTCTTTCCTCGAATTGATCATAACTCCTGACCGTTATAGATTGTGGAACCCCTGCCCCTGCAGCCATTTTCGCCAGGTCAACATTTTTCCTGGTAGAGGTGGGTAAGGGAGGGTCGGTGTAAAGGGAGCCGTAAGATTCATTATCCCAAACAATTACGGTCAGATTGGGAGGCCTTTCATTACCCAGGACAGGCAAACAGCCCAGGTCTAAAAGCATACTACCATCTGAATCGAGGCAGATGACTTTTCTATGGGGTAGGGCGCAGGCCAGGCCAATTGCCACCCCGGTGTTACAACCCAGGGCCCCAACAAACAGGTTGCCATCCCCCGGCCGCACGGTATACCATTCGTCAACCATTTCTCCCAGGGAGATCACCACCAGTTCATCTCCGGCCAGGAAATTATTTAAAATTTCCATACATTTGAATCTGTTCATTTTAATATCTCCCTCCCAAAAATTATCGCGGTATGATACATGGAAGTTTCTGCATGGGTTAGGGCCCATTTAATTGTTGATGAAATTGCCTTTCTTTCCCGGACCACTTTATAGGGGATCCTTAAAGCTTTTAACATGGGTTCCATGGTTACTGCATGATTGATCCCCCACCAGTTTTCTTCTCCAAAATCCCCTCTATAGCTCATAAAAAACACCACCGGGATCTGGAGGGGCAAACCCAGTCGGGCCAGGGCTTCAGAGGCAACCCTCAACCCGGAATTTTCCATGATCATTACCGATCGTTTGCCTCCCATCCAGGCCCCTGCTGCAATGGTTATCCCAGTTGATTCATTGGGAACAGGTATCACCTTCTCAAAGCTATTGGACTCCAGAAGATATGTATAGAGGGGCTTTAACATTGACTCCGGCAAAAAAGTAATTATCTTTACTTCCTCTTCCTCCAGGGTCTTTAAAATTAACCGAGCATCCTTTTCTTCTAACAAAAAAATCCCTCCTTTTTTCCGGCTTTTCAGGGTAAATGTTCAGTAAAACCGCTTTTGTAATTTTCTGGCCAATCATCCGCAAATTTCTGAATTTTCCGGCCAAACCAGGAGGACACCCCTGATCCGGGATAATTAGCTCCTTCCCTTAAAAATTCTTTAATATAATTAATTAGCTTGAAAAAAGGTTACACTATTTTCTGGACTCTGTCAAAAATTTAACGGTTTAATCAAGGACAATAACCCTTTTCCATTGATTTTATATGCTACTTCCTGGATTATAATAGAAAACAATGAGATTTAAGGAGGTAATATCCGAAATTAATGGGCTTTTTTCTGTTTTGCTCAACAGGTTCACGCCTGCCTGCAGATTTTTTTCTCATTTTTTTTTACTCCCGACCGGGAACAGGTCGCGGTTTCCTTTCCGAAAAAAATAACGGGTGCCTGTAAAATGGCCCCCGTATTAACCGTAATGGAAGTTAGATGAACAGATCTTTGCTTTTTTCTCTTATTATATCTCCAATGGGATAATCTTCTGAGTAATAATCCAGGCCTCGAACCACTACAGCGGGAATACCCTCATTACTCTGACCCATTAACAAAGTGGCTGCGGAGGCAATTTCATCAACTATTCCTTCGTTCGAACTTTTCAAAACATAACCAAACAGATCTTCCCTGTTTATATGCTCTTTTAGGGGTTTTATTCCAGAAATTCCAATGGCAACTCCCACTGCCCCTTCTCTAAAAGGCCTGCCCTGACTATCATTAAT
>PWGV01000122.1 GCA_003554585.1 Halobacteroidaceae bacterium | reverse complement strand
GGACGGTAAGAGGTTGCTCTTCCATGGCAAGTAGTTGAGCTTCCCAGACATATTCCCGACGCTTGTTTACATCAAACTCAACCGCCTGGGCTTCAAAGAGCTCATCGTACCTGGAATTAATATAATGACCAGGGTTAACTCCTCCAAGGTCGATTTGGCCTGAATAGAGGGTTGACAAAAAATGATGCGGATCCAGGCGATCCACCCTTCCTCCCCAACCCTGTATACAAAGATCGAAATCCTGCCTATCATAGAAAGTCTCAATCAATGAGGTGAATTCTGTGGGCAGGACATTCACCTTGATACCCAGTTCTTCAAAGGCTTCCTGAATAAGGAAAGCTGCTTCATAACGAATGTGATCATAACCCTCTGTCGTGGTGTTAAGTCTCAGCTCTGGAATCTGTGTTGCAAGGACAGAAGGCCCTGTTAGGAGCGATACACATACCATTAATACCATTAAGGGTACAAATAGACGAATCTTCAAAATAAAAACCTCCTTAATTTTTGGTTTCAAATTACCTTTAGCTATTGTTAAAAAAAGTGATTTTCTTTTAACAAATTTTTCCAACACTTTAACTGCCACACCTCAAAATTATAACTATTCCTATGATCACCTCCCTTTCTTTAACTGCGAACAATAGTGTCAGTTCATTCAAACTACCGAGCAGGGAAAAACAAGTCAAACGCCCGGGTAAAAAAGAATTAAAACTGGAAAACTGCCCTGCTGAAAGCAACTTCTGCTTGAAAAGGCTTGAAGAAACATTTTTCCCAAAAATACTGGAGTTATTAAAGGAGAAAAGAGATATCCCGACCCCTATTTGTTGAAATTCAAAGTTCCTCGTTTTTTATGGATATTGGAGGTTAGGATTATTAAATATTCTTCCCACCCTTTCTATCAAAAACATTTTCCAGCCAAATCAACCTCCTAGGAGCAACTTACTTATTGTAATTTTATCTCCCGGGTTTATTTTCGCGGTAAGCCCGCCCTGCTCATCCAGTCTTTTCCCATTTACAAGGATAAAAATATTTTTTTTCAAAGCCCTGTCGGCAACCATAATTTCTTTAAGGTTTAATCCAAGTATTTTTGATGCTTCTTCAAGCACAACATCAAATACCACTTCTGATCCCACAGGAATATCTATAGAGTTTAAATGACATTTTGGAATACCAAAAAACTTTACAGTAACCATAACCTCACCTTCCTTAAAGAAATTGCCTGGACTGTAGTTCCTTGTCTTCTTCATGGGAACTAAACTGAAATAGATCTACAAGTAAAAAGTTAACCTATTAAAAAATCAGATGCTTATAATCTGTTTTCCCTTCTTCACCAGCAACAAAATAAAGTACCGGATGCAGGCAAGCCTGCAAGAGGTACTTTTATTATTCTAGACCCAGTTCTTTCAGTTTTTCTTTTGGGATATTCCCTTCTTCATCCCAGCCACGAGCCTCATAATATTCTTGCAGCATCATTTCGTAATCATTAATACCACAACGTTCTTCAGAACTATAAGTGCCGAATACCGGTACCTGACGCATACGGGCGGGTAACTGATCCTCATTAATGCCAAAACCCTCTCTAAGGTTAAATAGCTTCTGTAAATTAGCTATCCGCTCACCTGCCTTCAGCAATTCTTCAACGGTCATATCCCATCCTGTTGCACCAGATATAATCTCCGCAAAGTGATCTAAAGTCATACCACAGTACATCATGAACTTACAATTCCCCAATACATCTGGCAGGATACAAGCATCCTGAAGGATCTTAACCGCTTTACCCTTCCCTTTTTCATCCCACCGATCAATTGTTTCCGGATCCTGTAATCCATATGGTTTCAGACCAAAGTCCACCTTGCCGGAATCGTAAAGCATTCCTTCCAGAGGATGAATATGGCACATCCCTCTACTGGCTGTTCCGTAGGTTACTCCCAGGGCCTTGCCTGAGCGAGGATCATGACCTGGAGCCTCTAAACCTTTACCATGAATGGCATAATCCATAGCATTGCCACCAATTATTTCCGCCGCCCGGCGAACTCCTTTTGCCAGCAGATCCCCTATACCTTCTCTATTGGCAATTTTCTTTACCAGTTCGGGAAGGATATCAGGGTCTCCCCATTTCAGTTCAATACCCTCTGTTTTGTTTTTATCAATGAGACCATTTTCAAAGCATTCGATGGCAAAAGCAATTGTACCTCCAGCTGAAATTGTATCAATTCCCAACTGGTTGCAGAGGTAGGTGCAATGAACAGCACAATCCATGTCTTCATTTAAAAGGAATGCGGTGAAAGCACTTATAGATTCGTATTCTCCTCCTTCATGTTCAGGAGTTTTAAATTTCCCATCTTCCACCTTGATTATCCGACCACACCCTACAGGGCATCCTGTATAACAGTCATTGGGTCTTACCAGGTTGTTTTCAAAAAAATGTCCATAAAGGATCTCTCCTTTACCCCAGGAATTGGATTGCCAGTTTTTTGTGGGCCAGTCCCCCATGGAATCGCAACCAGGTATATCCCCTGTTGTGCCATGTTTTTTAAACTCCGCACTGTCTGGGTTTTTCCGAACTTCTTTCATTGCTTTCCGTATGGCAGCCCGAAACTTTTCTTTGTCAGCAACCTTCAATTCCTGATTCCCTTTAACCACGAAAGCCAGTAAATTCTTCGACCCCATTACTGCTCCAGCCCCACAACGGCCTGCAGCGCGACCATCACACATGATTGTTGAATAGGGAACTAGGTTTTCACCACCTGGACCAATGCACATAATGGAAATTTTTCCGTCTTTCATTTCTTCTCGAATTGCATCGGTTTTTTCCTCAATTGTTTTCCCAAGAAGGTTCTTTGCGGGCTTGAATTCAAGCCCTTCATCAGTGAGCACTATATATACTGGCTCCGGGGATTTTCCTTCAAATATTACATAATCATAGCCGGTTTTTCTTAGATCCGGCCCAAAATTTCCACCACTACGGGATTCCCCCCAGCCACCAGTTAAAGGAGATTTAAAACAAATCTCCACACTACCTCCCCCCGGCATATTATTCCCAGTTAAAAGACCTGTAGCAAATAAAAGCTTGTTTTCCGGACCCAGAGGATCGGTTTTTTCATCAAGTTCAGAAAATAAAACCCTGCTTCCATATCCTACTCCCCCAAGATAATTCCTCATTAACCCTTCATCCAGTTGTTCTTCTTTACTTTGCTTTTCTCCAAGGTCAATTCGCAATTGTTTCCCGTAACCTTTTAGGGACATAAAATACCTCCTTGGTTTCTGATTTTGTTTTTTGCAAAACTAACACTAAATAACATTGAGTTCCTTTAATAACTGTCCGATTTCATCCTTCAGGGCCTGGGAGATAGGGGTTAAAGGTAGCCTGGTGGGACCGGCTGGGATTCCAACCATTTCTAGAGCTGCTTTTATGGGCCCAGGACTTGGCTCTTT
>PWGV01000194.1 GCA_003554585.1 Halobacteroidaceae bacterium | reverse complement strand
GTTTGTTCGTATCTTAAAAAATTCTGCACACTACCCCCTTAATTTTACCCTATTTTCCCTAAATAATTTTAATAGTTTAATTCATTCTTCTTTCTGATAAACACACAAAGCCATTCTTTTTATTAATATAGAGAACAGTTTCCTAATCTGTAGACTGCAGGTTCGATTTCTGAAGAACCAATATTTATAAAAGATATTTTGATTGTTTTGGCTCAACAATACTTCATTAATTTCCTACAATAGGTATGTACCGTATCACTCTCGAATGTACTCGGTTTGCTGGACACCTAGAAGAGTTGCTATAATAGAGCCATTCGAAAGGATGTGTTATTGATGGCAGCATCATCTAAATTTACTGCTGAGTATAAGAAGGAAATTGTAAGACTTGTTAATGAACTTGGGAAAAAGCCTGCTGAAGTCGCCAAAGACATTGGAGTAACAGCAACTACGGTCCGGCGCTGGGTAAAACAAGTAAATGAGAACGGAGAGGGCGCCTTTCCAGGGAAAGGCAATCTTACCCCTGAAGATGAAGAACGGAGAAAAATGCTGAAGAGGGTTCAGGACCTCGAGGAGGAAAATGCGATATTAAAAAAGGCCATGGGCATCTTCAGCAGGGACGCGAGATAAAGTTCCAGTTTATCAAGGAACATAGCTCCGAATTTCGCGTCAGAAAGATGTGCCAGGTTCTTGTAGTAAGCCGGAGCACTTATTATGACTGGCTTAATCGTCCAGTTAGTTTCAAGAAAAAGAAGGATCAAATATTGACCATTGAGATTAGAGAAATATTCAATGAATCGCGCAAAACATATGGACATAGGCGAATTAAAAAAGCATTGAAGAGAAAAGGGATTCAATGCAGCAATCACCGAGTTTCCAGGCTTATGCGGGAGAATGGCATGTTCAGTCGCCAAAAGCAGAAATTTAAGGCAACTACCAATTCCAAACACAACTTTCCTGTAGCCCCAAATTTATTGAAAAAAGATTTTCAAGCAAAAACAAGAAATGAAAAATGGGTTGGAGATATAACTTATATTCCTACAGATGAGGGTTGGCTGTATCTGGCAGCTATAGAGGATTTGTTTACAAGAAAAGTAGTTGGCTGGGCCCTGGATAGTCGCATGACCAAGAAACTAACCCTCGATGCTATTGAACAGAGCCTCAAAAGGGAAAGACCCTCTGAAGGACTTATATTCCATTCTGATAGGGGATCCCAGTATGCAGCCTATGCCTATCAGGATAAGCTTGAAACATCGGGTATCAGGCAAAGCATGGGGGCGAAAGGGGATTGCTATGATAATTCCAGCATGGGATCATTCTTTGCAACATTGAAAAAAGAACTCACCCATAGACGCCGTTTTAGATCCCGAGCTGAAGCCCGCTTGGCCATCATAGATTACATAGAAACCTCGTATAATTCACGGCGCCTGCACAGCTCTTTAGGGTATTTGTCTCCCATCGAGTTTGAAAAGGCACAGAGCTCTTCTCAGGCTGCCTAAGAGGGCAAGCACTACAAAGGAAATCTATTTTCATTTGGGTAAGTATCAAATTAGATGGAATTTTTCATCTCGGCCAGAAATAGTACTTTCTTGGTGTCCAGTTAGCCTATAGCACTCCAGTACAAAAGCCCGTTGGTTCCCATAGTCATTGTTTAAACCAACAAAAAACAAAAAATGGCCTTAGAAAGAACTCTGTTCATTATAAAGAAACCCCCCGAAAAAATACTCCGGGGGGTTTCTTTATGTTTTTCTTTTTTGGAATCATTTTTTCCAAAATTCAAAAAAGAGGAAAACTCAATCAAGTGTATTCTGAAATATTTTGGAAAGTCAACGTTTATTGCAAATCATCTCCTACTTTTTATAAACATTCAAGTGTATTCCGTAATATTTAGCAAAGGGAACGACTATCTCCTTCATCTGGCCAATTGGTGCTTCGAATTTGTGTTCAAACCGACCAGGTGCAGGATTTCCACTTGGGGGGCTATCATATCCTTGAACATAAAGATTTGTCCCAGAACACCATTCCCAATAAGGACAAAGCCCAATAGTTAATTGAACTTGATCATCAACAATATCATTAAACCACACCATTCCCATCCAATCTTTTTGCCCGGCAAAGAAAAATGCAATATTTACAGGACCAAAATCCTTGTTTTCGTCGTCTTTATAATTGACATAAGTTGCCCAATTTCCCCTAGCGGTATAGCGAGGCTGCCCCTCAATGTGAGCCGCCCAGGCACCCTCGCATTTCTGCCCTTCTCCGCCACCTAAGCCGACTATATTTGTTCCAAAAGCCAATAATCCAACAACCAACACAATCAATCCAATACGCCAATACCTCGAATAACTCATTATTATTTTCACTCCCCTTAATTTTTTTTGTTCGGGGAATGATCGAGTTTGGCCAAAATTATATTAGATACAAAACCCCATCTTAACCGCAAATCGTTTTAACAAAAACTAAGTTCTTCTCAATCATTCCCTTTTTGAGAGTTTTTTTAGTTTTTGCTAAAGTTAAGATTGTTTTTCTTTTATGAAACTGGCATTTTATAAATTTTTCTTCCAGCCTCCTTTCTTTTTAAATTTTTGCCGGTTAATTGGGCTCTTTCAACCAGGAATAACAACTTTGATTATCCCTCCATTATTTCCACTAAAAATTTGTAAATTCTAAAAAGCCAACGAAAAAAACCGGCCCCTGGCCGGTTACGCTACTGGCTCCTCCCCGTTCAAGCGTCCAAATAAAACCGGGGAATCATCGCTGCCCTTTTTTGTTTTGTTTTTCTGCCCTTTAAAAACTATTTATCAATTGAAACCTTCTTTTCCATTTTCCTCCAATTGGAAGTTCTTTCAATTAGTTTTTTATATTATACCAAAAATCCCCTTTTTATTCAGTTATTTTAAGGTTGTAATAAGGTTGTTTTAAGGTTATAAAGAAAAACCCCGGAAAAATTTTTCTTGCCACGGAAATAAAGCACTGAGATAAATTAATTTGCTGGAGAAAAAATTTTTGGTTTTAAAATTAAGGAAATGGGTTTTCCCCAAAATAGCTATTTGTTCGTTATAGCCCCTAGAAAAAAATCTTAACCTAAAAAAATTTTTTATTATATTATCCAAACAGATTTTTTTGAGTTAAGCGAACCCCTGGATTTTTTTATCAGACACGGCAAAAACTTTTTCGACCTCTGCCCTCAGCTAAGCTTCAATCCTATCTTATTAAAAGGCAGGCTTAATAACCAAGCATATTGAGGATAGTAACAGCCTAAGAGTCATAGATATTTTTGGGGCAATAAACAGCTACTATTTGATCAGTTGGGAGTTCATTGTGCCTGGCCAAAAGTTCTGCCATGGGAATGTGAAAAGAATCCGGGATAAATCTAACAACCCGCGTTTCGTCTAACCGAACATCAAGAACTGCAGCCTGTCTTGTGTTTAAAAGGGG
>PWGV01000214.1 GCA_003554585.1 Halobacteroidaceae bacterium | reverse complement strand
TTAAAACCTCCCCCTATTAGGTCTTGCTCCGGATGGGGTTTACCTGGACCCGGCCAGTCACCTGGCCAGCGGTGCGCTCTTACCGCACCTTTTCACCCTTACCCCCGTACTGGAGGCGGTTTATTTCTGTGGCACTGTCCTTGGAGTCACCTCCACTGGGCGTTACCCAGCATCCTGCCCTGCGGAGCTCGGACTTTCCTCAGGCCTTAACCTGCGATTGCCCGGCCTGCTGCTGCAACTTAATGATAACACCTTTCATTTAACTTCGTCAAGCATCGTCAATCCCTGAATTAGCCAGTTTATCAGCCTTTTTATTCTTTTCCCGGTTAATGAAATGAAAACTAACTCCAGGCAGATTATTAGCCATTTTTAAGGCTTTTTCATAAAGAGGCAGTAGTTTTTCATTGCGAACCTGATATTCCCCTTGCAGCTGCCGGATCAGGAGCTGGCTGTCAGAAAAAATTTCCACTTCCTTAACTTCCATTTCCCTTAACTCTTCTAAAGCTCGAATCAGGGCCAGGTATTCGGCTTGATTATTGGTGGTAATACCCAGAAAGCTCTTAATCTGACGCACGGGTTGTTCGCGCCCCTGTTCGTAGATAACTACTCCAATTCCTCCCGGACCCGGATTGCCCCGGGCCGCTCCATCAATATAAACCCTGTACTTCACTGCCGGGGGAGAAATAGCATTCGGAAGCAGTTCTCGCAGGTAACTATCTCCTCCCCTCCTTTCACCTGTTCGAGAACAAAAGCAGAAAGGCTGACCTTACAGCCCCCACAACTGCTGCCTTCTACTGGAACTACTCCCCGGAGCCCCGTCCTTTGAGCCAGATTATGGCATCGCTGACGAAGTTCTTCACTTACTTCCTGCTCCAGTTTTTCTATTTCTTCTTCCAGTTCCTTTACCTCTTGTTCCAGGGCTTCCTTTTCTGCCCGATATTCTTTTTTCACCTCTTCGTCTTTTTCCCTTTCTTGTTTAAAGTGGGCCGCTTTTTTTTCTTCCTCTTCCCGGGCTTCATCCAGGTGCATCATTATTTCCAGGATTTCTTCTTCCAGGCGAGCTTCTTCTTTCTGCATCTGAGTTACCTTCTTTTGCAACTGCTCCAGTTCCTTGGCCGACTGGGTATCGCCCTGATAGAGTTTCTTTTCATAATCCTTCCTCTGATTTTCCAGTCTGGCGGCAGCATCTTCTTTACGCTTTAACTCCCGGCTCAGTTCCCCGCTTCGGTCTCTTTTTTGCTGGAGTTCAATTTCCAGGGCTTCCAGGTTTTTTTTGCGGTTTTCCAGTTCATATTTTTCCGGCAGCTGTTTTAATTTTTTTTCCACCTTTCTCTTTTTCAACCTGGCTTCCTGCCATTCGTACAATCCTTCCAGTTTTTGCACAGATTTTCCCCCTTCTTAACTCCAGATCTGGTTCATCAAAAATTCAAGGTGGTTCAATACCCCCAAAACAGAAAATGAGCAGGACCCTAGAGCCTACTCATTAAAAAAATAAGGGGGGTTTTCCCTCTCCGAAATTATCCAGTCCACCTGGGGACATGCTGAGGTAAGGATATCGCGCATTATGTTTTTGCCAACAATTTCCAGTTGAAAATGTCCGGGGTCCACCAATAAAAGATCCAGATCCTGCCCCTTGTGAAATTGATGAAAATCCAGATCCCCGGAAATAAAAATATCGGCCCCGGCAGAGGCAGCAGCAGAAATATATTTTCCGCCTTTTCCCGGAATCAGGGCCACTTTTTGGCGGGGCCTGTCCTGAACCCGACCCAGTTTAAAATTATCCTCAAGGCCAGCCTCCCGCAGAAGCTTAACAATTTCCCCGAGGCCAGCAGGACTGTGCAGATCTCCAATTATGCCCAACCCCCGATCTTCTTTGTGAGCCAGGGAGAAGACATCAAAGGCAGGCTCTTCGTAAGGATGACTGTTTTTAACTGCCTCAATTACTCCGGGCAAAAATCGGGCGGGCACAATCGTTTCCAGGCGGATTTCATCCACCTCGGCCAGCTCCCCCTCTTCCCCGATAAAGGGTTTTGCCCCGGATCGGGGTCGAAAGGTTCCCTTTCCAGAGGCCCCAAACGAAGTTTTATCATAATCTCCGGTCCAGCCCCCTCCCCGCTCAAAAATTATTTCCCTGATGGTCTCAACATAATCGGGGGGAATATAAACCACCAGCTTATAAAAGGCCTCGCCCCCCTCGGCCGCCAGGGGTTCCGTCTTATTTAATCCCAGTCTATCTGCCCAGAAGGGGACCAGATAATCCCGGTCAAAATTGGTATGGGCCACAAAAAGACCGATGCCGGAATTAATAAAATCCCGCAACAAATCCTCCCGGCCAATGCGGTAAACCGGCTTAAAGATAAGAGGATGATGCGTTATTATCAGGGTAGCCTCCTGTTCCAGAGCTTCTTTAAGAACCTCGGGACGGGGGTCCAGGGCCAGCACAACTTTTTTAATATCATTGGCCAGGGGTGCTACCTGTAACCCGGTGGGGTCACCATCTTCAGCCCTTGTTGTGGGGAATTTTTCATTTAAAATCTCCAGCAGGCGCTTCACCGCAACAGCCATTTTTGAACTCCTTTAAATAACCTGATTTTTTCTTCCCAGTATTTTTCCCGGGGATGTCCCGGTCTTTTATCTCCAATCTTCTGCAGGATGCCATTAAATTCCTGCACCTTTTCCTCGAGATAATCTACCAGCAGGGGAGATTTTTTTTCCAGTAACTGGGGACCTATTTCCAGCTCCCAATCCTGATAGTTCCTTTCCTCGCAGCCCCAATCGGCCCGGATAAAAAAATAATAATGGCCTTTTTCCCACTGGATGCTTTCGGTAACAATAGCCCAGCCATTCTGGACCAGCCAGCGGCGTAAAAACAATAAATCCCGCTGGGGTTGGAGAAAGAGATGTTTTATTTCAGGATTTTTCTCCCGGCCCCGGTCCACAATAGAAACAATTTTCCGTCCCCCCAGACCGGCAATAACTGCCTGCTCTACTTCCCGGGGCCGCAGGGGGTCAAATCCCCAGCCCTGCCGTAGTTCAACCCTTTTTTCCAGCCCTTTTTGCCGCAGGTTTTTCCACCCCTGTTCCAGGGGGTCGGGGGCTGGATCAATACCTATAATTTTTTGCTCTTCCCAGAAGGGGTGTTGAGCCAGTTCCAGGGGCAGCAGGGCATGATCTGTTCCTATATCGGCCACCCCTCTATAGGGGAGCAACATTTTTTTGATCTGAGCCAGGCGCAGGGGTAGCATTGTCTTATCTCCTTCCAGGGACCGGTTATCAACTTATACAATACGAAGTAATTGAAAAAAAACAAACCCCGCCGGCAGCGGGGTTCATTATGGCCTGAATGGTGGGCCCACCTGGACTCGAACCAGGGACCTACCGGTTATGAGCCGGTGGCTCTGACCAACTGAGCTATGGGCCCTTGGCTCCCCGAGCAGGACTC
>PWGV01000161.1 GCA_003554585.1 Halobacteroidaceae bacterium | reverse complement strand
GACTTGGTGGTTTGGAACCAGTAAAGCTTGACGCAAGAGTTGTTACTGCAACCAATAAGGACCTGGAAAAGGAAATCGAAGAAGGAAACTTCAGGGAAGACCTTTTTTACCGAATTAATATTATCCCCATTTTTCTTCCACCCCTCAGGGAGCGTTTAGAAGATATTTTCCCCCTTGTGAATTTTCTTGTAGGGAAAATATCCAAGGAAATGAACAAGTCGGTTAAGGAAGTTTCCGGGAAGGCCTTGCAAAGCCTTCTGTATCACCACTGGAATGGGAATATCAGGGAACTGGAAAATGTTTTGGAAAGAGCAATTAATATGGCTCCTGGCGATACTATTTTCCCCGGACACCTGCCAGAAGACATTTATAATCCCCAGGGAAATTCCATAAAAGGGATCTCAGGGGAAGATAATTGTATTCAAATTCAAAAACTAACATCATTGGCATCCCTGGTTGAGGAGGTTGAAAAAAAAGCGATTGAAGAAGCCCTGACTAAAACGGGAGGTTCAAGAAGTCAGGCTATGGAGCTTCTAAAAATAGGAAAAACCGCCTTTTATAAGAAACTAAAAAAATACGGCATAAAAAAACACTCCTAAAATCCTCATAACCCATAAAAGTTCTAAAGACGACAGGTGTAAAAAAAATTGAACAGGTCATGTCTTGGAAAATGGAAATTTCAGGTCTGTTCGAGATGAAGAACAGAGAGTTCGCTACCGCGAACTTTTTTGTTTTTTGGTCCGGGGTTTAAACAAACATAAAACTAATTGAGCTTAGATAGCAGGGTTTCTTCGCCAAAAAAATAAAACTGGCATGGTTGTTGCATTTTATATTAGGCACAAATAATAAAAGGCTACCTGCAAGCCAGGGAGGCAAACAAGTTGGTTTACCTTTTGTATATAATCCAGTTAATATTCTATTTCTTGACTGTCGGGTTGATTGTTAACTTCATCTATTATAGAAAAATTGGTGCTTTATATTTAGCAGCAGTATATGGGAGCACTTCGGTTTTGTCCTTTTATTTAATGGATTGGCGGCCCTTGCTTGTGGGTTTCGGGATAGCCTGGTTATTTCGAATTTTGGGCTATGACCCGGGTCTTTTTGGCCAAAAGGGTTTGAAAAAGGGTAAAGAAAATTCCTAAATAATTATTGGGGGAGGTGTTATCAAAAAAGAGTAGGAAGAAAGGGTCTTGATTAATTTTTAGAAAAAAATAGGAGGTTGTTAATTTATGAGAAAAATGTCCCTAGGCTTTTTTGTTGGGATTCTGGCTTTCATGTTGATGTTTGCAGGTCTTACCAATGGAACGGTTTCGGCTGATGACTGGCCAGAAAGAGAAATTACTGTAATAGTCCCTTATAACCCAGGTGGTTCAACTGACCTGGCAATCAGGTACCTGCAGGATAAAATTGAGGAGTACCTTGGTGTACCATTGGTTTTTGAAAACATGCCCGGTGTTTCTTCCCTGGTTGCTCAAGAATATTTCGTAGAACAGGAAGCAGATGGGTATACAGTGATGGGTGCAGGAACAATTGCTTCCGGTGCTAATCCCCACATCCATGGGCAAGAAAGTCATATTGATAACTATGATTTTGTTGCTCTGTATATGAGTACCCATCGAGTAGCTTTCTCCGGGGATTTTGAAACCTGGGAAGAAGTAAGAGAATATGCAGAAGAAAACCCCGGAACTCTGTCCTTCGGGATCTCCGGAAGTGCTTTCAATCAAATGGTGGTTCAGTCATTCCTGGATGAGCAGGGACTGGATATTAACGTTGTAATGTTTGGGGGAGCCCCTGAACTATCTGCAGCTTTAATTGGAGGACACGTTCCCCTGGGTGAAGCTACCATAGGTTCCCCAGCCTGGGATGCCATGGAAGCAGGAGACTTAAACCCCTTGTTCGTTCTGAGTGATGTTAATATTGATCATCACGGATATCCTGAAGTCCCCAGTATGGTAGACCTTGGCGCAGAAGTATTTACTCCTGGTTCCCAGATGGGTATGATTGCTCCTAAGGGCATTCCCGAAGAAAGAAGACAAAAGCTGGAAGATGCAATTAAATATGCCCTGGAAACCGAAGAAGTCCAGGAAAGATACGCCAATGCCGGGTATGAAGTTACCTTTATGACCGGAGAAAAATTTGAAGAAAGAGCAAGAATGGTCAGCGACATTGTTACCAGCTATATGGAAGAGTATGGTGACTAAGAAAAAGAAATAAGTTGGATTAAAAGGACAGGCCATCCCCATTTTTTTTGGGGATGGCTCCTGTCCCTATTTTAAAGGTTAGTATTTTGGTGGAAAAGGGGGGACAAAACGTGGAAGAACAAAGAAAATATTATTTGGAAAAAATAGTTTCTATAGGTTTGATGGCCCTTGCTCTTTTCTTGTGGTTTTACTTTATTCCCACCTTTGCTCCTGGAGCTCAAGAAGGTTTGGTTCCCAGAATTGGAACTGGGATCCTCTTTATTTCAAGTTTGGCTCATTTTTTTATTCTTTCCTTTGGGAAAGTAAAAAAGAAGGTTACCCTGGCCCTGAAAGAAATACCAATTGTTCTCATCGGGGTTCATGGAGCTTTTGTTTTCCTTTTGGAAACGATAGGATTTTTTGTTTCTGCTTTTTTTATGCTGGGAACTCTAATGCTTTACCTTGGCGTAAAAAGACAGCATTTATTAGTAATTCCAATTTTTCTCCTTTTCATTTATTTGGTTTTTGATTATGGATTGAATATTCGCCTTCCCAGGGGGTTTTTATTCTAATCAAAACTTAATTTAGAAAATTATCAATTTGAAGATCCGACAATTGTTGTTTTTAGGAGGTGGGTAGAAAATGTTTCAGGAATTCATTGGTTCTTTGGATATGGTATTTACCCTGGTAAATCTTTTAGCAGTCCTATTTGGCTTAATTTTAGGGCTTTTTGTAGGATCCTTGCCTGGAATGGGGGCTCTTACGGGGATGACCATTTTGCTTCCCTTTACCTATCATGTGTCGCCCCTGGTAGCGTTAGTTGCCCTGATGGCTCTTTCCAAGGGAAGTTACTATGGTGATTGTATTCCCGGAATTTTATTTAATATGCCCGGCTCGGCTTCTGCTGCCATAACAACCATAGACGGGCACGCCCTAACAAAAAAAGGTTATCCGGGTTCAGCCCTACAGGGCTCTCTTTACGGATCGGTAGGAGGAGATCTGCTGAGTGACATAGTTTTATTGGTATCCGCAGCTCCCCTGGCCATGTTGGCCTTACGAGTAGGGCCTGCAGAAAATTCCATGATAATTCTTTTTGCCCTGACTATTGTGGGAATGGTTGTTCTTGATGACCCCGCTAAGGGGATGGTATCAGTTTCTTTGGGAATTATTTTGGGATCCGTTGGTAGAGACCCCTTTCTTTTTACCGAAAGGTTTACTTTCGGTTTGCTCCGCTTGCAGGACGGAATTAGATTGGTTCCTTTTTTGGTGGGGTTACTGGTTATTTCCGAAATTTACTGCAAATTTAGCTTAGGAAAGGTAACGGCTAAAAGTAAAGAAATTGAGCAAAAAGATTTGGAAAAAGGAGAAAAACCCAGGGAGGATAAGTTAACCAGGTCTGACGCCAAAGTAATTTTTCCTTCGGTTTTAAGGGGGGGAATTATTGGCCTTTTTATTGGTGCTGTGCCGGGTTTGGGAAGCACAGTAGGAGGGTTTGTTGCATATACCCAGGCCAAGCGAATTTCCAAGTATAAAGAGGGAACCAGGGAAAACTTGATGCAGGGGATGGTATCTTCTGAATCTGGAAACAGCGCGGTTAATGGGGCTAATTTAATCCCGTTATTGGCTCTTGGTATCCCTGGAAGTGCTACCGCTGCAGTTTTATACGCTGCTTTTATGATGCAGGGTATTACACCCGGTCCTTTTATTATGCGGGAACAGCCAGGAATGATTTTTGCCCTGCTGATAACTTTAATTCTTGCTAATGTCCTTCTTTTCTTAATTGGACCTTATTTTGTTAGGATTGCAAAGCAGGCCCTCAAAGTTCCTCCGGCCGTTCTTTTTCCCTGCATATTGGTGATTTCGACCGTGGCCGTTTACAGCATTCAAAGAAGCATGTTTAATGTTGGTCTGGTTTTCATTTTTGCGATCCTCGGGTTTTTCATGAAGAGGACGGGCTTCCCCGTTCTTCCAACTGTTATTGCCTTTTACCTTGTGCCAATATTTGAGGCAGGATTTAGAAGAAGCCTTCTCATAAGTGGTGGGGATTTAGGAATTTTCTGGCGAAGCCCGATATCCTTGTTTTTCATTGTGGCCACTTTTTTAAGCATTGGGTTTACCGTTTACTCCATAATCAAGGAGTCCAAAAAGGCAAAGGGAACTTGAAAATTCTCAGGATCCTAGTGCAACAATTTTGATTTACAAGATCTTTCCAGGGATATTTTTTAGAATTTGCTAATCTCAGTATTATGTTTTTCCGCTGATCCAATAAAAATTATCCTCAAAACTTCAAGAAAACAAATTTTGGGGGAGGAGAGGGAATGGAGAAACTACCCCTGTTAAAAACAATGAAAAAAGCAGTTCCCAGTGAAGTAAAAGGAATTATTGCTCAGGGGCTGGATGTTAATGAAAAAGATGAAAGCGGCATGACTGCCTTGATTTATGCATCAATGAAAAACGAAGATCACCGGGTAATTAAATTACTTGAAGAAGCGGGAGCGGATGTTAACGGCCGAGGCAGCTTTGGAATTACACCTTTAATGGCAGCAGGGGCAAATACTAACCCAATTGTAATAAAAACTTTAATTCGGCTTGGCGCGAGAGTTAATGATAAAGATGAAGTAGGAAGAACGCCGTTAATGTTTGCTTCTCGGAATCAAAATCCAGAAATAATAAAAACCTACCTTGAAGCCGGAGCTAAAGTAAATGAAAAAGACCAAAACGGAATCACGCCATTAATGTTTGCAGCAATGGGAAATGAAAACCCGGAGATAATAAAATTTTTTATTGAAGCAGGCTCAGATGTAAATGCCCGGGATTTAAATGGAATGAACGCTTTTTTGTGGGCAGCAAACAATAATACAAAACAGGTTGTAATCCGGACCCTTCTTGCAGCAGGGGTGGATGCAAAAGTAAAAGATAGAAAAGGTAATACAGCTTTTGATCATATCCAAAAGAACGGCAATTTTCGAGGAACGGAAATTTACTGGAAGCTGAAAAATGAACTGCAAATATAAGAAAACTTAAAAAATCTCCTGCTCTTCTCCCCCAAATATTCTAAAAAATAATTTTTTAAAAGAAAGAACATTGCTTTAAACCGGTAGGAATTTTCGGTAATAATTTCTGTACGAAGAAAAAGAAAAACAGGTCTATAATAATCCCAGCTTATTTATTGTGAGGTGCAGTTAGATGTTGCCGGTGGTCAGCGTTGTCCTCAGCTTTTTTATAATTCTTGGGTTAATCCGTTGGAAGGTCCCAATTGGTCTGGCTATGTTAGCTGGAGGTATTATTAGCGCAATTGGTGGAGGGCTTTTCGGAAGTCCAATGCTTGAAGTGGCTCTCCTTACCCTTTCCAGTTCAACCACATGGGAACTTGCACTCACTATCGGTTTTGTTTCGGCCCTGGGGAAAATAATGGAAAAAGCGGGGTTGCTGACTTTATTAATTGAAAACCTACAAAAAATTATCCGGGATACCCGGATAATTATGGTCACATTGCCTTCTTTAATTGGCATGCTAATGTTTCCCGGGGGGGCGATTTTGTCAGCCCCCATGGTCGGGGAATTAGGAAATATGCAAAAAATGAACCCAGCAGAAAAAACCTTTGCGAATTTAATGTTTCGTCATCTCTGGCATTTGATTTTTCCTTTAATTCCAAGTATGATCCTTGCTTCTCAGCTTGCTCAGGTTAATCCCCTGGGAATAGTAGCCTTTAACTTTCCACTGGCCCTGGTGGCTTTTTTTGTTACCTTTTTTATTCTTTTCCGAGGCAGGGGCAGGGGAAAGAATGATAATTATGAAGGTATTAGCCCGGTTTCGCTTTTGAATTTGCTTAAAGCATTGGGGCCCATGCTTTTGGCAATTATACTTGGTTTGGTTTTCGATATCTATTTTCCCCTGGCTTTAGGAGCAGGTATTCTGCTTGTTTATTTATATCTCTGGCTGGAAAAAAAACTTCCGTTTTTTCGCTATGTTGTCTTCCTGTTTAAGTCAGTTAACTGGAACATTTTCCTTGCCATTTTCCCAATAATTTATTTTAAGGATGTTCTTGAAATGGGGGGAGCTGTTGAACAGGTAGCTTTTTTCTTCCAGGAACAGGGGATCCCCTTACCTTTTTTAATGATTTTTGTTCCTTTCATTGGTGGCTTTTTTACCGGATCAAATACTGCTAATATTGGAATTTCTTTTCCATTGCTTCTGCCAATGTTTCCAATGGAAAATTATATTATTTATGTTGGTTTTGCTTATTTAAGCGGAGTAGTTGGTTATCTGGTTTCTCCTGTGCACCTGTGCATGATTTTAACCAAGGACTATTTTAAATGCGATATTGGGAAATTGTATCAATTTTTCCTCATACCAAATGGGGCAGTAATGATTGCAGCAATTATCCTGTTTTTGGTTTTAAGGTAGTGGGAAACAGGATTTATGATAAAACTTACTTCCCATTGGGTTATTAAAGACGGTTCTTCCCTTTGAAGATCGGCTTTTTCTAATTTTCCGGGTGTTGTTTTCAGTCCATAGCATTTATTAAACCTGGAGTGAAGTTCTAAAAAATGAAAACCGCCTATTAAAGGCGGCAAAAAATCAGTTATAAAAAAATAATTTTAATTTAAGGTTTTTCCCCGGGACTATTACTTATAATCCGGGGTATTTTTCGCTTCATCTAATAGTTCCCGGCCTCTTCTAAGAAGGTTGCTTTTTTGCTTTTTATCTTGTCGATCCCAGTTGGCATACATCAACTTCATCCTGGGGTTATCTTTAAGAAGTTCCCGATGATCTTCTAGGAAAGTCCAATAAAGGGAATGGAAGGGGCAGGCCTTCTCCCCTACTTTTTCCTTGATATCAAAGTGGCAGGATCCACAGTAATTACTCATCCGGTTAATATATTGACCCGAAGACACATAGGGTTTTGTGCTCATTAACCCTCCATCCGCATAAAGAGCCATCCCTAACACGTTGGGCAGCACTACCCAGTCGTAAGAATCCACATAGGCTTCCAGGAACCAATCGGAAACTTCCTGGGGCTTAACTCGAAGAAGGTTCGCCCAGTTTCCAAGAACCATCAGCCGTTGAATGTGATGATTGTATCCGCTTTTGATGACCTCTTTCACCGCTGTCGACACGCAGTTGATCTTTGTCTCACCGGTCCAGTAATAAGAAGGTAGCGGATTTTGATGGTCAAAAAAGTTAACTTCTTCATACTCGGGCATTCTTCGCAGGTAAACTCCCCGAATATATTCCCTCCATCCCATTATCTGCCGGATAAACCCTTCTACTGCTGATAATGATGCCCGGCCCTGATGATAAGCATTCTCCGCCTTTTTCAACGCTTCCTCCGGTGTAATCAGGCCGATATTGATAGCTCCGGAAATTAGTGAATGGGACATCCAGGGGTTTCCTTCCATCATTGCATCCTGGAAGTCTCCGAAGGTGGCAAGGCGGTCCTCGATAAACTGCTCCAGAGCTTTTAGGGCGTCTTCACGTGTAACCGGCCATGAAAAATTATCAAGGTCTCCAAATTTATCGGGGTATTCCTTTTCAACTTTTTCCATAACCTTCCGGGTGATTTTGTCCGGGGTGAATTCTAAAGGCTCAGGAAAGCTTAATCCCTTTTTGGGAGGTTTCCTGTTTTCAGTATCAAAACTCCATTTGCCCCCAAGAGGACGGCCTTCTTCCAGGAGGATTTTTTTCTTTTTACGGAGTTTTCTATAGACCTCGTCCTGCTTCCACGATCCCCCCTCGGGAAGATAAGACTCCCATTCATTTTTTCCCACAAGAAATAACGGTTTCTCGCTTAAAATTTTGATCTTTAAATTCCCTTGAGAACCCAGTTCTTTCTCAATAATGTTTTTGATTCGATAATCCGTAGGTTCATGGATAAGAAATTCCCTGGAGGGATAGGCAGCAAGGTGGTCTTTTAACCCCTCGGAAAAGTTTTTTGCTTCCCGGTAATCAACTTCATAGCCCTTCTTTTTTAATTCCCTGGTAAAATGGCGCATGGCAGAAAACACCAGAACCAGTTTTTGTTTATGCTCCTTTTTCCAAAGGGATCGATCCTTCGATTCCATTAAAAGGATCACATCCCTTTGGGGGTCCATTTCCTTAAAGCCCTCCAAATTTTCGTTTAACTGATTTCCAAAAATCCATAGGGTCTTCACGGTTACATCACTTCCTTTTCCATTAAACAATTTCCAGGATAAAATCAGTACCATTGAAATGAAGCATTTCCTTAAATTCTATTTTATAATTACTTTTTAATGCACCAAGCTCTTTTAGGAACATTCTTAGTTGTATTTTCTAAATTTTAACATAATAAACCTCACTTTACTACAATGCCTGTATA
This sequence comes from Halobacteroidaceae bacterium, assembly GCA_003554585.1. Lineage (GTDB taxonomy): Bacteria > Bacillota > Halanaerobiia > B1SED10-174 > B1SED10-174 > T1SED10-26. Next base: position 6,541 of record PWGV01000161.1, on the reverse strand, counting down.
AATTTCTAATCATTGTAATATGATATCGACTTTCAAAAACCATCAAGGAAAGTTATTTCTGTTTGGTCTGGTTACTTTCCATCATAGAATTCCCCATGGTTTTTTATGCTTTTCCAAACTTCTTTTTCTCCAGTTTATTTTTGTGTTTTTGGTTTCCTAATTATAGAATTTATTAAACCTGGAGTAAAATTCTACAATGAAAAAACCGCCCTAAAGCGGTTCAGTAAAAGCGAAAAATATTTTTTGTCTCCTTAAACTTTTTTTATATTCCCTTCCCAAAAAGTACTACTAACTTTTATCCCTTTTAAATATTTTCCTTACGGAGTCCCTTTTAAGGCTGGGTATTCACTGGATCTCCCAAATTCCCATATCGCGGGATCCCATTCTTCAAAAATTTCATCTCCATCGGGGTCTGGATTTCCGTCAGCATCAAGGACATCATCCGGGGTTCCTGCCTGAAGCTGTTTGGTTGTCCTACCCTCGCCAAAGACGGATTCATTTTTACCCGAAGTATTAATATCCCAATAACTATCATAAACCGAAGGCGAAATAGATCTTCCTAAGAGTCCACCTCCATCTCCTATAATCTCTCCAATTGAGTAACACTTATCAATTACTGAATATTTAGAATCCAAATCTTGGCCTGTTTTCTCATTAAACCCTACCAATCCGCCGATATACCCACTCCCCGAGACATTGCCCCAGGCATAACAATTCTCAATTATTGCCCCAAAGCTATTACGACCAACAAGACCTCCTACATCTTCAAGGCCTGTTACATCTCCGGTGGCAAAAGATCCTATTATTTCTCCTCCCTTGTTGTGACCAACCAGCCCACCTATATCACACTCATCCCCGAAAACATCCCCAGTTGCATAGCAATTAATTATTTCCCCTTCATTATAAGCCGCAAAACCACCTACTTCATAACCATTTTCACCAGGGTCATAATTAATTGTACTTACCTTTCCAGTAGCAAAACTGCCTGAAATCAACCCATAATTATTCCCAACAAATCCTCCAATCACTTCTTCTGCTTTCACTTCTCCTTTAGCATAAGAATTTGTTATAACTCCCTCGAAATCATTATCCCCAACAAATCCTCCAACTTCTTTTTCACCCTTTACATCAACGTCTGCACCACTATCTTTAATCTCACCATAATTCTCTCCTACCAAGCCTCCTACTTTTCTTTCAAGACTGTTGCCATCGTCCTTTAAGGCGGTTAAAGTCCCATCAACAAAACAGTTCAGAATTTCTCCACTATTAAATCCAACAAGCCCTCCTGTATTTCTACCCCCAACAATATTAACTGATCGTAATACAACATTCCTAATAATTGAATCATCATCTGTGTACCCGAAAAGACCAACAAATTCCGTTCCCGGCCGGTAAATTGTCAGGTTTCTAATCCTCCTATTATTACCGTCATAGGTCCCGGAAAACTTATTATCTTCATCCTCAATAGGTTCCCAACCCTCATTTTGGGTAATGGTAATTGAATCAAAATCTATATCAGCAATTTGCTTGAAAAATCCATCCAAATTACTTTCATCTCTTAGTTTAGCCAACTGCTCTGAGGTTCCAACAAGATAGGGCTTTTCCTCTGTCCCCTCTCCCCCGGCGAAACCTGTACCTGGGTCATCGTTAACTTCAAAGTACACTTCAACCACCTTATTTGAATCCATTGTTACAGTAGTTTCATCCTCTTGTCCCGAAGCATCCCCCGTCCACTCAATAAAATTCCAGCCTTCATTTGCCTCAGCCTTCAAAGTTACTTCCGTACCTTTTGGATAAGTTAGCTGAAGAGGATTAACAGAAACCTCTCCAACAAAAGGATCATTCTGGGTTATGACCAGGGTGAAGTTTTCCCCACCGGGTAAACCCTCGCAACCCATAAGTATTAAAAAAGCCCAAACCACGATCCCTAAAACGGTCTGTTTATAAAATGAATTTTACTCCTTTAAATTAGTAAAAATTAATTGAATTTTCCAAAAATCTTGCTTTAGAAACACCAGTGAGGAATTCAAACCTCCCTCCCCAAAATCAATTAGACTATCTTTCCCCTCTTCGGAAATTCCACCACGGGGAGGAATTCTGTATAGAAAGAAAGAATACTGTATACCTCCTGGCTTCAATTATAATTTGCATCCAGAATTAGGATAGCAAGGAAGAATCCCCCTAAAATAATTAATATTCCGGAAAAAATAATTTGGGAAGAGAAGGGAAATAGGGAAATTCGGCAAGAGTTGCAGAGAGGTGGAATGACCCTTGATGGGGCCCTGCAGAGGCTAAAGTCCATAATGAGCACCAGGAAAAAATCCATTTCCATGAAGCGGGGGCGGTGGATTCCATAATCGACATAGTTGGAGCCCCCTTGTGCTTTGGCTACCTTAATATTGATGGGATATATGTCTTACCTCTTGGTGGGAGGACCGGTTCTGTCCAATTTCAGCACGGTTTAATACCCGTTCCCACCCCGGCCACATAGGAAATTTTAAGCGGGAGCCCTTAAAGAAATTATATTTACTGAAACCAGCACCCTGGGTCTCCGGAGATATCAGTTGGAGCATCCAGCTTTGGATAGGGAAAACCGGGTGGATAATTGCTTGCCTGGGAGCTTTTCCCTGTAGGTCGGCAAGAAGAATGGGAAGGTAATTAAATTATCCCCGAATATGAAGAATGCTCCCGTTATGCCCGGGAGCAGAATATGCCTCTGCAGGAAGTTTGTCAGGTTTTGATGGAAGTCGGAAGAAAACTAATACCGAAAAAAAGATCCGACAATGGAGGATGAGGTTATGAAAATGGATTTATGGGAGAAATGCGTAGAATTTCACGGCCATGCTTGTCCAGGCCTGGCTTTTGGTTTTCAGGCCGCCCGCCTGGTTAGCGATTATTTTGGACTAAAGAGGGCCGAAGATGAAGAGATAATTTGCGTCACAGAAAATGATGCCTGTGGAGTTGACGCCATTCAATTCCTCCTGGGATGTACTTTTGGAAAGGGCAATTTAATTTACAGGCCCCGCGGGAAAAGTGCCTACTCTTTTTTCCAGGGGCAGGGTGATGAGGGCCGGCGTCTTGTCTTAAAAAGAAGGGAGTGGCAGGGGGAAAGAGAGGAGAAGATAAAGGCCATCCTCAAGGAAGACCCACGGGATCTCTTTCTCCTAAAAACCCCGCATTTCCCCTCCCCGGCGGGGGCTAGCATTTTTAATACCATAGAATGCGAGAACTGCGGGGAAGGGACGGCTGAGCCCTTCATTCGCCTGCAGGAGGACCAGAAATTGTGCCTGGACTGTTTTGAAAATTAAAGCCGCTTTATTGCGGCTTTTTTCTTAGGTAGTCACTTTCTAGGTTTTGCAATATTACCTTCGCCCAATCTTAAAATAATTCATCCCAGCTGCTTTTTTTCTCTCCTTTGTCCACCGATAGCCTAAGGAAGCTAAAAACCTTTAATTTTTCGTGGGAGTTAGGATAGGGTTGACAGTTTGCATAATTTTGCTTCAAGTTCCGCAATATGTTCGGTAAGGATGTTTCGATTTTGACGGCTGGGTGTAGTAATCTTCAGGTTGAGGAAAGTGGGTGTGAGGTTTTTCAAGAACATTGAGCAACTTTTCCATCTCCTTATAATCTCCATTATTCACTGCAGCATTCAGGGCATTTTCTACCCTGTGATTGCGGGGGATAAGTGCGGGGTTGGTCCTGCGCATCAATTCTTGACTGGAGGACCTGGGGTCTTCCTGTCTTTCTAACCTGGCCCGCCATCGTTCCTGCCATTTGGCAAACTCTTCACTCTTGAAAAGCTCTTCTTTTTCCGCCTCATCAAACATTAATGCACGGAAAGTATTAGTAAAATCTGCACAATGTTTCTGCATTAAGCTGAGCAGGTCTTTGATGAGAATTTCATCATTTTGCTCTTTATTGAATATACCCAGCTTTGCTCGCATTCCCGCAAGCCATTTGCAGTTGTACAAATCAGTAAAATCTGAAATCGCATCCTGGGCCAGCTGGACAGCCTTTTCTTGATTCTTATGCAGAAGGGGTAGCAGGGTTTCAGAAAAACGGGCAAGATTCCATGCCGCAATTTGTGGTTGATTACCGTAAGCATACCGCCCCTGAATGTCAATTGAGCTAAAAACGGTTGCGGGATCATAGGTGTCCATAAAAGCACAGGGTCCGTAATCCAAAGTTTCTCCGCTAATAGCCGTATTATCAGTGTTCATTACCCCATGAATAAAACCAACCAGCTGCCATCTGGCAATCAAATCTGCTTGACGCCTGATTACTTCCTTCAGCAAAAAAAGATATCGATTCTCCTCAGAATCAAATTCTGGAAAATGCCGTTGCAATGCATAATTAGCCAGGGCCTGGAGGTCTTCTGTGGAACCCCTTCGGGATACATATTCAAAAGTACCAACTCGCAGGTGGCTAGAAGCTACCCGGGTTAAAACTGCACCGCTTTGAACAGTTTCCCGGATTAATGACTCACCAGTTTTTACCACCGCAAGGCTTCTCGTGGTTGGAATATCAAGGGCATGCATTGCTTCACTGATTAAGTACTCGCGCAGTGCTGGCCCAAGAGGTGAACGACCATCACCCTGGCGGGAGTAAGGAGATCTTCCAGATCCTTTAAGCTGAATATCGAACCGTTCACCCCTGGGGGTTATCTGCTCACCAAGCAGTTGAGCCCGACCATCTCCAAGGGTCGTAAAAAACCCAAATTGATGTCCCGAATAAGCTTGAGAAAGCGGTAATGCTCCCTCAGGCACATGGTTTCCCGCAAGCACATCGACACCCTTTGCACTGGATAACCCTTCTTTATTCAAGCCCAGGGCTTTTGCCAGGGAATGGTTTAGAAAAACTAACTCAGGCGAGGATACAGGGGTTGGTTTGAGGCGGGTAAAGAGCAAATCTGGTAATTGGGCATAACTGTTTTCCAGATTCCACCCTATTTCATTAGTTTCTTTTTTGCCTGGCAATGGATCTCCTCCCCTTTCCTGCACCTGTCTTTTTTTCTTGTCTTAATTTTCCCCGAAAATGTTTTGCCCTATTCTATCGCTTTAATTTCCACCATGTTTCTGTTGTATGGGGTCGGAACCCGATATTGTAATAAAACTGCTGGGAGGAAACAACATATGCTTCCCTTGCACCGTATTTCTTTACCCTTCTAACCGCTTCGTATATGGCTGCTTTGCCCAGGCCCATTCCACGGTAATCCGGGTCTGTTGCAACCGGTTCAACATAGGCATATTTATCTCCAACATTATGCCATAACCCACAATGGGCGGCGTATTTTCCATCTGGAGCCACAACAGCCAGAGTAATTTCCGGGGTAAGGTGGGGACTGCTTAACATGGTTTTTCTCCATTCAATCATCTCTTCACTTTGATCCGGTTCCCCCTGGTTATTAAAACCTCGCCACATTACAATATTGTACTTATTTAAATCCCGGTTTTCGGCCATGCTTGTAATTCCAAAACCTTCGGGCAAATTATAGTTAAAATCTTGTTTTAAGTCCAACACTGCAACGCTTTCCTTCTCCTCTAAGGGACGAAATCCATTGCTTGCCGCTACAGCCTGGAACTCCCTGTCATTGTCATTAATTATTATCGATAAATTTCCATCCACTGCAAGCTCATTTTTTGCATATAAAATAATTTCCTTGAGCAGGTGGCGGTATTCCCTATCCACGCAAATAATTACTTCTCCAAATGTTAGTTCAAAAGTTGCCAGGGCAACAATTTTCCCAGCATCTTCCCATAATCTGATTAAGTTTCTTTGCTCTTCATTATCCACTGGACGACTTATCATCCAGACCCATCTTCCCCATAAGAAGTTGGGAGTAATTACTTGACCTTGATTTATCCGCTTTAGGAAATCAACTACTTTATGGTAGTCGCTACCAAATCGTTTATCATTAACATAATTTCTAAATGTTGCTTGCATAATTTACCCCCTTGCTTGCAAAAAAATTACCTATCTATAATTCGAATTCTTGCTGGAAAACCCCTTTATTCCCAAAAAAATTTAATATTTGATTAACCTCTTTAATTTTCTCCCCTTTATCATCTTATTTTAACATATTCCCGTTTTCCTAAGCGGTTTCTTAAACCCATCTTTGGCGAAAAACCTGTCCGACCAACCTGAGCTTACTCTAGTGCAGCAAGCCATTCAGAAAAAAATTCCTGGACCGAAGAGTACCTATTCTTTTTATTATCCTGTATGGCTTTAAGGGCTACATTTAACTGAGCTTTGCTCCCCCTAAAACCTTTTTCAGGTTCTTTTTTTCCCTGGCCTAATAACTCAAAAACTGTTGCCCCCATGTGATGAATAAACCCCTGGTTGCAAAAATCAAAGAAAACAACCAGGGGAAAATAAGCTGCCAGAAAAGCTCCAATTAATATTTTCCCCAAAGGAACTAGGAAAAACTATAAACTCGCGGAAATTAAAAGTAATCCTTGAGATATGTCCGGTATAAGGGGAAGAGACCATTTAAGAGATCTAATTTTTACTGGTTCATTGCTTTTAATCTGTCCAGTTTTAT
>PWGV01000088.1 GCA_003554585.1 Halobacteroidaceae bacterium | reverse complement strand
ATCTGCTTATGGATTAAGCAGGGTGGAACCGCGGGGAACAATCCCCGTCCCTGGAGGGACGGGGTTTATTTTTTCTTGTGGGAAAAAAGTTAAGGAGGTTTTGGCAATGAATTTTCAGGAATTGATCTTTCGCCTGAATACATTCTGGGCCCGGCAAGGCTGTATAATTCAGGAACCTTACGATCTGGAGGTAGGGGCGGGAACCATGACCCCCGCAACTTTTTTGCGCGCTCTGGGTCCCGAACCCTGGAACGTGGGTTATGTTCAACCCAGCCGGAGACCAACTGATGGAAGGTATGGGGAGAACCCCTTCCGGGTGCAGTATTATTATCAGTACCAGGTTATTATGAAACCAAGCCCGCTGGAAATCCAGGATATTTACCTGGAGGGTCTTGCAGATCTTGGTATTGACCCCCGGAAACATGATATTCGGTTTGTTGAAGACAATTGGGAGGCTCCAACCCTTGCTGCATCCGGTGTTGGCTGGGAAGTCTGGCTTGATGGGATGGAAATAACCCAGTTCACTTATTTTCAGCAGGTTGGGGGCCTGGAGGTTAAACCGATTAGCGTGGAAATAACTTATGGCCTGGAGCGCCTGGCAATGTATATCCAGGGCAAAGAAAGCCTTTTTGACCTGAACTGGAATGATACAGTAACCTATGGTGAGGTTCAGCGAGAAGGTGAAGCCCAGTTTTCCAAGTATAATTTCGAAGTTGCTGATGTGGATATGCTTTACCGGGTTTTTGATAGCTTTGAAAATGAGGTGTACCGGATCCTGAAGGAGGATCTCGTCCTGCCTGCTTATGATTATGTTTTAAAATGTTCCCACCTTTTTAATATTCTTGATGCCCGGGGAGCCATAAGTGTTTCGGAAAGAAACGCCTATATTGGCAGAGTAAGAAAAATGGCCCGGCAGGTTGCCCGGAAATATGTTGAGCAGAGAGAAGCAATGGGATATCCTTTGTTAAAGGGGAAGGGAGGTCCAGCAAATGGCTGAGAAAAAACACCAGGTTCTATTAGAAATTGGGACGGAGGAAATTCCGGCTCGGTTTATCCTACCTGCTCTGGAGCAGATCAGGGCAAATCTCGAAAGCACCTTAAAAGAAGAAAGGATCGAATTCTCTGAGATCAACACCCATGCAACCCCTCGGCGCCTGGCAGTTATCATTGATGAAATTGCTGAAAAACAAAAAACCCAGGTGATTGAAACCAGGGGACCCGCCCGCAAGGTTGCATTCTCTCCAGAAGGTGAACCAACAAAAGCAGGCCTGGGATTTGCCCGCAGTAAGGGTGTTGACCCTCAGGACCTGGAGATTAAAGAGGTTAATGGCCAGGAATATGTTTTTGCCCTGCAAAAAGACGAAGGCAAACCAACCATAGAGTGCCTTGCAGGTTTGTTTCCTCAATTAATATCGGGCCTTAATTTCCCCAAGACAATGCGCTGGGGAGATGGGGAGTTTCGCTTTGCTCGCCCCATTCACTGGCTGGTGGGCCTTTTTGATGACAAGATAATCCCCTTTACCTTTGCCGGTCAAAAAAGTGGTAAATATTCCAGAGGGCACCGGTTCTGGGGAGCAGATAAAATTGAGATAAATCACCCCTGGGAATATCTTAAAAAGCTGGAAGAAGGTTATGTCCTGGCCGATTATAATCGCCGGCGGGAAATAATCGAGAAGAAGGCTGAAGAGATTGCCGGAGAAATGGGCGGAAGGCCTGTTTACGACCAGGAGTTGCTCTGGGAGATAACATTCCTGGTAGAGTATCCTGTGCCGATAAACGGCCAATTTAAGGACAAGTTTTTGCAGCTCCCCGAAGAGGTTTTAATAACCTCCATGCAGAAACACCAGCGTTATCTGCCGGTCCGCAATGAAGAAGGACTCCTTCCAGGTTTTATTACCTTCATGTCCGGCCCGGGAGGAGATAAAGAACTGGTAAGGTTTGGGAATGAAAAGGTTCTCCAGGCCCGCCTTGATGATGCTTTCTTTTTCTTCAATGAAGACTCAGCTATCCCTCTACGGGAACATTCCCGTGAGCTGGCTCGAGTAGTCTTCATGGAAGGCCTTGGCAATATGGAGGAAAAAGTTTTCCGGCTGCAAATGCTGCAAAAAGAGCTGGGGGAGCTTCTGGATTGGCCCCAGGAAATGATAAAAAAGGGAATGGAAGCTGCTTCCCTCTGTAAGGCGGACCTGGTTACCCAGATGGTTGATGAATTCCCTGAGCTACAGGGAATTATGGGCTGTAACTATGCTTTGCAGGAAGGGATCGACCCCGAAATAGCAAGGGCAATTGCCGAGCAATACCAACCCCGCTTTAAGGAAGACAGTCTCCCGGAAACTAAATTGGGAAGAGTTCTTGGACTGGCAGAAAAACTCGATAATATCGCTGCAGCCTTTTATACCGGGAATATCCCTTCTGGCTCTCAGGATCCGCTGGCTTTGCGCCGGCAGGGCCTTGCAGCTTTTAAAATTTTGCATGGACTTGAGATTGATCTTCCCCTTTCTACCCTGCTTGAAATGCTGGAACGGGTTTACAAAGAACAGGATTTCAACCTGCAGGAAAAATTGAAAGAACTGGAAGAGTTTTTAAAAAGAAGAGTGGCCCGCCTCATGGAAGAAGAAGGTTTCCGCTATGATATAATTGAAGCTGTTTTAGCGGGAGGAGACCTAAAGGTTCAATCGGGTCTGGATAAAGGCAGGGCCCTTGAAGAGATGAGGGGGGATGAGCAATTTATTTTCCTGGTTCAGTCTGCTGTGAGAGCGCAAAATATATTGAAAAATAGGATTCCAGGGGAAGAGGTTAACCCCGAACTATTGGTAGAGGCGGCTGAAAAAAACCTATGGGAAAATCTCCAGGAGCTCCAAAAACAGATAAAAAATCTGGAAAAGCAAGGTTCTTATAAAGAACTTTTTATGGCCCTGGCCCGCCTGGCCCAGCCCCTAGAGGAATTTTTTGACCAGGTCATGGTTATGGCCGAAGAAGAAGAGTTGAGGAAAAACAGACTTGCACTGCTGGAAAAAATCAAGGTAACCTTAAACCGGGGCGTTGACCTTACCCAAATAGTCCTTGATTAAAAAGGAGGTTGTTATTTTGCAACCCATCATTATCGTTATTTCTGATTCTATTGGAGAAACGGCCCGGGGAGTAGTTATGGCCGGTTTGAGCCAGTTTGATGCCCCCGAGGCGAATATTAAGAAGTTTTCCTACGTTAAAACAAAGGAAGATATTGAAACAATAATCAGGGAAGTCAAGCCCAAAGAAACCGTCCTGGCGTATACCCTGGTTAACCCTGAATTGCGCAAAGAACTGGCCCAGATGGCTGAAGAAGTTGGCCTTCCTCATATTGATATTCTGGGCCCGGTTATGGATAAATTCGAGGTTCTTTTACGAAAAAACCCCCGACTGGAACCCGGGCTGATCCACCAGCTTGACGAAGAATACTTCCAGAGGGTAGAAGCCATAGAATTTACGGTAAAGTATGATGATCGGAATGATCCCAGGGGAATAGAGCTTGCTGATGTTGTTTTAATTGGAGTTTCCAGGACTTCCAAAACACCAATGAGTGTTTATCTTGCTTACCAGGGCTACAAAGCAGCTAATATACCCCTGGTGCCAGAAGTTCCGCCTCCTGATTTAATGTTTGAAAACCCGGATCACAAAATAATCGGGCTCACAATTGATCCGCTACTGCTAAATGAGATCCGCCAGGAGAGGTTGAAAAGTCTCGGCTTGAACCGAAAGGCCCAGTATGCTTCAATAAAGAGGATTAATGATGAACTGGAATACGCGGCAGATATTATGAGGAGAGTGGGCTGTCCCATCATTAATGTAACCAATAAATCAGTTGAAGAATCAGCGAATGAAATATTAAAATACCTGCGGGAAAAATAAACCGGATTTTTAAAAAATCCGGTTTTTTTGTGCAGGATTAAACTTAATAGTATAGTATATATTATAATATGTGTTACACTAATTAGGAGGATTCTCTATGGAGTTGACGGACCGCCAGAAGGAAATCCTTAAAATTGTAAAAGAAGAGGAGCCGATTACCAGCCAGGAACTGGCCGGCCGGCTCAACCTTACCCGCGCTGCTCTTCGAACTGATCTCGCCCTTTTAACAATGGCCCGCCTTTTGGAGGCCAAGCCCAGGGTGGGATATTTTCATAATCCCCAGAATAGTCCGGTGTGGCTCAGTAACCTCCTCTGGGGTACAAAGGTTGAAGCAGTTCAAAGTGTTCCGGTGGTTATTACCGAAGGGTCAACCGTTCACAACGCGGCGGTACAGCTTTTTCTGGAAGATGCAGAAACCCTTTTTGTGGTTAATGAGGACAATAAGCCTGCTGGTTTGGTTACGGCCAAGGATTTAATAAAAGTTATGCTGGGGGGCATTGAGAACAGGGAACTCCCTGTAAAAGTGGCTATGGTTCGCCTGCCCGAGGATCAAAAACTGAAAATTGATGACAATCTCTACCGGGCCCTTTTACTTTTGCAGGATGCTTCCCGGGAAGCGGTCCCGGTTGTCGATGACAAACAATCCCTGGTGGGTAGAGTAACCCGGCAGGGAGTTTTCAGGTTTTTATTGGACAATTTATCGAGGGAAGGGGAATAATATGGTAATTTATCTTCTATCGGAAAGTGAAGAACACCCCGGCAGAGAATTGGTTAAATTTATCTCGGCCAATTTAACCGGCCGGTCAATTGAATTCAAAAATTTTGGTGGGCTCAATTTACCCCAGGAAGTTGAGGAAGTATTAAAAGGTGCCAGTGCAAAGGGTGCAATTGTTGCCCATTCATTCCTTGATGGAGAACTTCGGGCAGAAGTGAAAAAGCAGGCCTGGAAATTAAAGGTCCCCTTAATTGATATTCTAGGGCCCTTTTTGAGCAAGCTCTCAACCCCCGAGGAAAATTATGAAGAAAGCTGGAGAGTTTCCGGAGTTCCTTCCCTGGAACACAATTATTATAAGAAAATAGAAGCAATTGAATTTGCGGTTCGCTGTGATGACGGAAAAGACCTCTCTGCTTTATCCCGGGCGGACCTGGTTTTGATTGGGGTTTCCAGGACATCGAAAACCCCATTGAGCATTTACCTTGCCCACCTGGGCTACAAGGTTGCCAACGTTCCGCTGGTACCGGAAGTAATTCCTCCCCGGGAACTTTTCACCCTTCCCCGCAAAAAAATTGTAGGGCTGAGCATTGATCCTGAAGTTCTCCAGTTGATCCGGCAGGAGAGGCTCAGAGTAATTAAAATGCCGGCTGCAGAATATTCCAACCTGGAACGAATTTACCTGGAAATGGAGTTTGGTAAGGGAATTATGGATAGGATTGGCTGTTTAACCCTTGAAGTTACAAGGAGATCTCTTGAAGAACTGGCAACATTAATTCTGGAGAAAGGAGAATTCTAAGATGGAACGAGAACTTACTCTTGAATTTGTAAGAGTGACCGAAGCCGCTGCCCTTGCCTCTGCTCCCTGGATGGGAAAGGGTGACAAGGAGGGTGCTGACCAGGCGGCAGTTGATGCCATGCGCGCAGTTTTTCATACTATCCAGATTGATGGCGAGGTTGTGATTGGAGAAGGGGAAAAGGATGAGGCTCCAATGCTTTATATTGGGGAGAAAATCGGGGCCCAGAAAGGGGGCGCGTGTATTGATATAGCCGTTGACCCCCTTGAAGGAACCAGACTGGTTGCCCGTGGTTTACCCAATGCCCTGGCGGTAATTGCTGCGGCAGAAAAAGGATGCTTACTTAGAGCCCCGGATACTTACATGCAAAAGATTGCAGTGGGGGTCAGGGCCAAAGGCTGTATTGATATAAAAGCTTCCACCAGGGAAAATCTGGAAAGAATTGCCCAGGCAATGGGTATGCGGGTGCAGGATTTGACTGTAATTGTCCTGGATCGCCCCCGGCATGACCAGTTAATTGGAGAGATCAGAGAAGTGGGCTCCCGGATCCGGCTGATTAGCGATGGTGATGTTGCCGGGGGGATTGCTGCTGCAATGGATGATACCGGGGTCGATGTTCTTATGGGAATCGGGGGAGCCCCGGAAGGGGTACTCACGGCTGCGGCCTTGAAGTGTTTGGGAGGTGAAATTCAGGGTATTTTAAAACCTCGCAATGATGAAGAAATAAAAAGGGCCTGGGAAATGGGTTTTACGGAGATTGATAAGGTCCTTACCCTGGAAGACCTTGTTATCGGTGATGACGTGATGTTTTCTGTTACCGGGGTAACCGATGGAGATATGCTGGAAGGGGTTCGTTTTTCCGGTGATCGGGCTACCACAGAAACAATTATTATGCGGAGCAAAACCGGGACAATCCGGACGATAAAAGCCCATCATCTTGTCGGGAAGAAACCTGATTATTTCAAAAAAGATGTTCTGAAAAATTTCTAAGAGGAGGGTATTCCCTTGGAACATTATGTGCAGAATTTTAGCCAGGGCAGCCAAAAGGAAAAAGAATTACTGGGAGGTAAGGGAGCCAACCTTGCCGAAATGACGGGACTGGGTTTGCCTGTGCCTCCCGGATTTACAATCACCACCCAGGCATGTCTGGACTATCTCAGGCAGGAAGGTTTCCTGGAAAAGTTATTGCCAGAGCTGGAAAACCATTTGAAAAAATTAGAGGAAGACATGGGCAAAAGCTTCGGAGCTCCTGATGAGCCCCTTTTAGTAAGCGTCCGGTCGGGTGCAGCCATATCTATGCCTGGGATGATGGATACCATTTTGAATATAGGTTTAAATGATGAAAGCGTCGAGGGTTTGGTCCGTTCTACGGGGGATGAAGGTTTTGCCCTTGACTGCTATCGCCGCCTGATTCAGATGTACGGGGAGGTGGTTCAAGGGGTGCCAGCTTACCGGTTTAATCACCGTTTTGAAAAAGCGGGCAACAAAGCCAGTTGGGAACTTATTTATTCTTTTAAAGAAATTATTGAAAAAGAAACCGGATCCCCATTTCCCCAGGATCCCCAGAAACAACTATTGGGTGCAGTGGAAGCTGTTTTCAGATCCTGGGATAACCGGCGAGCAAGAGTTTATCGAGAAGCCAATAATATTCCCCACAATCTCGGAACTGCTGTGAATATCCAGGCCATGGTTTTTGGAAATAAAGGGAAGGATTCGGGAACAGGAGTGCTTTTCACCCGAAATCCTTCAACAGGAGGAAAGAAAATATACGGGGAATTCTTACCAGATGCCCAGGGAGAAGATGTTGTCGCGGGGATAAGAACACCCCTGGATATTTCCGAGATGAGCACAAATTTTCCCCGGGAATATGAGGAATTGGAAGAAATAGCCCGCAGGCTTGAAAACCATTACCGGGAAGTTCAGGACATAGAATTTACCATAGAACAGGGGAGGCTCTTTATCCTCCAGACCCGGCGAGGGGCTAGAACCGCGGAAGCTTCAATAAAAATTGCGACAGATATGGTTGAAGAAGGCCTGATTTCTGTTGAGGAATGTTTACTCAAGGTCAAACCAACCGAACTTGAAAAAATCCTGCACCGCCAGCTGGATGCTGACCAGGAATATGAAATCCTGGGTAAAGGTCTCCCGGCTTCCCCTGGTGCAGCCAGCGGAGTAGTTGTTTTTGATGCCGACGAAGCAGAAAAATTGGGGGAACAGGGGGAAAAAGTAATCCTTGTAACCTCTGAAACCACGCCTGATGATATTCATGGGGTAATTGCCGCGCAGGGCGTTTTAACAGCCCGAGGTGGAATGACAAGTCATGCAGCTGTTGTGGCGAGGGGGATGGGAAAACCCGCAGTATGTGGTTGCGAGAGTATAAAATTTGTCCGGGAAGAGAGCCTGGCCTGGATTGGTGGTTTTGAAATCCAGCAGGGAGATATTATTACAATAAATGGGGGAACCGGGGAAGTAATTAAGGGTGAAGCGGTTTTGAAGGAACCGGAACTTTCCCCGGCAACTATCCAACTATTAAAATTTGCTGATCAACATAAACGGCTGGGAATAAGGGCCAACGCTGATAATGGTCCTGATTCCGAGAAAGCCCTGGAACTTGGAGCCCAGGGAATAGGCTTATGCCGAACAGAACACATGTTTATGGGCAAAGAAAGGGTGCCCCTGGTCCGGCAATTGATTCTGAGTGAATCGCCTGAGGAAAAGGAAGAAGCGCTGGCACAGCTCTTACCCTACCAGAAAAAAGACTTCCAGGAGATTCTGGAAGTTATGGAAGGGAAACCGGTTAATGTTAGGCTTCTTGATCCGCCCCTGCATGAGTTTTTGCCCCAGTTACTCGATTTGCAGCAGGAAATTTTTGCTGCGGAGAAAGCAGGGGATCAGGAGACACTAGCCCGGAAAAAAGAACTCTTCCGTAAAACAAAAAATATGGATGAATCCAATCCCATGATGGGGTTGCGGGGCTGCCGGCTGGGGATTATGCTCCCCGCCCTTTACCGGATGCAGGTCGAAGCTCTGGCCAGTGCAGCTAAAATATTGGAAGAACAGGGGAAAGAGGTTGAACTGGAAATAATGATCCCCCTGGTTGCCGAAGCCAAGGAACTGAGCTTTTTAAAAGAAGAACTCAGGGAGATCCTTGAAGAAAAGATTAACCCCGAAGGAAAAGTAAGGTATAAAATTGGCACCATGATAGAATTGCCCAGGGCCTGTCTTACTGCAGATGAAATTGCCAGAGATGCAGAATTTTTCTCCTTCGGAACCAATGACTTAACCCAGACTGCGTTTGGTTTTTCCCGGGATGACGCGGAAGCCAAATTCCTTCCAACCTATCTTGAGGATGGAATACTGGAGGAAAATCCCTTTATTACCCTGGACCAAAAGGGAGTAGGACGCCTGATGAAAATTGCTGTGGAGGAAAGCAGAAAGGTCAAGCCCGAACTAAAAATTGGGATCTGTGGAGAACACGGAGGCGACCCCAAATCGATCGCTTTTTGCCACGCCAGTGATTTTGATTATGTTAGCTGTTCACCGTACCGGGTTCCAGTAGCTCGACTTGCAGCAGCTCAGGCGGCGGTTAAAGCAAAAAGCCCTGCTATTTAAGCAGGGCTTTGTTTTTGGGTAAAGAATTATTATACGAGGAGGGAAGGCTGTGGGAAGGCGCGCCAATAACCTTGATGGTAAACAATGGATAAAAAATTCTTTAAGTGTCTGGCAGGGTCCAATCAGATCTCCAGAGGAGAGAAGGCTTGGTCATCCTGCGGTTTTTCCAGTTGAGCTGGTCAAAAAAATAATCGGTTCCCTGGTATACATAGACCCGGGAAAACCTTCGCCGGTAATTTTTGACCCCTTTGGAGGTACTGCTACAACTCTCGTGGCTGCAATGGAAAAAGGAATTTCTGCAGTTGGATTTGAACTGGGGGAAGAATACTGGCTAAAAGGGGTTCAAAGATTGCGAGCAGGAGAAGACTGGGCTGTCCAAAAAGAGGATAACAGGGAACTGGTTTTAAACAAGCAGGGAGCCCTTGTTAAATGGTTAAGGGGAGATGCCCGGGAGCTGGGCAAACAAATTCCTTCAGAAAGCTTAAACCTGACTGTAACTTCTCCCCCGTACTGGGATATTATGAATCAAAAAAGGTCTGCTGATGGCAAAAAAAATCGTCCTTACAGCGCTGATAAGAATGATTTCAGTAACATTGAAGATTATGGACAATTTTTAAAAGTCCAGCAACTGATTTTTTCTCGGATTTTTTCTGGAACGGTAGAAGGAGGTTACCTGGTTGTTGTAGTAATGGACCTGCGCAAGGGAAAGGATTTTTTCCCGCTGCATATAGATTACTGCAAGATGCTACAGGAGGTGGGGTTCACACTTGATGATATTATCATCTGGGATAGAAGCCAGGAATACAACAACCTCCGACCTCTGGGATATCCCAGCGTATTTCGTGTTAATAAAGTCCACGAATATCTTCTGGTTTTGCAAAGGAGGTAGAAGATGAACTTCCGGGAAGAATATCAAAAAAAAGAAAAACAAATGCTCTCCCCGAAGGCTTCTTTAAGTTCTTCAAGCAGGGGGAGGGTCTATCCCGAGGAAGAATGTGATATTCGAAACCCCTATCAAAGGGACCGCGACCGGATTCTGCACAGCAAGGCCTTTCGGCGGTTGAAACATAAAACCCAGGTTTTCATTGCTCCCGAACATGACCATTACCGGACCCGCCTGACCCACACGCTAGAAGTATCACAGATCAGCAGAACTATCGCCCGGGCACTTTCTTTGAACGAGGATCTTGTTGAAGCCATTGCACTTGCCCATGACCTGGGCCATACTCCTTTTGGACATGCCGGAGAAGGAGCGCTGGATCGGCTAGTGGAAGGTGGTTTTAAGCATAACCAGCAATCTTTGCGGGTAGTTGAAGAGCTGGAGTTTCGCAACCGCGGAAAAAGAGGCTTAAATTTAACCTGGGAAGCAAAGGATGGAATTGGCCGCCATACGGGCTCTACTACTCCCAGTACCCTGGAAGGTAAAATTGTCCGCATTGCAGACAGGATTGCTTATATTAATCACGATATCGATGATGCTTTACGGGCGGGAATTATAACCCAGGAAAACCTGCCTTCGTATTCTTTGAAAATACTTGGAAATGACCATTCCCAGCGAATTGATACCATGGTAAGGGACATGATTGAGGCCAGCTGGGACAGCAAGGATATCCGGCAAAGCCCGGAGTTGGAGAAAGCAACCAACATCCTGCGGGATTTTCTTTTCCAGGAAGTATATATAGGTTCAGAGGCGAAAAAAGAAGAGGTCAAGGTCTTTAACTTTATTGCCAATCTTTTTCAATTCTACCAGGACAATATGGGCCGGCTTCCCCCCGAATACCGGGAACTGGAAGCCCTCCATGGTAAGCAGAGGGTTGTTGCTGATTATATCGCAGGAATGTCTGATCGGTATGCTCTGATTCAGGGGCAGAATCTCCTTCTGCCCCGGCCGTGGTTTCCAAGTTAAAAAGAAGGATTTTCTGATATCCTTGTGGAATACGGTAAGGCAAGTCCCAGTAATCCTGAAAGGAGTTATTGGAAATGAAAATCCAGTTTCTATATTCTCCCCTGTGTCTTCGGGCAGAGATTCCCTATGTTCGCTTTCTCGCCGACAAACTTGCAGGTTGTGAAATCGAAAGTTTTGATATCGGGAAAATTGCCGAAGGTGAAGAAGACGATCTTCCCGGAGAAATGCCTTCGATTGTAAGAGCTCTTCGCCGGGGGGAAGGCTTTTTAACCGAAGGCCTTATTTTTTGTGAAGGGGAATTATTGGGACGGGCCAGTATAGAGGCAGAAGAATTTCTGGAAAAGATTCGGGACGGGGGGGTTCCAAGGAATGAAAATAATTCCGATTGATCAGGAAAATCTAGACCGCCTTTATTCTCCCTGCCTGGATTTTCGACCTATAGAAGAGGTGCCTCCCGGGTTTCCAAAAGGTTCAGAGGCTCACCTGGACTGGATTCAGGAAAGGCGAGAAGAAAGAAGAGATTTTTATCAGTACCTGGTAAAAAAATATGGAGCAGCTGGTCTTGTGGCTCTAACCAGGCGAAAAGCTTTGGGGTGGTTAACCTTTTTTCCCAAGGAAGAAGCCCGGCGGATTGGATGGATAAGGGCTGTCGATGATTATTTCAACCAGGAAACACTTGTTATGGGATGTTTCTGGGTTTCTGAAAGTAAAAGGAATAAAGGACTTGGTGCTGAATTAATTGAGGCAGGGAAAGAGTGGGCCCGCAATAACTACTGGAGGTATATCGAAGCTGCACCCAGAGGTGATGGCCTGGATCCATGGTACAGTCCAGCGCCTTTACAAAAAGCAGGTTTTGTTTTTATTGAAGGACGGATTACTTCGCTGGAAAGCCAGCGGAGGTTTTTAATCTATCGTTGTGACCTCCTGGAAAAGGAAGTAACCCGCTGGGTTCAGGTTTGGGAGGATACTGCTTTCAGGGTCGAGGTTGTTAAATCCTTCCTGGAAAGCAACGGTATTCCAACCCACCTGGAATCGGATGTGGTTTTAAGCCTGCACCCCTTTACTCAGGGGCCCCTGGGGGAAGTGAGAGTAAAGGTTCCGGAACAGATGCAGGAAAAAGCCGAGGAGTTATTGAGGGAAGTGCATGAAATTGGAGAATAGAATTCACCCCTCCATTAACAGGGGGAGATTTTATGGATAATGCTGTTGAAATCATCCTGCAAGAGGTGGATCTTGTTGAAGTTGTCGGGGAGTATGTCCCGTTAAAAAAAGCAGGAAAGAATTATAAAGGTCTTTGCCCTTTCCACCAGGAGAAGACCCCTTCCTTTTCTGTCAGCCCCGAAAAAAATCTATATTATTGTTTCGGTTGTGGAGCTGGGGGCAATGTATTCAATTTTCTTATGGAGATTGAAAATATTCCTTTTAAAGAAGCTCTGGAAATGCTGGCCCGCCAGCAGGGGATTGAGCTAGAAAGCCCTGACCCCGCGAGAGAAAAAGCTCACCGGCGCAAAAAGGATTTAATGTTTGAACTTTACCGCCTTGTTGCTCGCTTTTATCAATATATTCTCCTGGAAACAAAAGCAGGTTCTGAAGCCCGGGAGTACCTGGAAAAAAGGGATTACCCTATGGAATGGTCGAAAAAGGTTGGCCTGGGTCTTGCTCCCCCCGGATGGGATAACCTGCTTAAATATCTCGAAAAAAAAGGTTATCAACCAGCTTTTCTCGAAGAAGCGGGGCTGGTGATTAAAGGCCGCAAAGGGTACTATGATCGGTTTCGCGATCGCCTGATGTTCACCATTTTTAATCGCCGGGATCACCCCATTGCTTTTGGGGGCAGACTTTTATCAGATGCCAAAGATCAACCCAAGTACCTTAATTCTCCCGAAACACTTTTATACTCCAAGAGTCGCAATCTGTACGGTATTAACTGGGCCGCCGATGCAATCCGGGAAAAAGAAAGCGTTCTTGTGGTTGAAGGTTATACAGATGTTTTGAGTTTGCATCTTTATGGTATGGAAAATTCTGTTGCTTCTCTGGGAACTGCTCTGACCCTGGATCAGGCCAGGTTACTAAAAAGATTTGCTTCTCGGGTATATATTGCCTACGATTCCGATATAGCCGGAGAGACCGCAACGAGAAGGGGCCTGGAAATTTTACGCCAGGAAGGATTAAAGGTATTTATTGTTGAACTTGAAGAAGGAATGGACCCGGATGACGCGGTCCGGGAAAAGGGGCTGGATTTTTTTTCAGAAAAAGTTAAAAGCAGTAAAAATTATCTGGAGTACCTTTTGAACAGGGCTTGCGAGAAATTTGACCTTGATTCTTCTTCTGGAAGAATAGAAGCGGGGCAGGAATGTGTCCGGGTTTTGGGGAATATAGATAATGAGATTGAAAGACAGGTTTATTTAAAGTATGTAGCAGAAAAATTGGATCTTGATGCAGGTGGACTGGAACGAGAGTTGAATAAGTTGCGTAAGGGCAAGAAAAAAGAAAATGAGGAGCGGGGTTATAGAACCATAAAAAGACAGGTGGATTCTTCTGTCCTGGAGATTCTGGAAGAAAAAATTCTTTCCCGGCTTCTTGCTGGAGAAGGGGAAGAAGAGGTCTTTTCACAGATTAAACCCGAGGATTTTGTTGGCCCCAAACATTATGAGCTTGCCCAGTTGATTTCGGCCGGAAAGTCTGTATCTGAACTGCAACTGGGAGAAGATCCGGAAATCGTTGAACTTGTTAACCGCCTTCGTTTTAACGAAGTTCAGGGTTCTACAAATGAACTTGTTAAAAGATTTCTTGTGGAGAAAATTAACCAGGAAAAGAAAAGTCTGCGGGAGGAAATTAAAAGCAAAAGTGTACCTCCCCTGTTCTGGATAAATAACAAACTTCTGGAATATAGAGATATACTGGAAAAAGAGCGGGGATTGAGGAAGGAGGGATAATGTGGCCCCAGAAAAAAAAGAAGAAAAAACAAAACAATTGACCAACCTCCTTACCAAGGGTCAGGAAAAAGGGTATTTGACATACCAGGAGATTATGGATTCCCTGGGTGAAATAAAGCTATCTACAGAGCAAATCGAGCAGATATATGAAATTCTTGCCGATAAAAATATAGATGTTCTTGAAGATACCGATGGTCCCGTCCTGGAAAAAGAACTGGAAGAAGAGGAAATAGAAATTCCTGATAGTATCGAACTGGATGACCCGGTTCGCATGTATCTAAAAGAAATTGGTAAGGTGCCACTCCTTTCTCCTGAAGAGGAAATTGACCTGGCGAAAAGGATGGAAGCAGGCGAGGAGGAGGCCAAGAGGAAACTTGTTGAAGCTAACTTGCGCCTGGTGGTTAGTATTGCCAAAAAATATGTGGGACGGGGAATGCTCTTTTTAGACCTGATCCAGGAAGGAAACCTGGGTTTGATCAAAGCGGTAGAGAAATTTGATTACCGCAAAGGTTATAAATTCAGTACCTATGCCACCTGGTGGATCAGGCAGGCAATTACCAGGTCTATTGCTGATCAGGCAAGAACCATTCGTATTCCCGTGCACATGGTTGAAACCATAAATAAACTGGTCCGGGTTTCCCGGCAGTTGCTCCAGGAACTGGATAGAGAACCAACACCCGAAGAAATTGCAGCGGAAATGGATATTTCCGAAGAAAAGGTTCGGGAAATAATGAAAATAGCCCAGGAACCAGTTTCCCTGGAAACTCCTATTGGAGAAGAAGAAGACAGTCATCTGGGGGATTTTATTGAAGATGAAGATGCTCCCGCCCCTGCAACAGCAGCTTCTTTCATGCTTTTGAAAGAGCAACTTGGGGGAGTTCTGGAGACCCTCACCGATCGAGAAAAGAGAGTTCTTGAACTCCGGTTTGGAATTGAAGACGGCCGCCCCAGAACTCTGGAAGAGGTTGGGCGTGAGTTTGGCGTAACCCGGGAAAGAATCAGGCAGATTGAAGCAAAAGCTCTACGGAAATTGCGCCACCCGAGCCGGAGCAAAAAACTAAAAGATTACCTGGAATAAAAAGCAGGAAAATCCTGCTTTTTTTCTTTGTAATAAAGCAAATCCTATTTTTTACCCTTGACGGGGTAGGTATGGTCGCTTATAATATGTATGTAGATTCCCCGATAGCTCAGCCGGTAGAGCAGGTGGCTGTTAACCACCGAGTCGCAGGTTCGAGTCCTGCTCGGGGAGCCACGGGCCCATAGCTCAGTTGGTCAGAGCCACCGGCTCATAACCGGTAGGTCCCTGGTTCGAGT
>PWGV01000019.1 GCA_003554585.1 Halobacteroidaceae bacterium | reverse complement strand
TAAAGAAAATCAGGAGAAATATTCAAATGGTATTCCAGGATCCTTTTTCTTCCCTTAACCCCAGGATGAGTGTTTCCGACCTGATTAAAGAATCTTTTGATATTCACAAAGTTTACAAAAAGGAAAAAGACCGTGATGAAAGAGTTTCAGAAATAATGGAGGTTGTGGGTTTAAGTCCAAGACTTGTTAATTCCTATCCCCATGAACTCGATGGAGGGAGACGCCAGCGGGTTGGAATCGCCAGGGCGATTGCCTTAAATCCAAAATGTATTGTCCTGGATGAGCCAGTATCTGCCCTTGATGTGTCAGTCCAGGCCCAGATTTTAAATCTCCTGGACCGCTTACAGGATGAATTCAAGTTAACCTATCTCTTTATCGCCCACGATCTTTCCGTTGTTAAACATGTAAGTGATAGGATTGCAGTTATGTATGTTGGAAAGATGGTGGAATTGACTGATTACAAAACAATTTTCAAAGAACCTCTTCATCCCTATTCCCGGGCTTTGATTTCAGCCATTCCGACGCCCAATTTAAAGAAAAAGGAAGAAAGGATCATTCTGGAAGGGGATGTTCCCAGTCCTATTAACCCCGGACCGGGTTGTCGTTTTTACCCAAGGTGTCGGGATAGGATTGATCCAGTCTGCAAGGAAACCGAACCGGAAATGCGCGAGGTTAAACCCGGACATTTCGTTGCCTGTCACCGGGAATAAGAGGGGGAATCAGGATGCTAAATGAAGATCGGAAAATTAAATTAAGCCTTCTGGCCAAGGACCTGGTCAGTGTAAAGAGTCTTTCTGGTGAAGAAGGAGAACTGGTAAATTATATTAAAAAGGTTATGGAATTTTTTTCCTTCCAATCCATTGAAATTGATGAAGTCGGAAATATTACCGGAGGAATAAAGGGGAAAGAACCTGGAAAACGGGTTCTCCTGGATGCCCACCTGGATACTGTTCCGGCAGAAGATACTGATAAATGGGCTAACAACCCCTTTACAGGCGATATTCGGGATGGCAGGATTTACGGGCGGGGAGCTTCTGATATGAAAGGGGCCCTTGCTGCAATGCTCTGTGCAGTTTCTTTCTTCCGGGAGGATTATGGAGATGATTTTTCCGGAGAAATCTTTATTAGCGGAACGGTGCTGGAAGAATTCCTGGAAGGAGTAGCGGCAAGAAAGGTTAGCGAAAAAGTAAGTCCCGACTTTGTAATTATTGGAGAAGCGAGTGATTTAAAAATTAATACCGGCCAGAGAGGTAGGGCTGAAGTGGTTCTTGAAACCTTTGGTCGCCCCGCTCATTCATCCCACCCTGAATACGGCCATAATGCTGTCTACGATATGATGAGGATTATTGAAAGAATTAAGTCTTTCAAACCATCAAATCATCCCCTCTTGGGCGAAGGAATTTTGGAATTAACGGATATTATTTCTGAGCCCTACCCGGGAGCTTCTGTGGTTCCCTCCTACTGCCGGGCGACTTTTGACCGCAGACTCTTACCAGGGGAAGATAGAGAAGCTGTGCTGGGTCAAATTGAGGAACTTTTAACTGGTGTTGATGTATTAGAGTGGGGGATTTCTCTCCCTGTCCTGGAAAGGCCAACCTGGCGCGGAACTACTTTAAGGGCAGAACAATTTCTCCTACCCTGGGAAATTAACCGGGATCATCCCCTGGTAGAAATGGCTAAAAAGGGCCTGGAAAAACAGGGGATTGAAGGTCAGCTTGGGCATTATTCTTTTTGTACCAACGGAAACCATTATGCCGGGGAGGAAAATATTCCTACCATTGGCTTTGGGCCTTCCCGGGAAACCCTGGCCCACATTGATAATGAATATATAGAAATTGATCAACTGGAAAAGGGGTGCAGGGGTTATTACGGGCTGCTTCAATCCCTGTGCGGGGTTGAATAAAAAGTCCGAATAAATCGGTTGGAAAGGAGGGTCCTTCTTGTTACCCAATTCAGGAGACAGGGAGATTAACCTAAAAGAAATAGGGGATACAATAAAAAATATCAGGCGAGAAAAAGGGATGAAATTAAAAGAAGTTGCCGAAAAAACCGGCCTCAGTAATGGTTTTTTGAGCCAGGTCGAAAACGGCCAGGCCCAGATTTCTCTTGTTAACCTCTGGAAAATTTCGGGGGTCCTCGGTGTTCCTCTTGCTGTTTTTTTCGCTGAACTTGATAAACAAACTTTGGATATTGTCCGAAAAGATGAACGAAAAGCCCTCAAACTACCTAAGTCCAATGTTTCCTACAGCCTTTTATCCCCGGATATGAGTAGGAAAATCGAGATGCTCCTTATTACATTAGAACCAGGAGAAATTGATGACCATGAAACTATTGCCCACGAGGGGGAAGAATGTGGGTTTGTTATCGAAGGAGGACTGGGAATTATCCAGGATGGAACCAAGGTAATTCTGGATGAAGGGGATAGTGTTTACCTGGATTCTGCAATCCCGCACCGTTTCTTTAACCCCGGTTCCGGAAAATCAGTTAGCGTTTGGGCAATAACTCCCCCCAGTTTTTAAAATAAATGCAGAAAGAGGTGTAGCAGTTGTTCGATTTTAGCCGGATGACCTGGCCGGAAATCAGGGATATAATTCCCCGGCTTGATGCAGTTTTGCTTCCTCTTGGATCTATTGAACAGCATGGTTTTCATCTTCCAGTAGATAATGATTATTACACTGCCCAAGAACTGGCCCGGATAATACAAAAAAAGGGTGAAGAGGAAGGTTTAAACCTGGCGGTTAGCTTTTCCCTTCCAGTTGGTTGTTCTCACCACCATATGGCTTTTCCCGGGACGGTTTCCCTTTCTGAGGAGACTTTTTCCCAGGTCCTCAAGGAGGTCTTTTATTCTTATTATCAACATGGGGTGCGCCGGATTCTAATAGTGAATGGACACGGGGGCAATGCCCCTGGGATTGAAAAAGCAATTATTAAATCCCGTGAAGATTGTGACTGGGATATGCTTGAGCCTTTCTATTACTGGGATACCCTTAAAAATAGGGGAAGTGAAATTCTCGAATCCGGTCATTATTTTCATGCCTGCGAGGGGGAAACCTCCATTGCTCTAGCTTTAAAGCAGCGAGTTTTAATGGAAAGAGCTGTAAATTCCCTGGAGGAGAATAGCGATCTAAAGAAATTGAACATACTGGAAATGGAAGAAATCTCTGTCCCGCCTTTTCATCACCTGACTAACAGTGGTGTCATTGGGAACAGTAAGGTTGCTGATAAAGAAAAGGGAGACAAACTATTGGGAATTATAACAATGGAAGCAATTAGAACCATACAGAAAAATTTAACTCTAACAGGTAAAACAGCAGGATAGAAAAAACTAAAGGTTCTCTCAAAAGGAGGGCCTTTAATATTTTTCCCTTAGCAACTCTACCTTTTCCTGGGCTGGAATTTTTTAAATGAAACGAAAAAACCCCGCAGGACTTTCCTGCGGGGTTTTCCCTGCTTATTTTTGAAAAAACAAATTAAGGAGGATTGAACGGGATAATGAACCTCAGGGTTTTTAATTCC